>NZ_JABMCX010000099.1 GCF_013179505.1 Paenarthrobacter sp. CM16 | reverse complement strand
GACGGTGACTTCCTGGCCAACCTCGACAACCTCGGACGGGTGGTCGATGTGCTTCCAGGACAGCTCGGAAACGTGAACCAGGCCGTCTACGCCGCCCAGGTCCACGAAGGCACCGAAGTTGACGATGGAGGAAACAACGCCCGGACGAACCTGGCCCTTTTCCAGCTTGTTGAGGAACGTGGAGCGAACCTCGGACTGGGTCTGCTCGAGCCATGCACGGCGGGAAAGCACAACGTTGTTGCGGTTCTTGTCCAGCTCGATGATCTTGGCTTCGATCTGCTGACCGATGTACGGAGCGAGGTCGCGGACACGACGCATCTCCACGAGCGATGCGGGCAGGAAGCCGCGCAGGCCGATGTCCAGGATGAGGCCACCCTTGACAACCTCGATGACGGTACCGGTAACGACACCGTCTTCTTCCTTGACCTTCTCGATGTCGCCCCAGGCGCGCTCGTACTGAGCACGCTTCTTGGAGAGGATCAGACGGCCTTCTTTGTCTTCCTTGGTGAGAACCAAAGCTTCGACCTGATCGCCAACGGCGACGACGTCACCGGGATCAACATCGTGCTTGATGGAAAGCTCGCGGGAAGGGATGACACCTTCGGTCTTGTAACCGATGTCGAGCAGAACTTCGTCGCGGTCGACCTTGACGACGGTACCTTCGACGAGGTCTCCGTCGTTGAAGTACTTGATGGTGGCGTCGACAGCTGCGAGGAAGTCCTCAGCGGTACCGATGTCGTTAATAGCGACTACGGGGGTACCGGGCTTCTCGGTGGAGGTGATGGTCATGTAGTAGGGGCTCCGTTGTGGATAGTGAGTCGGTCAGGCAAACCGCTGCCGCCCGGGTCCGGACGGCAGAACACGGCAAAATACCGGGTCATCCTGATTTGTGGATTAGTACAAATGGATGCATGCACGTAGTACACGCCCGTTTATTCTAGTCGCAATGGCAAAGCAGGGTCAAAAGGAGTGTCACAGGGTCAGTACGTCCCGTAGGCGGGCGAAGGTGATGCCCCGCTCAAGCATCCCCGGCAACGTGCGCGCATAACCTTCGGCCGTGCCTGCGGCAGGCCTGTTGAAGTGCGAGATGACGATGTCACCGGCAGCCGCCCTGCCCACTTCACCCGCGACGGTGCCAGGCGGATAGGTGGCTCCCCCGTCTCCATTAATAGTGAAGTTGACCGGCAGCATCCCCAGCCTTCGCGTCATGTCCACAGCGACGTCGTCGTAGAAGGCTGTTCCCGGCCGGAAGAACCCGGGAGCGATGCCGGTGAGTTGCTGCATCAGCTCCTGGTTTCCCATCAGCTCGTCATAGGCAGCAGCTGCGTTGGCTGTTCCGGGGATCCCGTAGGCCGATCTCCCGTTGACGGAGAGGGGCTGGTGCAGGGTGCCATGGTTGGCCAGTTCGAATAGTGGCTCGGCGGCCAGTTCGGCGGCGAGCGACGGGTTGGCGTGGACCCAGCGGCTGTTGATGAACAGTGTCGCCGGGACATGGAGCCGGCGGAGTGTCGTCAGTAGGGCGTGGTCGCAGGCAGTGCCCCCAGGACCCCCGCACGCATCGAATGTCAGTGCCACGTGCTTCGACGGCGAATTGTTCACCACTCCGGTGATGTGCAGCCCCCATTCCTTGGGCCGCCTGCCGGCGAATTCGGCCAGGATCTGCTGTTTATCCGGCACCGCGGACGCTGTGGCCGTAGCCGTCGGCTCGAGGGCAGCAGCGGCCTGCTCACTTGATATGGCAGCAATCGACGGCGGTGGGGTGGCCGGGCCTGTCGGCGGCGGAACTGATGGGGCTGCCCCTCCAGATGGTCCTTCGACAGGTGCGCATGCCGCCAACGCAGCGGACGCGAGTCCCGCAATTCCAAGCAGCAGTGATCGACGGCCGGCCAAAGGCCGCCGCTTGGAATCCCCCATGGATGTCCTTAATTAGGTGAGGCTGGATGTCGTGATGAAAGTGCGCAGCCTAGAAGTGCGTCAGGCAATGCGCGGGGCGCTCCACTGCGAACAGTTGTCCGGCCAGGAACGCGGCACCCGCAGACTTCTCCTGGATGCGGCCGGCTGCGGTCAGCGTTACCGGCGACACGGCACCGAGATATATTGACGCGAGGTCGGAAACGTCCATGCTCAGGTCCGCAGATTGACCTGCGGCTTCGGACACGACGGCGGTCCCGCCGTCGGATTCCAGAACCCAGGTGCCGGCCGCCAGGGTCAGGGGGTCCCGCACCTCGAGCACCAGCCGCCCTGCAGAAGCGTAGTGCCGGGCCTGCAGGGCAGCTTGAACATCCAGGATGCGGAGCCACAGCATGTCGCGGATCTCTGATGCTTCGATGCACCTCGGATCCTCGAGGGCCCATGCCAAGGGATCGTCCACGGGAGCCTCCGCCCACGTGACGTCCTCAATGAGGTCAATGCTGCCCAGGAAGCGCCACAGATCGAGGTAAGCGGCATTGGTGGCGGCAACGAGGTCCACGATTTCCATGGTGTAGGGCTTGTGGTCCCACCCTTTGAAACGGTAGGAAACGTAACCGTCCAGCGCTCCGGAGAGGTCGTAATGAAGGGCGCAACGGACGCTGGTGTCAGGCTTGCCGTCTTGGCCAATGGATCCCGCGGCCAGCAGGCGGTAGTACTCTTGCCGGTCCGCTGAGCCGGGCGAAAGCCGCTGGACACGCTCGAACACCTGTGGAGCCAAGTCCATAAGCACGGAGGGATCGGCCACTTCCACCGTTCCTTCGGGCTGCCCCTTCATCCTGAAGCGTGGGCCGGTGTCCACCTTGATGCTGCGTTCAAAAGTGGCAACACCGAATCCGAACCGACCATAGATGGACCCTTCAGAAGCCGTCAGCGCGGCCATGGCCAGGCCGTCGTCCTTGGCGCTCTCCAGATCGGCCGTGATCATGCCACGAAGAATGCCCTGACGGCGGTGTGTCCCGCGGACTGTCACAGCAGTAACGAGATTGGATTCGAGTTGCCTGCCAAAACCGATGTTCAAAGCCTTGCGCATGGTGGCGTAGGTTGCCACAGGAACATCGGCTCCAAGGGAATGCTCCGGAACGGGGCCGTTGGTGTAGACGCCTGTCAGCTCACGGCCGTCAGCCTGATAGGCGGCGAGGGTCTTTGCGAGGTACTCGTCATCCCGCCGTTGCTGGTGGAATCCGTGGGAAACAGCCTGCACCCAGTTGGCACATCGGTTATAGCCGGCCGAGTCGTTCTTGTCGGCGACAGCGGGGAAACGTTGGACGGAATACTTTTGGGAGGTCGGTTCGTTGGGTTCAGCCACGTTTCCGAGCCTAGCCAGACGCCGCAGGGCGCGCCACCATCTCGGCGGCGCGCCCTGCGGCGTTGCGTGAAATCAGGGGTGGACTAGTGTCCGGCCTCGTACCAGCTGGACCCGACGCCAATCTGGACATCCAATGGAACAGACAACTCGGCGGCTGATCCCATTTGGTCGATGACCAGCTTCTCCACGGCTTCCCGCTCCCCCGGAGCGACTTCCAGGACAAGTTCATCGTGGACTTGCAGCAGCATCCGGGACTTCAAGCCCTGGCTGGCAAGCTCGGCCGAGACACCCAGCATGGCCCTCTTGATGAGGTCAGCTGCAGAGCCCTGGATGGGCGAGTTGAGGGCGATGCGTTCTGCTGCTTCGCGAGCCTGCCGATTGGTGCTGGTCAGGTCAGGAAGGTAGCGGCGCCGCCCTTCGATCGTTGCCGTGTAGCCGTCCAGCCTTGCTTGGTCCACGACGCCGCGCAGGTAATCGCGTACGCCGCCGAAGCGATCGAAGTAGTCCTTCATGAGCGTACGTGCCTCGTCCACGGAAATTTCCAACTGCTTGGACAGACCGAAGGACGTCAGGCCATACGCGAGTCCGTAGGACATCGCCTTTACTTTGGAGCGCATGGCGCTGGTGACTTCGGACGGCTCCACGTTGAAGATCCGGGAACCTACGAAACGGTGCAGGTCCTCGCCGTCGCGATACGCCTGGATCAGGGCTTCGTCGCCGGAAAGGTGCGCCATGATGCGCATTTCAATCTGTGAGTAGTCGGCCGACAACAGGCACTCGTAGCCCTCGCTGACCACAAAGATTCCTCGAACCCGGCGGCCTTCTTCGCTTCGTACCGGGATGTTCTGAAGGTTGGGGTTGTTGGAAGAAATTCGACCCGTGGCCGCTATGTTCTGCGCGTAGGTGGTGTGGATGCGGGCGTCGTCGGCCACCGACTTCTTGAGCGTTTCCACCATCTGGGCCAGCTTGGAGGACTCACGGTGCGCCATGAGCTGGACCAGGAATTCGTGGCCGGTCTTCTCCAGCAGGCCCTTCAGGGATGCGGCATCGGTGGTGTAGCCGGACTTGATCTTCTTGGTCTTTGGCAGCCCCAGTTCTTCGAACAGGACGGTCTGCAACTGCTTGGGTGAACCCAGGTTGACCTCATGACCGATCGCCGCAAAGGCCTGCTCCTGGGCATTTTCGATCACCTTGGTGAGGTCGGCCAGTTGTTCGTCCATGCGATCCGTGGAAACGAAGATACCGGTCAGTTCCATCTGCGCGAGCACCCTGGCTACGGGCAGTTCAAGAGTGGTCAACAAAGCGTCGGCCTTGATGGCGGCGAGCTCAGTTTCGAAGTGCTTGCTCAGGGCATGCACGACGGCGGACTGCTGGACCAGCGCTGCTGCTGCAGCTTGGTCCGTATCACCGGACAGGTCAAGTTCCAGCTGGCCGGACGCGGCAACGGCCGTGGTGAGGGAGATCTTCAAATGCACTTGGGCCAGCTCGGCCAGGTCATAGCTGCGGCGGTCCGGCTGGATCAAGTAGCCCGAGATGGAGGTGTCATCCACCACGCCTTCCAAGCTGAGCCCGCGGTGGTGCAGGGCCTTGAGCGCCGACTTGAACTCATGGAGGACTTTGGCTTCTTCGGGGTCCCGCAGCCACGAGGCCAGGACCGCTTCCGCTGCCGCATCCAAAGCCGTGAGGTCAATAAAGGCGGCGCCGTTGTTCCTGACCACGGCCAGTGCGTTCGCGTCGTCGCCGATCCTGCCGGGAACCAGGTGCACGGCAAGGGCTGAGCGCATGCCCGATCCTGCGGAGAAGAAGTCCGTCAGGCCGGAAGCATCAGTGAGCGTGGCAAACTCCGGGGCTTCAATGGTTTCCGGAGCCTCCCCGGCGGTGTCATCGCCGTAGAGATCAAACAACCGCGTGCGCAACGTCCGGAACTCAAGCTCTTCGAAGAGTTCCTCGATTGCCTGGCGGTCCGGACGCGGCTCGTGGAGGTCTTCCAGAGTCAGGGGCAGCTCGAGGTCTGTCAGCAGTTGGTTGAGCCTGCGGTTGCGTTTGACGTTCTCCAGGTTTTCCTTGAGTGCTCCACCAACCTTGCCGCCGATGGAATCAAGGTTCTCCAGGATTCCCTCGAGGCCGCCGTAGAGGTTGATCCACTTGGCAGCCGTCTTGGGGCCGACGCCCGGGACGCCGGGAAGGTTGTCAGCGGTTTCGCCAACAAGGGCGGCGAGGTCGGAGTACAAGCCGGGCTTGACGAAGTACTTCTCTTCGATGGCTGCAGCGTCCATCCTGGGGATGTTGCTGACGCCCTGCTTGGGGTAGAGCACAAAGACGTTGTCGTTGATCAATTGGAAGGCATCCCTGTCACCGGAGACGAGGAGGACTTCGAAACCAGCGGCGTCGCCTTGGGCAGCCAGAGTGGCAAGGACGTCGTCAGCCTCGTATCCGGGCATGGCGATGGTCTTGATGCCCCAGGCTTCCATGACTTTGGCGATGAGGCTGATCTGGCCTGCGAACTCAGCAGGTGTCGCGTTGCGCCCGCCCTTGTACTCGCTGTACTCAGCCTTACGGAACGTGGTGTCGTCGGAGACGTCAAAAGCTACGGCGACGTGGGTGGGCTTCTGGTCCTTGATCAGGTTGATCAACATGGAGGTGAACCCATGGACCGCATTGGTGTATTGTCCCCGGGCGGTGGAGAAGTTCTCCGCGGGAAGGGCGTAGAAAGCCCGGAACGCCATGGAGTGCCCGTCCAGGACCAGCAACCTGGGCCGTCCCTCCCCCGGGGTGCTGGCGGATGATGTGGCAGAGGGGGTGGGTGCTGTCGCGATGGCAGCAGCTTGGGCCGTTGGAACCTGGTCCGGTTTGGTTGTTTCACTCACAGGTGCCAGCCTAGTTGGCATGATGGACAATTTCACGCCGAACCCCTTTACCGATGAGCTCAACGAAGCGGGGGTGCCCGAAGAATTCCACGATTGGCTCTCTGCACACGGGGTAGGTGCGCTGGTGGTCAAACTCGGCATCCGGTTTACGGAGATGGGTGCAGAACGAATGGTGGCCACCATGCCGGTGGAAGGAAACACGCAAGTAGCCGGCATCCTCCACGGTGGAGCCCACGTTGTGCTCGCGGAAACCCTGGGCTCATTCGCGGCGTCGCTCCATGCGGGCCGGGGCCGGCATGCCGTAGGGATTGAAGTCGGTGCAACCCATCACCGTTCCGTCGCCACCGGCACGGTCACAGGCACGTGCACGGCCATTCACTTGGGCGGCACGCTGGCAACCCACGAAATCGTCATCACCGATGACAAGGGACGAAGGCTGTCAACGGCCAGGATCACGAATATGATCCGGGACAATCGCCACTGAATCCCTGATCTCAGCCCTTGGGCAGCCGGTAATGCAGTTCGGCCGCGGCCCCGCCAATGACTTTGTGCGAGACCAACTCAAGCGGCGCCGTCGGACCCTTGAGCGGCAACAGCCGCTTTCCCGCGCCCAGCACTACCGGCACGATGGTGACAATCATTTCATCGAGCAGTCCGGCGTCGGCGAACTGCGCCACCAGGTCACCTCCGCCTACCAGCCACACGTTCTTTTCACCGGCATCCTTGAGGAGGTCAGGGGCGAACTCGCGGACATCTCCACGGACGAAAGTGATGTCGGCTCCGGCCGGTGCCGAATATTCATGATGCGTAAAAACCCAGCACGGGGTTTCCGGATAGGGCCATGCGGTGGGTTCATGTTCCATGAGCCAGCGATAGGTGTCTCCGCCCATGGCGATGCAACCTACACCCGCCATGAAGGACTCAATGCCCTCATTGAGGCCTTCGACCTTGTCAAACTGCAGGAGCCACCCGAGGTCGTCGTCCGGGGAGGCTATGAAGCCGTCGATGGTGCAAGCTACGTAGTACTGGAAGATCGACATGAGCCCAGACTAGTCAGTCGGACGAGGGGTTCCCATACTCCACGCGGACACTGCCATCATCCTGAAGCACCACTACCCGGCCACGGTCAAGGGACCATCCCTCGTTGAGCAGGAAGATGCGCCCGCCGCTGACCACCAGCAACCGCAGTCCGGTGTAGCGGTACAGCGGCGCAGCCTCAGAGCCGGCCGACTCCTCACGGACGTTGGGAGCACCGACCGCGAGGCGCTCTTTGCTGTAGACCACCGCCGTGGGCAAAAGGCCGGACCGCTCCTGGTAATCGATGGCGGCACCGCGCCCCAATGCCTGCGCGTAGTCCGATGTCCCCCAGAAAAGCAACAGCGTGACCAGAACGAACACCAGGGACCGCTCAAGGGCCCTTGGGGTGAATCGAGGGGCAGTCTGCCCGCGCTCAGCCGACCTCCGCCGCACACTAAGGCCCCAAGCCCCCACCACGAGTCCGCCCGCGATCAGGAAGGGTGCGTACAGCACGATCTGGCCCGGACGTGCCGAGATGGCCAACCACATCACCGCTGCATAGGCAAAGCCGAGCAACATCACAACAGTGGCAGTCAAGTGGACTGCTTTCCTGTACCGACCGGCCTCGAGGAGCCGGGAAACCGCACGGTCCAGCATCAGCCACAGCAGGCCGATCACCACCAGCCACGCCAGCGGCTGGAAGAGCGATTGGATGCTCCTGAGGATGAAGTCCTGGACGGTGTAGCCGAACAGGCTGACGTCCAACCCCATGGCTTTGGCCTGCGCATCCGTGCGAGCCCAGCCGAAATAGACCAACAGGGCCGTGGCCACGGTCAAGGGCGGGCCGATAACCGAGAGTACTTCGAGGGTTCGCTGCCACCGGGTGTTGTTGATGCGTTCTTCGGTATCCGGTGTCTCGTTCACGGCGTGGCCGTCGGGGTGGCCTCGCCGGACGGCGATGAAACAGGAGGTGCCGTTGGGGATGGTGCCGTTGAGGGTGGCGTGGCAGAAGGGGCAGGGCCGGGACTTGAGGTCCCAGGAGGCTGCGGGGAACCGCTTGCAGGACCGGAGTCGTCGTAGAAGAAGGTCACCGTCCCGGCAATATCCACGGTGTCCGTAATGGAGATTCGAATCGAGTCCCGGCCCCCTGAGGAAGGCATCCTCAGATAAACCGGCTTGTAGTCGTCCCTGGCGCCGACAAACTCAGCGTCCACGGGTACGCCGTCGAAAAGGACATCCCCTACCCGGACGTAGTAGCCGTCCAGGCGCACAATCGTGCCACCGGTACTGGGGCCGGAGGCACGCGCAAGACCGTGGACCGGCCTAAGATCTTCGTCCACCACCGTCAGTCCAACCAACTGCCGCGGACATGCTTCACCCTGCCCCGGTTCCACCGTAAAGGCCGCGCCGGGATTGCTGCGGTGTTGTGCGAGCAGCGATGCCGAGGTGGCGGCCACCCGGAATTCGAGGCATTGGGTTTGCGGAATCCGCGGCGTGGCTGCAACTGCAATTGAAGCCCGCTGCCAGTCCTGCTGGCTCCCGGTTTGCAGCGCCTTGCACACCGCTGCACCAGCCAGCCAGACGGCTGCGTCGTCAGCGCCCGCGACGCTCTCAACGAGGGCGTCACATTGGAATTGTTGGAGCAAGAGGTACCGCTGGCCGGAGGTGGGATCGTTGGGGCCGATCGGGCCGATGGGGACCCAGCGAACCACCGGAGCATCTGTCCCAGGCGCCCCGGGACCGGCCGGTCCTGCCGGTTGGGTGGCCGTGGGAGCCAGGGTGCCGGCTGTGGGCCGGGCGGGGCTGCCGGGTGTGGAGGAGCTGGAACCTGGAGTCGGCGAACCGCCCCCGGCAACAGGTGGAAGGCAGGCGGAGAGCCCCAGCATCAGGACCGGAACCAGGGCCAGTCGGATGAGATGGCTTCGGGATGGGCATTTCATGACAGCCCCGCATCTGCCGGATCACAACCACGCAGCTATGTGTATAACTACATTGCTGATTATTCTCCCGAATGCCCCTGACGGCCAGAGATGCCGCTAATTTCCGAAGTAGGGAACGATCAGGTAGATGCCAAACAAGACAGCGATGCCGCAGACACCAAAACAAACATAAGCCAGGGAGCGCACCAGGCCAGGAGACTTTTGCTGTGCGTCACCTGCGATCGCAGTGAGCCGCACGCCCAAGGAGTAGAGAACCACCAGCGTTACAGCTGCCACGAGGGTTACGCCGCCTACTTGCAGCAATTCCAGCCATTTCATCGCTGCACATCCTCGCTCTTGGTGGTCTTTTGATTCTTTTTCTTCTTACGGAAGCGCACGGCGTGGCCTGCTTCTTCAACCTCGACGGCGTTGTGGTGGCCGACGTGCGAGCGTCGGGAGACGATGAACATTGAAAGAACAGCGGCAGTTCCCACGACGGCGGCAATAACGACACCCACGACGCCGATGCTCACCAGCAGGGCAGTCAGCGCACCGACGATGGCCGATGCGGGAAGGGTAAAGAGCCACCCCAGCGCGATCTTGCCTGCCGTACCCCAGCGCACGGAGGTGCCCTTGCGTCCGAGGCCCGAGCCGATGACCGAGCCCGATGCCACCTGGGTGGTGGAAAGGGCAAAGCCAAGGTGGGACGAGGCGAGGATGGCTGAAGCGGTGCTGGTTTCAGCGGAGAAACCCTGGGCGGGCTTGACCTCGGTCAAGCCCGATCCCATGGTGCGGATGATGCGCCAGCCACCTGCGTAGGTTCCGATGGCGATGGCAAAGGCGCATGCCGCGATCACCCAGAACTGCGGGCCGCTGCCGGGCTCCTGGGTGCCGGCCGCAATGAGAACCAGGGTGATGATGCCCATGGTCTTTTGTGCGTCATTGGTGCCGTGCGCCAGCGCTACAAGGCTGGAGGTAAAGATCTGCCCGGTGCGGAAGCCACCGCGTTTCTGCGTCAGCTTGTCACCGGTTTCGGGATCGTGGCGTGAAGTCAATGCGTAGGCAAGGCGGGTGCAGATGTAAGCCACCAGGCCCGCGATCAGTGGTGCGAAGATGGCCGGCAGGATCACTTTCTGCAGCACGGTCTCAAAGTTGATGGAGTGCAGGCCAATGCCCACCACCGCTGCACCAATGAGGCCGCCGAACAAGGCGTGCGAGGAACTCGACGGCAGGCCTTTGAGCCAGGTGATCATGTTCCACAGGACAGCGCCCATCAGGCCGGCAAAAATGATGTCCGGGGTGATGTGGATGCCCTCCGAACCTTCCCGGATCAGTCCCCCGGAAATGGTCTTGGCCACTTCGGTTGAGAGGAAGGCGCCGACGAGGTTCAGTACAGCGGCCAGGGCAACGGCCGTTTTGGGCTTGATCGCCCCCGTAGCGATGGGCGTAGCCATCGCATTGGCGGTGTCGTGAAATCCGTTGGTGAAGTCAAAAAATAGGGCCAACGCTATTACCAGCGCGACCATGAAGGTGATATCCACCTGTTGCCCAATCTGCAGAGTCGACGACGTTCAGCAGTTTCACTTCCCCATACCTGCCATCCACAGCATAGTTCAGCAACTGTTCAACTGACTTGGCTTGCGGGATTCACTCTGGCGGGCTTGAAACCTTAAGAATCCTACGTGGCATCCCGTGAGCGGACAAACGTGCACAGGCTCCGCTTCAACCCAGGTACTCCCGTACCGCTGCGAGGTGGCTCGGGGACAGCCCCTTGCGGGGATCGGGTGAGATGCAAAGCACATGGTCCTGCTGGTATTCGGCCCACGACAGGGCCTCGGATTCCCGGCTGAGCTGGTCATCGAGCCACACGACCCGCTGGCTTCCCGTGGCGGCCAGGTCCTTTTGGAGGGCGACGAGTTTCCACCACTCCGGCCCTTGGTCCCAGCCTTGGCTGGACAGCACGGGCCACTCCTCCCCCTTCAGGCCGATGGCCGGGCACAGGAACTCGGGTGCAAGGCGCTCCCACGTGGTGAGCCAAACGAAACGCGCAGCCGGATGGTCAGCGAGCTTGTTCAGTCCGGCCACGAGTTCCGGCGCGAAGGCGACCTCCAGGATGCCGGCGTCGGCTATGGTCCATTCCCCGCCCCAGTCGGTGGTTCCAACCGGACTAAAGGGGTTCACCACGCCGTCGACGTCCAGGTAAATGGATACCGGTGCGGCAGCGCTTCCTGCACTGTCCATGTCCACTCCCCCTTGTCCCGCTTACCTCGCGGTTGGGTTCAGCCTACGGGACGCCGATCCCCCGGGGAGCCAAGAATCAATACCTTGACGTTCGTCATGGAAGTGATAATCTCAAAGCATGGAAAAGCCCACAGTCCATTCCGCCCGCAGCGTCCGGGACATCGAGGACACCGTCCGCACCGATTTCCGGCATGCCATGTCCTATGGCGGATATTTGGACCTCGACAACCTGCTCAGCGCCCAGCACCCCCTCAGCGAGCCGGAACACCACGATGAACTGCTGTTCATCATCCAGCACCAAACCAGCGAACTCTGGCTGAAACTGGTCCTGCACGAACTTTTAGAGGCGCGCAGGCTCCTTGATGCGGACAACCTGGGCAAAGCCCTCAAATGCATCGCCCGCGTCAAGGCCATTCAGCGCACCATGACCGAGCAATGGTCAGTCCTGGGAACCCTCACGCCGCGCGAATATGCCCAGTTCCGTGGATTCCTGGGAAGCTCTTCGGGCTTCCAGTCCTATCAATACCGCGGCGTTGAGTTCCTGCTGGGCAACAAGAATCGTGGGATGCTGCGTGTTTTCGAAAGCGAACCCGAGGCCCACGCCCTGCTCAGCAGGCTCTTGGATGAGCCCACACTCTACGACGCCTTCCTCGCGGTCCTCTCCCGTGCCGGGTATGAGATACCCGCCGACATCCTCGAAAGGGATACCAGCGAGCCGTGGACCTTCCGCAAAGACCTGGTCCCTGTGTTCCAGAAGATCTACGAGTCGGACGACACCCAGTGGGGCCTGTACGAGGCCTGCGAGGACCTGGTGGACATCGAGGACAACTTCCAGGCCTGGCGCTTCCGCCACCTGAGGACGGTTCAACGGACCATCGGGTTCAAGGTGGGTACTGGAGGATCGTCCGGCGTTGACTTCCTCAAGCGCGCCTTGGACCTGACCTTCTTCCCCGAGCTCTACGCCGTCCGCACCGAAATCGGCAACTAAGCAACCATCCGGCGACCGCCGGGCCATTATCTTTCCGCAGGAGGAACCATGACCACAGCACAGCAAACCCAGCGGCCAACGTCGGCCGAGCTGGACGCCGCTGATCCCCTCGCCCCCCAGCGTGACGCCTTCTACGCGCCCGACGCCGCCCAACTCACCTCATATCTGGATGGCAACTCACTGGGACGCCCGCTTAAAGTCACCGCAGGGAACCTTGAGTCCTTCGTTCACGACGCCTGGGGCAGCCGCCTCATCCGTGGTTGGGACGAGCAGTGGATGGACGAGCCAACGGCCGTGGGAGACCGCATCGGTGAAGTAACCCTGGGTGCGGCCGCTGGACAGACCACCGTGGGCGACTCCACGTCCGTGATGCTCTACAAAATGATCCGCGCAGCAGTGGACGCCCAAGAGGGGCGGGACGAGATCATTATTGATCGGGATAACTTCCCCACCGATCGGTTCATCATTGAAGGCATAGCCGCGGAACGTGGAGCGAGCATCAAATGGATCGCCGCGAACCCCGCCAGCGGTGTGCGCGCGGAGGATCTGGACGGGTTGCTGGGCGAACGGACCGCCGTAGTGGTCCTCAGCCACGTTGCCTACCGTTCCGGCTTCCTGGCTGACGCCGAGGGCATCACCGCCAAGGTCCATGATGCAGGTGCACTGATGCTCTGGGACCTTTGCCACTCCGTAGGTTCCGTTCCCATGGAACTGGACAAGTGGGGTGTGGACATCGCAGTGGGCTGCACTTACAAGTACCTCAACGGTGGCCCCGGCTCGCCGGCATTTGCCTACGTCAACGCTTCGCAGCACCAGCGTTTACAGCAACCGATCTGGGGTTGGATGGGAGCTGACAATCCGTTTGGCATGACGGACACCTACCGTCCGGCACAAGGGATGCGCCGGTTCATCACGGGGACGCCTCCGGTATTGGCCATGCAGCCCATGAAGGACATGCTGGAACTGATCGCTTCCGTAGGCATGGACGCGGTCCGCGAAAAGTCCATCAAGCTCACCGATTATGCAATCGCACTCTCAGAGGAGCTCCTGGTGCCCCTTGGCGCGGAAATCGTGAGCCCCCGCAACGTTGCCGAGCGCGGATCCCACATCACCGTGGACCACCCGCTGTTTGCAGACGTCACCGCACGCCTGTGGGAAAAGGGTGTCATCCCGGACTTCCGTCCTCCGCACGGCCTGCGCATCGGTTTGTCGCCGTTGAGCACAAGCTTTGCAGAAGTTGAACTGGGAGTAGCAGCAATCCGCGACGCCCTCTCCGAACTGCGGTGAGCCACACATGAGTGCCGTCCTTGACGACATGGACTCCCGCCCGGGGAGTACAACGTCATTGCTGCGAACCGTGATTGGCCTTTATCTGCGCGACGCCGGCGGATGGATGTCCGCCAAGGACATCGTGGCGCTCATGGAAGCCCTGGGCACCTCCGGGACAGTAACCCGGACCGCCTTGGGCAGGTTGCGTAAAAAGGACGTGGTACTCCAGGAAGCACGCGCCGGCATTCACGGGTTTACGCTCACGGACGGGGCCGCCACCATGCTGGCGCGCGGCGACCGCCGGATTTACAACCCGCGCAGCATGTCACCGACGGATCCATGGTGCCTCATCTCCTTCTCCATTCCGGAAACGGAACGCGAAAAGCGGCATCAGTTGCGGCGCCGGCTCCACTGGATCGGCTGTGGGACCGTGGCAGCGGGCTTATGGATCTGCCCCGATTCCTTGCGTGAAGAAGTAGAGGAAATCCTGGCGGATCTGATGCTCCGGGACATGGCGACGATCTTCATCACGGAAACACCCTTAGTGGGCGGCAGCCTCCGGGAGGCTGCCGCCAAATGGTGGGACCTGGATGCAGTGGCATCGCTGCACAGGGACTTTATCCGCGAGCACGGTTCGGCAGGTGCCAGTCCAACTGATCTTTCTGAAACTCCCGGTCAGGTGGTGGAGGCTTCAGCTGCATCCTTTGCCGCTTACGTGCAGTGCATCGACAGATGGCGGATCATCCCGTATCTCGACCCCGGGTTGCCGGCAGACTTCTTGCCTGTGGACTGGCCCGGGGCCGAAGGTACGGCGCTTTTCAACAGGATTGTTACCGCCTACGCAGGGCCCAGTGCGGAATTTGTTCGCCAAACCCTGAAGGAAACTGACGGTGTGAGGGCTTCCTGACTAGTCATCCGTGGGCTGCAACAGAAAATCCACGGCGATGATCTGCTCGCTGTTGGGAAGGGAGTACTTCTTGAGCGGCTCATGCAGCGGATGCGTGGCATAGACCTCGAGGTCTTCCTCGGCGTTGAAATCAGCCACAATGGCGTAGTCGAAGGGCCGGTCCTGCCGGAGCACATCTGCCCCGTGGGTGAGTTTGAGGAGGCCGGGAATATTGCCCTCCATCCGGTCAAGACCGTCCCTCCAGGCTGCCAGGTCCGCCTCGGGAAAGTCCGCCTTGAATTTGAAGAGCACCGTATGGCGGATCATGCTCCCACTCCCGCTGCTGCGCCCGCCAACCCCGCCAACCCCGCCGGCAGGTAGTCAGCCGGTTCACCCGCGATGGTGCGTCCAGCCAGATAACCCATGGTCATGATGGGGCCCAATGTGGCCCCTGCCCCCGGGTAGCCTGCCGCATAGGCGTTTTCCGCGGTGTTTCCTGCTGCGAACAGGCCCGGGATCGGCTCACCGTCCACGTCCAGGACCCGTGCAAGGCCGTCCGTGGTGACGCCCCCGTTGCTCCCGAAAGCGCCATTGACTACTTCCATCGCGTAGAACGGGCCGTTCTGCAACGGACCCAGGGAGGGGTTGGGCCATGGGCAGTCTTCATCACCCCAGTACTTGTCGTAGGCGCTTTCACCGCGGCCGAAGTCAGGATCCTCGCCTGTCACTGCGTAATGGTTGAAGCGTTCAACGGTGGCCGCCAGGTTCTCTGCAGGGACGCCAATCTTCGCGGCAAGTTCCGCCAAAGTGGGCGCTTCTACGAGGTAGGCCGGTGTCGGTTGGCCTGCCCGATGCGCCAGAACGCCGTAGCGCTCCAGGTAACTGTGATCGAACACCACGTATGCAGGGGTGTTCAACGTCTGGTTGTTGGGTGAATCCCATGATTGGAGGCACCGGGCGAGGTCGTTGTAGTTCTGGGACTCATTGGCGAAGCGCCTGCCATGTCGATTGACCATGAGGGATCCCGGGCCCTGCCTCTCAAAGCGCAGCAGGGTCCCAACCGGTGCGCCATCCCGGGTGTCTCCCGTAACGGACATGGGAGCCCACCAGGCTTCCCGGGTTCCCCTGGTCTGGGCGCCTACCCGCTGGGCCATTTTCAGGCCGTCGCCGGTATTCGATGGCGGCGAGCACATGATGTGGAGCCGTGAAGCCAGCAATGAGTCCGCAAGGGCCTTATCCCATTCGAATCCGCCCGTGGCGAGGACCACGCCGTCGTTGGCATGGAAGCTCTCACCTGACTCAAGCTGGACGCCCACTACCTTGCCGTCGTCGTTCAGCAGCCGGTGCCCACGGGCGCCAACCACCAGCGCAGCGTTATCCCTGACGAGGCTGGCCAACAACATGGACACCAATGCCTGGCCCTTGGCAACGAGTCCCTCTTCCTGCCGTTGGTTCAATTGTTCCCAGGGAAACTTGGTGAAAGCACCCCAGGCCTCGTATTCCTGCATGGTGAAGGGAGCCCGGCCATCCGAGCGGACATGGG
>NZ_JABMCX010000098.1 GCF_013179505.1 Paenarthrobacter sp. CM16 | reverse complement strand
CGGAGGCGGCCACCACAGTCCACCTGCACCGCAGCCTCACCCACGTCAAAGCCACCCACACCCCTCATTAGCACCGCCCCTGCCTGAAAACACCCTGCCCGAAACCACCCCTGCCGAGAAGGAGCACCATGGTCAAGAACCATCACGTCCGCGTGTACAAGTCCGAAGAGAACCTGCCCCGCGAGGAGCAGCTGGCGCACAAAATCGCAGTGGTCGCCGCCGACTCCGTCGAAGTCACGCCCGAGGTCACCGACATGGTGATCAACCGGATCATCGACAACGCCTCGGTGGCCATCGCCTCGCTGAACCGGGCACCCATCGTCGCAGCCCGCGCCCAAGCCCTGACCCACGCACCCTCGGCCAACGGCAAGGGCGCCGCGGTGTTCGGTATCACCGAGCAGGCCTCCCCCGAGTGGGCTGCCTGGGCCAACGGCGTGGCTGTCCGCGAACTGGACTACCACGACACCTTCCTGGCCGCGGACTACTCCCACCCGGGAGACAACATCCCCCCGATCCTGGCCGTGGCCCAGCACGTCGGCTCCAACGGCGCGGACCTGGTCCGTGCCATCGCCACGGGTTATGAGATCCAGGTGAACCTGGTCAAGGCCATCTGCCTGCACAAGCACAAGATCGACCACGTCGCACACCTCGGCCCCTCCGCCGCCGCCGGCATCGGCACCCTGCTTGGCCTCGACGTGGAGACCATCTTCCAGTCCGTGGGCCAGGCCCTGCACACCACCACCGCCACCCGGCAGTCCCGCAAGGGCGAAATCTCCACCTGGAAAGCCCACGCCCCGGCCTTCGCAGGCAAAATGGCCGTCGAAGCCGTGGACCGCTCCATGCGCGGCCAGACCTCCCCCGTGCCGATCTACGAAGGCGAAGACGGCGTGATCGCCTGGATGCTGGACGGCCCCGATGCCTCCTACGACGTGCCACTGCCGCTGCCCGGTGAAGCGAAGCGCGCCATCCTGGACACCTACACCAAGGAACACTCCGCCGAGTACCAGGCCCAGGCCTGGATCGACCTCGCCCGCAAACTCCACAAGGAGCACCCCGAAACCACGGACCCGGCCAACGTGGCCTCCGTGCTGATCAAGACCAGCCACCACACCCACTACGTGATCGGCTCCGGCGCGAACGACCCCCAGAAGTACTCCCCCACCGCGTCCCGCGAAACCCTGGACCACTCCATCCCGTACATTTTCACCGTCGCGTTGCAGGACGGTGCCTGGCACCACGTTCACTCCTACGCCCCGGAACGCGCAGCACGTCCGGACACCGTGGAACTCTGGCACAAGGTCACCACGGTCGAAGACCCCGAATGGACCCGCCGCTACCACTCCTTGGATATCGCTGAAAAGGCCTTCGGCGGGTCCGTTGAAATCACCCTCAACGACGGCACTGTCATTACCGATGAGATCGCCGTCGCGGACGCCCACCCGCTCGGTGCCCGGCCGTTCGCCCGCGAGCAATACATCAACAAGTTCCGCACCCTCGCAGCAGGACTGGTGGAGGAAGCCGAAATCGAAAGGTTCCTCACCGCCGTCGAACGCGTCACCGAACTCGGAGCCGGCGAACTGGGCCAGCTGAACATCACAGCAGCCCCCGGTGTGATCGACCTCGCAGCAGCTCCGAAGGGACTGTTCTAAATGCTGTACTCCAAAGTCACTGCCGAGCAGAAACGGGTAAAGCTGCGGGAGCTGTTGGCTTCCGGGACCGTGCAACAGTTCCCCGGCGCCTTCAACCCACTCTCAGCCCGGATGATCGAAGAGAAGGGCTTCGCCGGGGTCTACATCTCCGGCGCGGTCCTGGCCAACGACCTCGGCCTCCCGGACATAGGCCTCACCACCCTGACCGAGGTAGCGACCCGGGCCGGGCAAATCGCCCGCATGACGGACCTGCCGTCCCTGGTGGACGCCGACACCGGCTTCGGTGAGCCCATGAACGTGGCCCGCACCGTCCAGGAACTCGAAAACGCAGGCCTGGCCGGTTGCCACATCGAGGACCAATTCAACCCCAAACGCTGCGGCCATCTGGACGGCAAGAACGTGGTGGACATCGACACCGCCACCAAACGCATCCGCGCCGCAGCAGACGCCCGCCGGGACCCCAACTTCCTCATCATGGCCCGCACCGACATCCGCGCAGTCGACGGAATCCAAGCCGCGCAGGACCGAGCCAAAGCACTGGTAGACGCCGGCGCCGACGCGATCTTCCCCGAAGCCATGCGGGATTTGAGCGAGTTCCAGGCCATCCGCGACGCCGTGGACGTGCCCATCCTGGCCAACATGACCGAGTTCGGCAAAAGCGATCTCTTCACCGTGGAGCAACTCCAAAGCGTGGGCGTGAACATGGTCATCTACCCCGTTACCCTCCTCCGCATTGCCATGGGCGCTGCAGAGCGTACTCTGGAATCGATCAAGGCTGCGGGGACCCAGGAAGCGCAAGTGGAAAACATGCTCACGCGTGCGCGCCTCTATGAGCTCGTTGACTACGAGGCTTACAACCAATTCGATACCGGCGTATTCAACTTTCAGGTTCCTGGCGTCCGCTAGGTTCCGGATTCATCAAGGGGAACGCAGGCATGCCGGATCTCCCGGCGCGCCTGCTCTATGAACGAAGGAGTTCAGCGTGGTAGCTGAAGACATCAAAAAGGGCCTGGCCGGCGTCGTGGTGGACTACACCGCGGTCTCGAAGGTCAACCCGGACACCAACTCCCTGCTCTACCGCGGGTACCCGGTCCAGGAACTGGCCGCCAAGTGCAGCTTCGAAGAAGTCGCCTACCTGCTGTGGAACGGCGAACTGCCCAACGAAACCGAGCTGTCCGAATTCACGGCCCGGGAACGCGCCGGCCGTGCCCTGGACCCCGTGGTCAAGACCGTCATCGATGCCTTGCCCACCACCGCCCACCCCATGGACGTCTGCCGCACGGCAGCATCAGTGCTGGGCGCCCGGCACGAACTGGCTGAAGACTCCTCGCCGGAAGCGAACATGAAGAAGGCAATCGACCTCTGGGCTGCCATGCCCGCAGTGGTTGCCTACGACCAGCGCCGCCGCCGCGGCCAGGACGCCATTGAAGCCCGCCAGGACCTGGACTACTCGGCCAACTTCCTCTGGATGACCTTCGGGGAAGAGCAGGCCCCCGAAGTGGTGGAGGCGTTCAACGTCTCCATGATCCTGTACGCCGAGCACTCCTTCAACGCCTCAACCTTCACCGCACGCGTGGTCACCTCCACCCTCTCGGACCTGCACTCGGCCGTCACCGCAGCCATCGGCGCTTTGAAGGGCCCACTGCACGGCGGCGCCAACGAAGCCGTCATGCACACCTTTGACGAAATCGGCATCCGCAGCGAAGAATCCCTCGAAGAAGCCGCCACCCGAGCCAAGGCATGGATGGAAGACGCCCTGGCCCAAAAGAAGAAAGTCATGGGCTTCGGACACCGCGTCTACAAGCACGGCGACTCCCGCGTGCCCACCATGAAAGCCGCCCTGGACAAGATGATCGCCCACTACGGCCGGCCAGAACTCCTGGGGCTCTACAACGGGCTGGAACAAGCCATGGACGAGGCCAAGGCCATCAAGCCGAACCTCGACTACCCCGCCGGCCCCACGTACCACCTCATGGGCTTCGACACCCAGACGTTCACCCCGCTGTTCGTCGCCAGCCGCATCACCGGCTGGACCGCCCACGTCATGGAACAGGTAGCCTCCAACTCCCTCATCCGTCCCTTGAGCGAATACAACGGACCCGAAGAACGGCACATGCCCTAACGCCGCCCGACTCCCAAGAGACGCACGACGCCGGTCCGGTCACCGAAAGGTGACCGGACCGGCGTCGTAATCCCTTGAAATTCTTTAATACGGGCGGGGCTCCACCCAGTCCATGGTGTGGACATCGGCCACATTCTCATTATCTGCCGCCAAAGCCACCCTGACGGCGATGCGCTGACCGGCAATCATGGCCGGGAGCCAGTGTTCAGCGTCGGCCCACATCCTGTCCACGGGAAGCTTCGCAACCGGGAACCACTCGGGGGCAATCTCCTCACTTTCCGACGGTTCCCCCTCCCAATCACGGGTCAGGAAGACAGTAGTGGCCATGTTCCACTCAGGCCTTGCCGGGAAGACAAAGTCAACAGTGCCCGCTGGAATCAGGTCCTCGGCCCGCACCACCACGTTGATCTCCTCCATAACTTCACGGCAGGCAGCCTCCGAGGCGGTCTCCCCCAACTCAACGTGCCCGCCGACGCCCACCACCTTGCCCAAGCCAAAACCGGTCTTCTTGGTCCCGAGCAGGACATCTTCACCGCCCGCGCCGTCGCGGAGGAGGAAGCACAAAGTCACATGGGCTGCAGTCATGCTGCCTACCTTAACCTGATCTCCCCTGCTCCTGCCCGCCATTGCTACAGTGAGCCCATGACAGAAGGTGGGGGTGACGGGCGCGCCGCTGCAGCCGCCGTCGAATACGACTCAGAGCGGCCGACCATCAAAGATGGCAAGGCCGAGGGGGTCGCTGCCAAACCTGTTGGGAACCACACGCCGGAACGGGACGCCTGGCTCCCCCGCTGGCTTGTGTCGCATCCCCTGTACGCGGGATGGGCCTGGACCCTGGTGTGGGCCGGACTCATCGTTCTGGATGAAGTGGTGGACCTGGCCGGATGGACCTGGTATCTGCTGGTACTGGTGGCTGCCTTGCCCACGTTGGTCTCCACGCTGGTGGTACTGCACGCCACACCGCGCAGCCACCTCAGGGCAGTGGACGCAACCGTCCTGGGTCACTTCTTTGTTCGATTCCTGGCGCTGGTGGCTGCGTTCATGGTGTGGGCCGCCTCCGTGGTGATGAGTGCTTCGATCTCCACCACCATCCAAACGGTGATCGGCGATTCCGAAAAGGAAGTCACAGCGCTGGGCTTCAACCTCATGCTGGCAGCTGTTCCGCTGGTGCTCTCCATCCTGTGGATGGCCTTCATCGTGCGCTGTGCATGGTTCCTGCGCCGGCTTCGCGGCTGGCGGCAGGTGCCTGTGAAGACGCGGGTTCCAAAAAAGTTCCTCAAGGGACGGCCCCGGCTCAAACGTGTGGTGGTGGGCCTGGCCCATCCCGGCCTGCTGCTGGTGGCGGGCCTTGGGACATCGCTATTGGCACTCTTTGTTGATGCCGTGGAGTTGACGCTGGACGTGCTCGGGTAGTCAGGCGTCCCGGTTATCCCAGTGCCCGCGGATGCGCTGCCGCGTAGACCTCGCGGAGCGTGTCTGCAGTGACCAGGGTGTACACCTGGGTGGTGGTCACCGATGCGTGGCCCAACAATTCCTGCACCACCCTGACATCCGCTCCGCCCTCCAGGAGGTGGGTGGCGAAGGAATGCCGCAGCGTGTGCGGCGAAACGTCCTTGGTGATGTTGGCTTTCTCAGCCGCCGCTTTGAGGATGGTCCAAGCGCTCTGCCTGCTGATCCGGCCCCCGCGGGCGTTAAGGAAAAGGGCCGGAGTACCTTTGCCCTTGGACGCCAGGAGCGGCCTGCCGCGGACCACGTAAGCTCCCACAGCGCGGGCACCGTAGGACCCCAAAGGGACCAGCCGCTCCTTTGAACCCTTACCGAAGAGCCTCACGATCGCCGGGTCACCGCCGGTGTCCTCGAGGGAGACATCATCTACGTCCAGGCCGACGGCCTCGCTGATGCGGGCACCGGTGGAGTAGAGGAATTCCAGGAGCGCACGGTCGCGGAGTCCGGTGGCGGTGTCCGACCCCGCAGCTTCCAGGATGCGCGTCACTTCGCCGACGCTGATGGCTTTCGGAAGCCGTTTGCCCGGCATGGGTGGGTGAACATCACTGGCGGGATCCGCCGTCGTTGTTCCTTCCAACGCCCAAAACTTATGGAGGCCACGGACCGCCACCACGGTTCGTGCAGCAGAGCGGACACCCAGGACGGCTGCGCCATCGCTTCCATCGGACAAAGCCTGCACGAAGCCGGTCACGTGATGACGGGTAATGTCCACGGGCCGTTGCACTCCCTTGGTGCTCAGGAAATTGGAGTACCGTGCCAGATCCCTGCGATATGCGGCAAGGGTGTTCGCCGCGAGGCCGCGCTCCACCCCCACATGCTGCAGGTAGTCAGTGACTGCCCGCTCAATGCCGGTGGGAGTCCGGGTGGCGACTTCTGCCATACTCAGCGCTGGCTCGGATGTGCCGGCCAAGGCGCATTGGCTGGACGAAGGCTGGTGAAGCCATCAGCCTTCGCAGCAGCGGCAGCAAGGATGCCCAGCACCGCCGACGGATTATGCAGGCGTCCTTCCAGCACAGCTTGTACGGCGTCTTCGAGCGGTACCCAGTGCAGCTCAATTTCGGCTTCTTCATCAGTGCGGACATGCCGGTCCGCTAGCGGAACGTCGCTGAGGCCACGTGCCAAATAGATCCGGACTGCCTCGCTGGATGAACCCGGTGAGTTGAAGAAGTCCACAAGGACGTTCCACGTAGCCGCCTCGAGGTCAGCCTCCTCGGCCAATTCGCGGGCAGCGCCCACCACGAAGTCCTCACCCTCGACGTCCAACAAGCCGGCCGGGATCTCCCACAGATCCATGCCGACAGGATGCCGGTATTGCTTGAGCAACAGGATCTCGCCGTCCACGTTCATCGGCAGTACTGCTACGGCGCCGGGGTGGTCGATGTAGTCGCGAACCAAAGTGTCAGTGCCGTCGCTCAGCTGGAAGGAATCGCTGACCACGTCCCAGATGCGGCCCTCGTACACCTTGCTGGTAGACAAAAGACGGCGCGGGCTCGGCATGTCCGAAACCTGCCTTGATGTGCGGGGGGCTTCAGAAATACCGGGCATCGCGCCGTCCTTCGTTAGTACTTGTGTTTACTTGGCAGCAACCGTGCGGGCACCGGGCTTGGTGGCCACAGGGGCACCTTCACGACGCTCCAAGGCAGCCTTGACCAATCCTGCGAACAGCGGGTGCGGGCGCGTCGGACGCGAGCTGAGCTCCGGGTGCGCCTGAGTTGCCACGTAGTACGGGTGCACCTCGCGGGGAAGCTCCACGTACTCCACCAGCTTGCCGTCAGGAGAGGTCCCGGAGAACACCAGGCCCTCTGCTGCGATCTGGTCGCGGTACTTGTTGTTGACCTCGTACCGGTGACGGTGACGTTCGCTGACCGTGGTGGTGCCGTAGGTTTCGGCGATGACCGAGCCCTCGTCCAGCTTGGCTTCGTAGAGGCCCAGGCGCATGGTGCCGCCGAGGTCTCCCTTGCCTTCCACGATGTCCAGCTGCTCTTCCATGGTGGCGATCACCGGGTACTTCGAATCCGGCTCGAACTCGCTGGAGGAAGCACCTTCAAGGCCCACGACGTTGCGGGCGTACTCGATCACCATGCACTGGAGGCCGAGGCACAGGCCCAGGACCGGGAGCTTGGTCTCACGAGCGAACTTCAACGCACCGAGCTTGCCTTCGAGGCCACGGATACCGAAGCCACCGGGCACGCAGATAGCGTCCACACCGGCCAGTGCCTTGGTTGCCCCTGCAAGGGTTTCACACTCATCGGAAGGGACCCAACGGATCTTGACCTTGGCTTCGTTGGCGAAGCCGCCGGCACGGAGTGCCTCGGTCACGGACAGGTAAGCATCGGGGAGGTCGATGTACTTGCCCACCAAGGCAACTTCGACCTCGTGCTTGGGGTTGTGGACGGCTTCGAGCAGCTTGTCCCACTTGCTCCAGTCAACATCCTTGAACGGCAGGTCCAAGGCACGGACGATGTAGGAATCCAGGCCCTGTGAGTGCAGGGTCTTGGGGATGTCGTAGATGCTGGGGGCGTCAGCGGCATTGACCACGGCGTCGATGTCGACGTCGCACATACGGCCGATCTTCTCGCGCATGGCCTCGGGAACTTCGCGGTCCGAACGGATCACGATCGCTTCCGGCTGGATACCGATGGAGCGAAGGGCGGCCACGGAGTGCTGCGTGGGCTTGGTCTTCAGCTCCTGCGAAGGACCGATGTAAGGGACCAGCGAAACGTGCAGGAAGAAAACGTTGTTCCGGCCAACATCCTGGCGGACCTGGCGGGCCGACTCCAGGAACGGCTGGGACTCGATGTCACCCACCGTGCCACCGATCTCGGTGATGATGACGTCCGGTGCCTTCTTGCCCTCGGCAGGAAGGCGCATACGGCGCTTGATCTCATCAGTGATGTGCGGAATGACCTGGACAGTGTCTCCGAGGTATTCGCCACGACGTTCCTTGGCGATCACCGTCGAGTAGATCTGGCCCGTTGTGACGTTGGCCGAACCTTCGAGGTTTTCATCGAGGAAGCGCTCGTAGTGTCCGATATCGAGGTCGGTTTCGGCGCCATCATCCGTCACGAATACTTCACCGTGCTGGAAGGGGTTCATCGTGCCCGGATCCACGTTCAGATAGGGATCGAGCTTCTGCATTGTTACAGACAGACCGCGTGCCCGCAGCAGGTGGCCGAGGCTGGAAGCCGTCAGACCCTTACCGAGCGAGGACGCCACACCACCGGTGACGAAGATGTGTTTGGTCGTCTTGGACGAGCCCGGGAACCGGGAATTTACACGGGAATTTGATCGCTGCACCACGGAATTCGAGCTTATCATCAATTACGCCTTCCAAGCGTCCGTTCGGATTCCCCAAATGGTCAATGGTTGCTCACCACCGCATTCCAAGCAAGAGCCGCGCGGGATTTGGTGTGCCAATGTGATGGTGCTCCCACTTGCCTTGTCCCTTCCAGCCATGGACTAAGCGCGCTGCGGCAGCAGCTTCGCGTCGTCGAGCAATTCCTGTGCGTGGGCCTGTGCCGACTCGGAGTCCTCTTGGCCGGCCAGCATGCGGGCCAACTCCTTGACACGCTCATCGTCGCTGAGGAGCTGGACATCGCTGGAGGTGAAACCGGTGGTGGTTTTCCCGTCAGCTCCGCGCACGGACGTTTTTGTCACGCGGATGTGCTGATCGGCGAACGCAGCAACCTGCGGCAAGTGCGTCACCACCAGCACCTGGACATGCCGGGCCAGCATGGCAAGCCTCCGGCCGATTTCGACGGCGGCCCTTCCGCCCACGCCGGCGTCCACCTCATCGAACACGAACGTCGGGACGGGATCCACGGCGGCCAGCACCACTTCGATGGCCAACATCACCCGGGACAGTTCACCGCCGGAGGCGCCCTTGCCCAACGGCCGCGCCGGAGCCCCGGAGTGCGGCTGGAGAAGGAAGGCGATCTCATCGGTGCCCCAAGGGCCCAAGGATCCACTGCCGTCGACCTCAATGACCAACGTGGCGTCAGCCATCGCCAAGGCCTTGAGCTCAGCGCTGACGCGTCCTGAGAGGTCCTTGGCCGCCTTGAGCCGGGCTTTGGAGATGGACGCTGCTTGCTTGCGAAGAGTGGCTTCCGTGGAAGCAACCTCGGCGTCAAGGGATTCAATGCGGCTGGAGTCGTCTTGCAGCTCATCAAGCCGGGTCCGGCCGGCAGCCGCCCACTCCAGCACCTCGTCAATGCTGGGAGCGTACTTGCGGATCAGTTTGGCAAGGGCTGCCCGGCGTTCCTCGATTTCGGAGAGCCGCTCCGGGCCCTCCGTGTCCAAAGCGGCCTGGTAACTGGACAGCTCCGTTGCAATGTCGTTGAGAAGGAACCCCACCTCGGCGAGCCGGGCAGCGGCGGACCGCAGCTCTTCATCGTGCTCGGCAACATGCTCCAAGGTGCGCTTGGCGGCGTCCACCATGGTGGTTGCGTCGCCGGCATCCCCGAACTCCTCCGCAATAAGCGACTCATGGGCAGCGGCCGCCGCCAGCCTGAGCTCTTCGACGTTAGCGAGTTTCACGGCCTCGGCCTTGAGCGTCTCGTCTTCGCCCGGCTGGGGATCAACCTCATCAATTTCCTTGAGGGCGGCGTCCAGGGACTCCGCTTCGCGCAGGCGCTCACGGGCTTCACTGCGCAATGTTTCAAGTTCTGATTGGATGTTTTTCCAGTGGCTGTAGAGCTCCTGGTACTCCCCCAGCGTTTTGGCCAGGGGCGCTCCGGCAAACCGGTCCAGGGCATGCCGCTGTGCCGTGGCGCTCTTCAGCCGGATCTGGTCCGACTGTCCATGGACCACCACCAGGCTTTCGCCCAGCTCAGCCAGGACCCCCACAGGTGCCGCCCGACCCCCAACGTAGGCACGGCTGCGGCCATCGGCACCCACGGTGCGAGCGAGCAGCAGCTCTGCCACGCCGTCGAACTCTTCGGCCTCGCCACCGGCCTCCTTGGCGCGCTCCACGGCGCTGTGCGTGGGATCGAGCTTCAGCACCGCCTCGGCCGACGCCGATTTGGCCCCGCTGCGCACGGCGCCTGCGTCTGACCGGGCACCCAGAAGGAGCCCGACGGCGGTCACCACCATGGTCTTGCCGGCACCGGTTTCGCCGGTGACAACGCTCAGGCCAGGGCCCAGCGGCAGTGCGGCATCGGTAATGACGCCGAGGTCACGGATTCGGAGTTCTTCAAGCATGGTTCACTTCGCATTCGTGGGGTCGGAAGGGTCACCGTCCCGGGGACCGTCTACATCCCGCGGACTGCCTACATCCCGGGGACTGGGCAACGGAGCCGGTGAAAGGGTGCGGATAACCGGAATCGGGCCGGTGTGGACTTCCCCGCTCCGGGGAGCAGGCCCCCGCCACCCATGGATGGGGAGTTCGAACTTTCTCACCAGCCGGGCGGAGAAAGGTGTCTTGTGGGTACGTGCCAGGCGCACCGGAGTGGCCGAACGCGTCACCTCGACACGTGCGCCAGGAGGAAGGTCCACAGAACGCCGTCCATCGCACCACAGGACGCCAAGGGCTTCTGTCCGGTTCATGATTTCCACGGCCAGCTTGGACCTGGGAGAGACAACCAAAGGCTTGGCAAAGAGGGCATGGGCGCTGATCGGAACGATCACCAAGGCCTCCACCTCCGGCCAGACTACTGGCCCTCCCGAAGAGAAGGCGTATGCAGTGGAACCCGTGGGGGTTGCCAGGACCACACCGTCACAACCGAAGGACGTCAACGGACGTTCGTCGACTTCCGTGACCACTTCCAACATGCGTTCGCGGTTGGCTTTTTCAATAGCGGCCTCGTTCAATGCCCACGTGTGCCAGATCTTTTGGCCCTTGACCCAGACCTGGACATCGATGGTCATACGTTCCTCCACCGTGTACTGCCGGCTGGCAATCCATTCGACCGTCTGCGCCAAATCCGCGCGTTCGCTCTCGGCAAGGAAACCCACGTGCCCCAGGTTCACGCCCAACAGCGGGACGTCCACCTCACGGACCAGTTCCGCGGCCCTCAAGATGGTTCCATCCCCGCCCAGGACCATTACCAACTCCACGTCCTCCAAGTTGACGTGGTCATTCAGGATCTCAATGGGTGTGTCCAAAGCACCGAAAAAACTCTCGATATCGGCGAGTTCGGACTTCTGCAGCACAGGAACCAATCCGGAGGAATGCAGTTGCGTACAGGCATCCCACGCTGCGCGGAGCGATTCTTCCCGCCCTGTGTGGGCAAGGACAAGTACACGCCTGCTCATCGGGTTCTGCTTTCTAGTGGTTTGGCCAGAGTTTCTTGATCAACGCAGCAACGTCCCCGTCCCGCTCTTCGATCTTAGGCAACAGCGCGGACATCCCGCGCTTCATCCACAGGAAGTATTCAACATTTCCGTCTTGACCCGGCAGCGGACTGGCGGCGATGTCCATCAGGACGAGCCCGGCATCCACCGCAGCACGGGCAACCTGGGCAACCGCCCGGCGTCGTTCATGATCTGAAGAAACCACCCCGGTCCGGCTCAGCCTCTCCTTGCCCACTTCAAATTGTGGCTTGATCATCAGGACCAGGTCGCCGCCCGGTTCCGTGCATTGTGCGAGCGGCCAAAGGACCAAAGTCAAGGAAATGAAGGACAGGTCGGCCACCGTCAACTGTGCCGGTCCACCGATCTGCACAGGGGCCATGTACCTGACGTTCATGCCCTCATGAACATCCACCCGGGGGTCATCGCGCAGGTGTGGCACCAGCTGGCCGTGTCCCACATCCACCGCCACGACGTGAGCCGCACCCTGCCGCAGCAGGACGTCGGTGAAACCTCCCGTGGAGGCACCGGCGTCGAGGCACCGCTTCCCTGAAACCACGACGTCGGGAAACGCCTCCAGCGCGCCGGCCAACTTATGCCCGGCACGGCTCACGTAAATGTCCTCCAGGTGGGCCTCCACGGTCAAGTCCGTTGTGGTGTCCACTTGGAGGGCAGCCTTGGCAAGGACACTCCCTGCGGAGCTCACTTTGCCATCGCTGATGAGCTTTGCTGCGTGGGTTCGGGACCGCGCCAACCCCCGGGTGACGAGTTCCTGGTCGAGTCGGGCCATATGTCAGCTATCGCCTTCCGGGCGGGGAGAGGATTGTCGCGGAGCAGGGAGGCCGGGTTCTGTCTCCAGGGCCTCAAGCAAGGAGTCGTGAATCATGGTGAACAGGTCACCGTGATCTGCCGCCGGCGTTGCCGGCACGGTATCCAGGAGAGCCAACGCCCTGTCAACCAGGGGATCGCCCGTGGGAGCCGCTGCGTCGGGCCATTGAACCTCCGGACCCGCGGGTTCAAGATCCTCATGGATGGGGCTCCCGGGCACGGGGTTTCCAGAGGCGGAGCTCCCGGGCACGGGGCTCTCATGCATGGGGTCGGAAGCCGAAACGTTGTGGGGCTGGATCATCGCACCAGTCTAGTGAGTTCGCCATTCCAGCTGCGGCGCCCGGGCCACGGTGGTATCGGGAACTTCCGCCCACCACGCCGCGCAAGCTGCCCGCCAGGCATCGAGGTCGCCCTCGTCACCTGTCACCGTAACGGTTCCGTCCCCGGCAACAGCCGACGCTGCGCCGCAGCGGAACGTCCCGCCGTCGTTGTTGACTACCGGATACGGGGCATAAAGGCCCTCGAGATCCGCCAGCAGGTAGTTGGGACGTTCGTCGGTTTTGGCAGCCAGGATGGTGTGGGTTGTATCAACCCCGGTGAGGACTGCCGCCGTCGCAAATCCTGCGCGGTTGCCGCCCAGGATGTCGGTGTCCAAACGGTCGCCCACAACCAAGGGACGATCAGCACCAAGCCGCTTCGCGGCTGCGTGGAACAGCGGCGCTTCAGGCTTGCCGGCCACCAACGGAGTCTTTCCCGTCGCAGCCGCCACTGCGGCAACCAACGTGCCGTTTCCCGGAGCCATACCCCGGGCCTGCGGAATGGACATGTCGGTGTTCGTGGCAAACCACATGGCTCCCCCGGCCACTACATACGATGCCTCCGCCAAATCCTTCCAACCGATCTCCGGATTGAAACCCTGGACCACGGCAACCGGTGATTCCGCGGCACTATGCACCGGTTTGAGCCCCACCAACTCAATTTCATGAGCCAGAGCCGCACTGCCCGTAATGAGCACATGCGCCCCCGCAGGCAGCATGGAAGCCAAAAGCTCCCCTGCTGCCTGGGAGGAACTGACCACTTGATGGTCCTCCGCAGGCGCACCCAATTCACGCAGGTGCTCCGCGACCTGGGCCGGGGTGCGGGAAGCATTGTTGGTCACATAGCCAAGGCCTACGCCTACGGTCTCGAGACGCTGCAATGCCTCCACGGCCCCCGGGATGGCGTGCGGTCCTGCATAGACCACACCATCCAGATCCGAAAGGACAGCATCAAAGGATGAGATCAGTGAATCAGCCATGCTGGGAGTCGGTGCCCTGGTTCTCGGCGTCTTCTTCCTTGGCTTCGGCTTCTTCATCAGCCTCTGCCGAATCGATGTCCGACTCAGCGTCATCGGATTCGAAGTAGTCAGATTCCGCGTCATCCAGCTCGACGTCAGCATGCTCAACGTCAGCCGCTGCGGCTTCCGCGATGACCGTTTCCGTTTCAGGCCGAACGACGTCGGACTCCGCAGCCGGCTTGACGAAGCGCGGCTTGCGCGCGGCTGCTTCCTCTTGCTCGTCCCATCCGAGGTCAAGGATCTCAGGCTCAGCGAAATCGCCGACACCCAAGGCATTCTCAGCCACCAAGGCCTGGCGTGCCCACTTGTCCGCTTCCTCCGTGCGACCCACAGCCGTGAGCGCTTCAGCGTAGGCACGGAACAATCGCGGGCTGTAGGAGAAAGCCCGGTTGATGTCCAGCTGAGGAATTTCCAGCTCGGTGACAGCGGCATCAAACTGCTTGAGATCCGCACGCGCACCGGACGCCACCATGGCAAGCTCCACCTTGCCCGGAGCGTCGAGATCCTGGGCCTCAGGAGAGCGGACCATATCCAACGCACGGTCCGGACGTCCGAGCCCACGCTCGCAATCGGCCATCACAGGAAGGTGCACATTGGAGCCGCTGATTCGACGGTACGTGCGGAATTCACGCAGTGCTTCGCCGTAGTGGCCTGCAGCGTAGGCCGTGAGGCCCACTGCCTCGCGGACAACCGAGAGACGGCCGCCGCGACGGCTTGCAGCCAGAGCGTGCTGGAAAGCCAGCTCGGGCTCAATATCAATCAGGCGGCCTGCCATGACCAAGTGCTTGGCGACCCAGCCCGCGCTCTGCTCTTCAAGAGTCTTGATCTGGTGGCCCGTAGCGCGGTCGAGTTCCTTGCCTGTGACATCTTCGTCGATCTCGGGAGAACGTTCGCGGTCCGGACGGTTGGAGCTGCGGATGTCCTTGGCGTTGGGAACCCTTGCCGGACGCTCTTCCCATGAGTTGCCGCGGTCGCTGCGATCGCGGTCTACACCGAAGGAACGACGCTCACCATCACGGGCCGGACGGTCACCATAGGGCTTACGGTCACGGTCGCCGAACGGCTTACGATCACCACGGTCGTTATTGAACGGACGACGTTCATCGTTGTCGCGACGGGGACCGTCGAAGTTCCGCGGACCGCGCTCGGGACGGTCACCGAACGGCTTACGCTCACCACGGTCGTTATTGAACGGGCGACGGTCATCGTTACGGGCCGGACGGTCACCGAACGGCTTACGCTCACCACGGTCGTTATTGAACGGACGACGCTCACCATCACGGGCCGGACGGTCACCAAACGGCTTACGCTCACCACGGTCGTTATTGAACGGACGACGCTCACCATCACGAGCCGGACGGTCACCAAACGGCTTACGCTCACCACGGTCGTTATTGAACGGACGACGGTCATCGTTGTCGCGACGGGGGCCGTCGAAGTTCCGCGGACCGCGCTCTGGGCGGTCGCCGAACGGCTTACGCTCACCGCGGTCGTTGTTGAACGGACGACGCTCACCATCACGAGCCGGACGGTCACCAAACGGCTTACGGTCACCACGGTCGTTGTTGAACGGACGACGTTCATCGTTGTCGCGACGGGGGCCGTCGAAGTTCCGCGGACCGCGCTCTGGGCGGTCGCCGAACGGCTTACGGTCACCGCGGTCGTTGTTGAACGGACGACGCTCACCATCACGGGCCGGACGGTCGTTGCCGTCTCGGTTCTCCCTGGATCGGAACCCGCGAGGATCCCCGCCCGAGTTGTTGTTGGGGCGGTACGAACCGCGATCGTCGCGGTTGCCCCCGAAGTTTCCGCGATTGCCGCCGCGATTGCCGCCGTTGTGCTCAGCCATGGTGGATTCCTCCTGTTGCGAGCCGACCACTGGCGCGTGCGTAGTCGCTCATAACCCTTATTTCGTTGTCACGCCGCCGGGAGCACTCAGCTACCGACTCGTATGTCTTATGCAATTCTATTCGACACCGCCACAGCCGCCGAACGCGTCAAGCCCACTGGCGGCCTTCCGTGGCAAGTCTCACAGCACTTCAGACCCGACAGTTCTGGGTGGCGTCCTGCCCCCAAGGTGAACAGATGCTTAGGGCTGGTTTGTGTGATTCGGTGCCGGCTGGTGTGGTGGTTAAAGGGGAAGAGCCCCGACCTTGGGTCGGGGCTCTTGCCTTAATGGTTGTCCGGCGGTGTCCTACTCTCCCACACCCTCCCGGGTGCAGTACCATCGGCGCTGTGGGTCTTAGCTTCCGGGTTCGGAATGGGACCGGGCGTTTCCCCCACGCTATGACCGCCGTAACTCTGTTA
>NZ_JABMCX010000097.1 GCF_013179505.1 Paenarthrobacter sp. CM16 | reverse complement strand
CCCAAAAACCCCGCCAACACAAGCTAAACAACCCCAAAACACCCCTAAAACCCCACCAAACAACAACCACAAGCCACAGTGAAGCCCGTCACAACCCCCAACCACCCGACCCGGCCACCGACACCACCCAACGGCAACCACCGCCGTCGAACCCCCAGGGCAGCAACGCACCCCCCAAAATGAAACAGCGATGCCACCAAACCCGAGGGACCTGAAAGAGCGTCCGCCTCAAGCCCGAGGGAAGTGATAGAGCGTCAGAACGGAGCGGCGAGCGTCAGAAGGGAGCGGCCGGCTTCCGGCAGCGCGAGCCAAAGCCACGAAAGAGCAGCGCCCCGAAAGGCTCCGCCGCCCCACTCGCCACTATCGCCGGACAAGCCAGCAAAAGCACCCACTCACATCCGCCGCCACCAGCAACCGCACCAACCGGACCCACCAGAAGCGTTCTTGAACGCAAAAGGCCGGCAACCATAACGGCTGCCGGCCCTTTCAGAGCTGGAAAAGTGAAAGCTACGCAGATACCTCAATGGTCGCAAGGTTCTTCTTGCCCCGGCGGAGGAGCAAGTAGCGTCCGTGAAGAAGTTCGTCCTGGCCGATGACAGCGTCGGGATCGGACACCTTGGTGTTGTTCACATAGGCGCCACCCTCGCCAACGGTGCGACGAGCAGCGGACTTGCTGTCCGAGAGGCCCGAGGCAACCAGGAGATCGATGATGCCCAAGCCGTCGGCACCAATGGTTGCGGAGGGAAGTTCCGCAGTTGCTGCTTCAAGGGTGCGCTCATCCAGGATCGTCAGGTCACCGTTACCGAAGAGCGCTGCCGAGGCCGCGATCACTTTCTCGGTTGCGTCAACGCCGTGTACCAGCGAGGTCACTTCGTAGGCGAGCTTCTTCTGGCCTTCACGGGCAAACGGACGCTCCGCCACAGCTTCCCCGAGTGCCTCGATCTCTGCACGTGAGAGGAAGGTGAAGACCTTGAGCCGGTCCACCACATCTGCGTCGGCGGTGTTCAGCCAGAACTGGTAGAACGTGTACGGGCTGCACATGTCCGGGTCCAGCCAGATGGCGTTGCCTTCGCTCTTGCCAAACTTGGTGCCATCGGAGTTGGTAATCAGCGGCGTACCAAGGGCGTGGACGCTCTTGCCCTCCACCTTGCGGATCAGCTCGGTTCCACTGGTCAGGTTGCCCCACTGGTCCGAACCACCGGTCTGCAATGCGCAGCCGTAGTCGCGGAAGAGTTGGAGGTAGTCCATGCCCTGCAGGATCTGGTAGCTGAACTCGGTGTAGCTGATGCCTTCGTCGGAATTGAGGCGTGACGCTACGGCATCCTTGCGGAGCATGGTGCCGACACGGAAGTGCTTACCGATTTCACGCAGGAAATCAATGGCGCTCAGGGGCGCGGTCCAGTCAAGGTTGTTGACCATGCGCGCTGCGTTGTCCCCATCGAAGCTGAGGAAGCGGCGCACCTGCCCTTGGAGGTAGCCCACCCATTCCGCAACGGTGTCCTTGGTGTTCAAGGTGCGTTCCGCCGTCGGACGCGGGTCACCGATCAGGCCGGTGGATCCACCCACCAGACCCAGCGGTTTGTGGCCTGCCAACTGCAGGCGCCGCATCACCAGCAATTGCACGAGGTTGCCCAGGTGCAGGGAGGGCGCGGTGGGATCGAAGCCACAGTAATAGGTGATCGGGTCCCCGGCGAGCAGCTTTTCCAGTTCCGTTTCGTCAGTGGAAACGTGGATCAGGCCGCGCCATTTGAGCTCCTGCCAAACGTTGGCAAAAGCGGGATCGTTGTGCTGGGACTCGAGGTTGTTTACGTGTGACACGAGATCTAAGTTAGCAGGATTGAAGGGGCCCGTTTTCCTAGCGCTCAATGCCGGCAGGTACGGGGGCAGCAGCAATGAGACGCAAACGCTGTGTTGCCCGAGTCATGGCGACATAGAGGTCGCCCACCTTGCCGTGTTCATGGTTCAGCATGGCGGCCGGTTCCAGCACCACCACGCCGTCGAATTCCAGGCCCTTGGCTTCCTTGGGGCTGATGACCACAATGTCCTGCTCGTAACTGCCTGCACCCGATCCGATGCGGCGTCCATAGACCTCCCGCAGGGCTGCGGTAGCCTGCGGCAGGAGTGGACCGTCGGCGATAACAGCCAGCAGGCCGCCGTCGATCGCTTCCACTTCTTCAGGCAGGACCTCCACCAGGTGCGACACGATGCTCTCAGCATCAACGCGGTCCACAATGGGCGACCATTTGCCTTCGCGCACAGCCTTGGGCGCCGAGACCACCAGGCCTGCACGGTTGGCCATGCGGACTGCGGCTTCGGCGATCTGCGAGGGCGTGCGGTAGTTGACGGTGAGCTCTTCAAGCGTCCAGCGGTCACCGAACGACGGCGCCAGTGCACTTTGCCACGAATTGGCGCCCGCCGCTGCGCTCGTCTGAGCAATGTCCCCCACGATCGTGAAGGACTTCAAGGGGCAACGACGCACCAAGAGCCGCCACTGCATCGGCGACAGTTCCTGGGCCTCGTCAACCACAATGTGGCCGAAAGCCCACGAGCGGTCGCTCGTTGCACGCTCAGCGGCCGTCAACCGGCTTTCGCGTTCCTGGTTTTGGTCAGCAAGTTCCTCGGCCGAGACCAAAACATCAACACCCATGGCTTCCATGTTGGCCAAGGTCTGCTTGGCATTGGCGATGTCGCGGGCGCGGTCCGCTTCCTGCTGGGCCAGTCCCCTGCCTGCTGCCGGATCCAGTTCACCCAGGAGTTCGGCTGCCTCATCCAGCAGCGGAACATCCGCCTCAGTCCACGGCGCATCTGCCGGACGCTGCAGCAGGGCGCGTTGGGCGGGCGTCAGATGCGGCGTGCACGCTTCAAGGATGGCCGGCTTGCTGAACAATTCGGAGATAAGTTTCTCCGGCGTCATCGGCATCCAGCACAGATTCAGCGCAATGCGGACATCCCTGGCCGAGCGGACGTCCTCGGCAAGATAGGCGCGATCAGCGTTGTTGCCGATGTTCGATTCCTCAACGAGATCGGTCAGTTGCTCGGTGAGCTCGCGCAGAAGGATCTTGATGAACGTCAGCCGGGCTTCGTTATGGGGCTTGCCGGTGGCACGGGCTTTCTCGCGGGCACGACGGACTTGGCGGACGGTCAGTGTCAGCTTGCGGGAATCCACCTCGAGAATGCGGTCCTCGGCGGGTGTCCGCTGGCGGTTGGCGACAGCGTTGGCCACCACTTTAGTCATGTCCAGTTTGCCCTTGAGGGCCGCAACGTCGGCATCTTCCTCCGGGATGGCGTTGATGCCGGGCATCAGTCGGCCAAGGCTGGCCATGACCACTCCGGTTTCACCGAGGGACGGCAGAACCCGTTCGATGTAATGCATGAAGGACGAGGACGGTCCAACCAGCAAGACGCCGGCGCTCTTGAGCCGTTCGCGGTGCGTGTACAGCAAATAGGCAGCACGGTGCAGGGCGACAGCGGTCTTACCGGTGCCTGGCCCGCCCTGCACCACCAGCGCGCCGGAGATGGACGAGCGGATGATCCGGTCCTGTTCAGACTGGATGGTCCCGACAATGTCAGACATGCGACCCGTGCGCTTGGAGTTCAGGGCGGCGAGCAGCGCGCCCTCACCCTGAAGGGAGTCGTTGTCGGCAAGCATGCCCGCATCCAGGACATCGTCTTCGATGGCTTTGACGTCACGCCCTTGGAGGATCAGGTGACGGCGCCGGCGTACACCCTGGCGGTCAAACGCCGTGGCCTGGTAGAAGTGCCCGGCCTCCGGAGCGCGCCAGTCAACCATCAGCCTTTGGAGGTCGGCCGTGGACAGGCCGATGCGCCCGATGTACTGGGCTTCGCCGGAGTCAAGGTCCAAACGGCCGAAGACCAAGCGGTCATCGACGGCGTCGAGCTGGGCCAAGCGGTCCTCGTACAGGGCCGCAAACGCGTCACGTTCGGAAACGTTCTGCATGGTTCCCACCGCGCCGGACTTGCGCACCTGCGCCAGCTGGGCGCGCTTTTCTGCGCGCAGCTCATCAAGCCGGGCATACAGCCCGGCCACATATTCCTGCTCGTGGACCAAATCAGCGTCGTGCATCGAACCGTAACCCCTATCGCAAAAGACAGACCGTCCATTCTACAGCGATTTTGGTAAACGTGCGGGGTACACGTCATCTGGTGGAACGCTTGCTACGGAACCACCCGGTTTCGGGGCCGCGCGGCTTTGTACCGGGAAACGGTGGGATCGTCCTCTATCCAAAAGCGCCACGGATACTCGGTGCTTCCACCCGGGCCCGCAACTCCTACCCGTGGCCCGCTGGCGACGACAGGTGCGGGCAGCGTGGGCAACCACAGGCTGAAGGGTGAGGCGAGCGCGTCACGGCCCGTGTCCGCCGTCGTGAGTCCCAAAGCGGAGGCGAGCCGCGCTGGTCCGCTGGCGAGGTCCTTGTGTGTTTTGGCGGCCGGCCGGCGAAGGGCGGCGAGCTCATCCCCCTCCACAATTTCTCCGGCTCGCAGGAGCAGTGCCGACGCTGAGCCGTCAGGGCCGCAGACGATGTTGGCGCAGTAGTGCATGCCGTACGTGAAGTAGACGTAAAGGAACCCGGGAGGGCCGAACATGGGCGCATTGCGGGCCGTAGGACCGCCAAAAGTATGGGAACCGGGGTCGGGGTGTTCCGAATCCCGCGGGCCCATGTACGCCTCCACCTCAGTGAGCCTGACCGAGACCGGGCCGGCTTCGGAGTGGTGGGTAAGCACCGCATCAAGTATCCGTGGTGCGATTTCGCGAGGATCGCCCTCGAGGAGCCTTCGCACTTCCAGAGGATCGGTGACTTCGTTGTTGGTGGACGGATTCATGACCAGACCCTAGCAAATGACCCCCGTACGGCCATGTCCGATTTCCGCTAGCAGCAGCTTCTCAGGGCTGGCAGGATGAAGTCATGGACTTCTGGCAGCGCTACCGGGCAATCGACGCCCGCGACACCCGGTTCGACGGCCAATTCTTTACGGCCGTCAGCTCCACCGGCATCTACTGCAGGCCGTCGTGCCCCGCACGGACGCCCAAGGCAGAGAACGTGACCTTTTACGAAACCTCTGCTGCTGCCCATGAAGCCGGATACCGCGCCTGCAAGCGGTGCCTGCCTGAAGCCGTTCCCGGCACGCCGGCCTGGAACATCCGCTCCGACATTGCGGGACGGGCCATGCGACTGATCAACGACGGCGTGATCACCCGTGAAGGGGTGGACGGTCTGGCACAACGCCTGGGCTACTCCGCCCGGCAACTCAACCGCATCCTCAGCAATGAACTCGGCGCCGGTCCTCTCTCGCTGGCACGCGCCAGCCGGGCACAGACGGCCAGAACCCTCTTGGTCTCCACCGGCATGCTCCTGGCAGACGTCGCGTTCGCCTCCGGATTCAACAGTGTGCGGCAATTCAACGACACTATCGGCGAAGTGTTCGCGATGACCCCGACGGCGTTGCGCGCCAGCGGGGCCAGGTCCGGCCAACGCCGGGGTGGTGTGGTGGCGGCTCCCGCCGGGCTGACGCTGAACCTGCCGTACCGCGAACCGTTCGATCCCGGCATTTTCGACTTCCTTGCAGTACGCGCGGTTCCAGGGATCGAACTGGCAGGGACAGGGCCGGACGGAAGCAGGACCTACGGAAGGACGCTGCGGCTCGCAGGGGGCAGTGCTTCGTTCTCCGTGAAGTACAGCCCTTCCGCTGCCGGCAAGCCGTTACAGTTGACAGCTTCAGCAGTGGACCTCCATGATCTCCCGGCACTGTTAAGCCGGGTCCGCCGACTGTTCGATCTGGACGCCGATCCGCAGTCTGTTGACGACACCTTGGCCTTGGACCCACGGCTGGTGGACAGCGTTCGGGCAATCCCCGGTATCCGCGTCCCAGGTGCAGTGGACCCCCAGGAACTTCTTATTAGGGCCATGATCGGGCAACAGATCACTGTGGCTGCGGCCAGAACTGCCCTCACACAGTTGTCCGCAGCGGGTTCCCCCGCCAGGGACGGTTCCCCTGGCTTGGAGCGCTTATTTCCGACGGCGGCAGAGCTCGCCAGCCATGGGCGGGCACTCCTCCGCGGACCACAACGGCGAATCGACTCCATAGTGGCCGCAGCCGAAGCAATGGCCACCGGCGCCCTCGACTTCGGCTACGGGGACGACGTCTCCGGCCTTGAACAAAAGCTGCTCCCCCTGCCGGGTGTGGGGCCATGGACAGTGGGCTACGTGGCGATGCGAGTCCTGGGCGCTCCGGATGTTTTCCTGGCCAACGACGCCGCGGTCCGGAACGGATTGAAGGCTATGCCAGCAGGTACTGGTCTCAGCGCAGACTTCAGGGAGGTCAGCCCCTGGCGTTCCTACGCCACCTTGCATTTGTGGCGCGCGGCGGCGACGTCGCGACCTGGAAGCAAATGAACACCCGGAACGTGAAAGAGCGTCCACCCCAAACACGCGGGACGTGAAAGAGCGTCCATGTTAGCGGGAGGCGGGTTGTGCGGCCGGCCAGGGCAGCAACTCCGGCAGGTCCACTCCGTCGGCGGCTGCAGTGGCGCGGAGGCTGCCCAGGCTGGCTTCCCTGCCCGCAAGCCACGCTGCGATGTCGGTCAGCATGCCGGTGATGGCGATGGAAGTGCCGCCCGTACCAATGCTGAGCTGGGGCAGGCCTGTGGGCTGCAGGACGAATTTATAGGTTTCCGGAACGCGTGCAGCCAGGAACCCGATGAGGTGTTCGCAGAAAGGCCGGCTCCACGTCTCCGGCCCGAATCCCAACCCCAGGTCGGAGGCATGGATAGTGAGCTCGCGCCACAGGGCCAGGCCACCGTCGAAGACTGTTCCGTCCCTGTAAGCGATGCGGGCGTGCCAATCGTCCGGTCCCAGGGCGTCGACCGCGGAAATCGCTGTGCCCACTGCAGTGGTGACGGACTCCGTGTGCTGGGCGAGGCTGTGCCCGGCGGCAAGTTCGATTGCCTTATTACGGCCGTCCATGCCGCCGTCGTACAGTTCAATGCTTTCGCCGCGTCGCGCATACTCGAGTTGCCGCGCCATGGCGTTGGAGATTCCGGCCACGTGGGCCAGGACGTGGCCCCGGGTCCAGCCTGGCAGTTCCGACGGTTCAGCGACGGACGATTCGTCCAGTTTGGTGAGGAGGCGGGTGACGGTGCCGGCGGCTTTGTGAAGCTCGGCGGGCAGCGCGTCGGGGGTGATCTGAGTCATAGCGCCATGCTAACCCACCGGGTTAAACACCTGTGGGATGGCATCTGACGTGCCATCCCACAGGTCATGAAGCAGCGACTAGCCGGCGTAGGAACGCGCTGCGTCCAGTTCCGCTTCGAGTGCCTTGAGTTGACGCTCGACGGCGGCCGGAGCCGTTCCGCCCTGCGAGTTCCGGCTGTTGAGCGAACCTTCAGTGCTGAGAACACTGCGGACCTCGGGAGTCAGGTGCTCCGAGATCGCCCCATATTCCTCGTCCGTCAGGTCCCACAGCTCCACACCGCGGCCTTCGGCCTGCTTGACGGCGGCACCGGAGAGCTCGTGGGCTTCGCGGAATGGAACGCCCTGCCGGACCAGCCATTCGGCAATGTCCGTGGCCAGCGCAAAGCCCTGGGGTGCCAGGGATTCCATGCGCTCGGTGTTGAACTTCAGGGTGGCGATCATGCCGGACACGGCCGGAAGCAAGAGTTCCAGGGTGTCGGCGGCGTCGAACACCGGCTCCTTGTCCTCCTGCAGATCACGGTTGTACGCGAGCGGCAGTCCCTTGAGTGTCGCCAGCAGCCCGGTCAGGTTGCCGATGAGGCGCCCCGCCTTGCCGCGGGCAAGCTCAGCAACGTCCGGGTTCTTCTTCTGCGGCATGATCGAGGACCCCGTGGAGTACGAGTCATGCAGCGTGACGAAGGAGAATTCCTTGGTTGCCCAGAAGATGACTTCCTCGGAGATCCGGGACAGGTCCACACCGATCATGGAACAAACCCAGGCGAACTCGGCGAAGACGTCGCGGGAGGCGGTGCCATCGATCGAGTTGTGCACAGCCGAGAAGAAACCGAGATCGGCGGCGACGGCCTCGGGATCCAGTCCCAGGGAGGAGCCAGCCAGGGCACCTGAACCATACGGCGAAACACCCGCCCGCTTGTCCCAGTCCTGGAGACGCTGCACGTCGCGCAGCAATGCCCACGCGTGAGCCAGGAGGTGGTGGCTCAGCAACACCGGCTGGGCGTGCTGCAAGTGTGTCCGGCCCGGCATGGCAACGCCCTGGTGGGCCTTTGCCTGCTCTACGAGGGCATCGATGGTGGCAAGGACGCCACCGGCAATGATCCGGGCGTGGTCACGCAGGAACATGCGGCCAAGGGTGGCCACTTGATCGTTGCGGGAACGGCCCGCGCGCAGCTTGCCGCCCAACTGGGTTCCGGCGCGCTCAATCAGGCCACGCTCCAGGGACCCGTGCACGTCCTCGTCGCTCTCGGCCGGAAGGTACGCACCACTGGCTACGTCCTCGTCCAACTGCGTGAGGGCTGCAAGCATGCCTTCCAGTTCGGCATCGTCCAGCAACCCCGCTTTGGCGAGCACGCGGGCGTGCGCCATGGAGCCGGCGATGTCATAGCGGGCAAGCCGCCAGTCAAAGTGCGTGGACTTGCTCAGTGCGGCCAGCGCATCCGCGGGGCCGCCGGCGAACCGGCCGCCCCACAGTGCACCTTCGTTTGTCGCCGACGTCATTACTGCCCTGCGACCCGCAGGTCGCGGCCCGAGGCAACCTTGGAGGACATACCCCACAGCTCGATGAAGCCGCGTGCCATGGACTGATCGAAGGTATCGCCGGTGTCGTAGGTGGCGAGGTCGAAGTCGTACAGCGAGGTCTCGGAGCGACGACCGTTGACGATCGCCTGGCCACCGTGGAGGACCATGCGGATGTCACCGGAAACGTACTGCTGCGTGTCCTCGATGAAAGCGTCCAAGGAGCGCTTCAGCGGGGAGAACCACTGGCCGTCGTAGACCAACTCGGACCAACGCTGGCCAACAGTTGCCTTGAAGCGGGCCTGCTCGCGTTCGATGGTGATGTCCTCGAGGTGCTTGTGCGCGGTGATCAGCGCCATGGCGCCGGGTGCTTCGTAAATTTCGCGGGACTTGATGCCCACGAGGCGGTCCTCGACCACGTCGATACGGCCAACGCCCTGCGCGCCTGCACGGCGGTTCAGTTCCTGGATGGCCTGCAGCGGGGTGACCTTGACGCCGTCGATTGCTACCGGCACGCCGGCCTGGAAGGAAATGGTGACCTCATCCGGTGCCGGCGGAAATTCCGGGGTGGCGGTGTAGTCGTAAATGTCCTTGGTGGGAGCGTTCCAGATGTCCTCGAGGTAACCGGTCTCGACGGCGCGTCCCCAGACGTTCTGGTCGATCGAGTACGGGTTCTTCTTGGTGGTTTCGATCGGCAATCCCTTTTCCTCGGCGAAGGCGATGGCCTTGTCGCGGGTCAGGGCGAGGTCGCGTACAGGTGCAATGCACTTCAGGTCCGGGCCGAGGGTCTGGATGCCGACTTCAAAGCGGACCTGGTCGTTGCCCTTGCCGGTGCAGCCGTGGGCAACCGTGGTGGCGCCGAATTCACGGGCAGCCTTCACCAGGTGCTTCACGATGACCGGACGCGAGATGGCCGACACCAGCGGGTAGTGACCCTGGTAGAGCGCGTTGGCCTTCAGGGTTGGCATGGCGTACTCATTGGCGAACTCGTCACGGGCGTCGGCCACGTAGGCCTCGACGGCGCCGCAACCGAGGGCGCGCTGGCGGATGGTCTCCAGGGACTCGCCGCCCTGTCCGACATCGACGGCCACAGCGATGACCTCGGCGCCGGTGGCTTCACCGATCCAGCCGATGGCTACGGACGTATCAAGGCCACCGGAGTAGGCCAGAACAATGCGCTCAGTCACGAGAGTGCTCCTTTGTTGTTGCTTGGTTCGTTTGAATCAAAGCTGTGTGTATCAATGTTGAAAAAGATCAATCAGTTGCCAGGCCCGGCTTCTTCGGCCATGCGGAGGAAACGCGCCGCCAGTTCAGCCCCGCCATCGGGGTCCCGGGCGACCAACAGCAAAGTGTCGTCGCCTGCGATCGTACCCAATACGGAGGGCATCACCGAGTGGTCCACGGCCAGTGCCAGGAAGTTGGCGGCTCCGGGTGGGGTGCGAAGCACCACAATGTTGCCCGAGGCCTCCGCTGTCACCAGGAGTTCTCCGCAAAGCCGCGTCAGCCGCGCATCCAGGATTTCCTGGGTGACGCCGCTCTTGGCGTTGCGGTCCCCGCCCTCCCCCGGAACGGCGTAAACCAGCGCGCCTTCCTTTCCACGGACCCGGACGGCACCCAGTTCCACAAGGTCCCTGGACAACGTGGCCTGGGTGACCTGGACGCCGTCGTCCGCCAGCAGGGCTGCAAGCTCTGCCTGGGAACGCACGGACTCACCCGTCAGGATCGCGGTGATACGCGCCTGTCGGGCAGTCTTGGTGGCCGGGCTGGCGCCCGGCACGGACGGATTGGTGGACACTAGAACGTGCTCTCCACAGTGTTTTCCAGGGCGGAAGTGCCTTCAACCGGTGAAAGGCCCTCGACGACGGCGAGCCCCGAGCGGTGCATCAGCCAGGCCATGAGTGCCTTCTGGGCATGGAGGCGGTTTTCCGCCTCATCCCACACGATCGACTGCGGGCCGTCGATGACGCCGGCTGAAATTTCGTAGCCTCGGTAAGCGGGGAGGCAGTGGAGAACGACGGCGTCCGGTGCGGCTTGCGCCATGGCGGCCTCGTCCACGGAGTACTCACGGAAGAGCTTCATACGGGCGTCTTTTTCCGCTTCCTGGCCCATGGAAACCCAGGTGTCCGTTGCCACGACGTCGGCGCCTTTGAGGGCTTCGGCGGCATCGCTGGTGATCAGCACAGAGCCGCCCGTCTCGGCAGCGCGCTGTTCCGCAGCAGCCACAATCTCTGCTGCCGGCAGGTAGCCTTCCGGTCCGGAGATACGGACGTGCATTCCGGCTGTGACACCGGCCAGCAGGTAGGAGTTGGCCATGTTGTTCGCCGCGTCACCCAGGTACGCCATGCTCAATCCGGCCAGTTCGCCCTTGTGTTCCTTAACTGCCAGGAGGTCGGCCAGGAGTTGGCAGGGGTGGTAGTCATCGCACAAGGCATTGATCACGGGGACCTTGGAGTTCTCCGCCATGGCCACGAGTCCGGAGTGCGCACCCGTCCGCCACACAATGGTGGAGACCATCCGCTCCAGGACCTTTGCCGTGTCCTCGACCGATTCCTTGTGGCCGATCTGCGCTTCACCCGGGTTGATGATCAGTGCGTTGCCGCCCATGTCCGCAATGCCCGTGGCGAAGGAAACACGCGTGCGGGTGGAGGTCTTATCGAAGATCACGGCAACGGTCTTGCGGCCGTTGCCCTCCGCGGCGAAGGGCTGGACGCTGTAAGGCGCTGCCTTCATCCGAATGGCGAGGTCCAGGACCTCTGCCTGCTCGGCCGGGCTCAGGTCCGTGTCCTTGAGGAAGTGACGGGTGGTTGACGTGCTCACTGTGCGTCCTTAGCAGTCTGGGCGGTGGCCGTGGCGATCAAAGCGGGCAGGGCAGAGAGGAACCTGTCCGCCTGCTCAATGGTCAGGATCAACGGAGGGGCAAGCCGGATGGTTCGCGGCCCCGGACTGTTGATGATGAAACCGGCGTCCAACGCCGCAGTCACCATGGCCGGAGCGATGGCGGCATTGACATCGAAGCCAATCAGCAGGCCTTCACCACGGACCTCGGTCACGGCCTCGATACCTGCCAGCCCCTGACGCAGGTACTCCCCGACCGTGAGTACGTTCTGCAGGACGCTCTGGCTTTCGATGGCGTGCAGGGTGGCAAGGGCCGCGGCGGTAGCCACCGGGTTCCCACCGAATGTGGTGCCGTGTTGCCCGGCGGTGAGCAGGGCCGACGTCGCGCTTCCGAAGGTGATCAGGGCACCGACGGGGAATCCGCCGCCAAGTCCCTTGGCCAGAGTTAAGGCGTCGGGAACAATCCCGGCGTCTTCGCTGGCAAGCCACTTACCGGTACGGCCTACGCCGGTCTGGACCTCGTCAAGGATCAACAACGCGCCCGCTGCGGTAGTTGCCTCACGGGCTGCCTGCAGATATTCGGCGCTGAGCGGCCGTACGCCCGCCTCACCCTGGATCGGTTCCAGGAACAGAGCTGCCGTGGAATCGTCGACGGCGGCACGCAGGGCATCAATGTCACCGAACGGAATGTGGACCACTCCGCCGGGCAGTGGCTCGAACGGCGCACGGTAGGCCTCTTTGGCCGTAAGAGCCAAAGCGCCCATGGTGCGTCCGTGAAAGGCACCTTCCAGCGCAATGATCTTGGTGCGCTTACCGCCGTCATTGTTTCGGCGGGCAAGCTTGAACGCAGCCTCGTTGGCTTCAGTACCGGAATTGGCAAAGAACACCTTGGAACCTGCGGGAGCCTTGCTCAGAGCCAAGAGCTTTTCGGCCAATGCGATCTGCGTGGGGCTCGTGAAGAAATTCGAGACATGGCCGAGTGTGGCCAGCTGGCTCGAAATCACCGACGTGACGAACGGGTGGGCGTGGCCCAACGCGTTCACGGCAATGCCGCCCAAGAGGTCAAGGTATTCCTTGCCGTCGGCGTCCCACACGAGGCAGCCCGCGCCGCGGACCAGAACCCGCTGCGGGGTACCAAAGACACCCATGAGTGAGGACGAGTAACGGGCAAGCCACTCCGCGCCATTACTCACTCCAGTCATGACGGAAGCTTTGGCCTCCGATCCGGCGATGGACCCCCGGGTGTGGTCGGGCACCGCGAAGCGGGCGGGGGGTCCATCGCCGGTCGGGTTGAGGCCAACAGTTTCGCTCATGCGTTCACTTCCTCGTCGGGTACAACTTGGGTGCCGATGCCCGCCGTCGTGAAGGTTTCCAGCAGCATGGAGTGCGGCAGACGGCCGTCCACGATGTGTGCGCGCTCCACGCCCTCATCGATGGCTTTAAGGCAAGCAGCCATCTTGGGGATCATGCCGGACTCCAGTTTGGGCAACATCTCGCGCAGTTCCGATGCTGTCAGCGACGAGATCAGCGACGATTTGTCCGGCCAGTTGGCGTACAGGCCTTCCACGTCGGTGAGGATAACCAGCTTGGTGGCACCCAATGCCGACGCGACGGCGGCGGCTGCGGTGTCGGCGTTGACGTTCAGGACTTGTCCCGTAGTGGGACCGGAGCCGGTGCCGTCGTCGAGAATTTCGGGGGCGACGGTGGAAATCACCGGGATGCGGCCGGCGTCGAGAATGTCCTTAATGCCTGCGGGATCGACGCCCACTACTTCGCCCACCAAGCCCAGGTCCACTTCTTCGCCATCCACCACAGTGCCCGTGCGGACGGCGCGCAGCAGCCCGCCATCTTCCCCGGACATGCCCACGGCATAGGGGCCGTGGGAGTTGATGAGTCCGACAAGTTCGCGCCCCACTTGGCCGGTGAGGACCATGCGGACTACGTCCATGGCTTCAGGGGTGGTGACGCGAAGGCCGCCCTTGAACTCGGATTCAATGCCGAGACGGCCGAGCATGGAGTTGATCTGGGGGCCGCCGCCATGGACCACTACGGGGTGGATGCCCACGTGATGGAGGAAAACGATGTCCTCCGCGAAGGCGCGGCGGAGGTCGTCGTTGACCATGGCGTTGCCGCCGTACTTGATGACCATGGTGGTCCCGGCAAAACGCTGGATCCAGGGCAGGGCTTCAATCAGGGTGCCGGCTTTGTCCTGGGCTGATTTGGCCGAGACGTGGCTCGTGGAGGTGGTTTCGCGGGTGTGTGCAGTCATCGTCATGGGCTCAGCTCGAGTAGGCGCTGTTCTCATGCACGTAATCGTGCGTGAGATCGTTGGTCCAGATGGTGGCCTCGGCATCGCCGGCTTGCAGGTCGATTTCGACCAAGACTTCCCGCGGCTCCAAATCCACCAGGTTGCGGTCATCGCCGATTGCACCGTTGCGGCAGATCTGCACGCCGTTCATGGCGACGTTGAGCTGGTCCGCTTCGAACGCAGCATCGGTGGTTCCCACTGCCGAGAGAACGCGGCCCCAGTTGGGGTCCTTGCCAAAGATGGCTGCCTTGAACAGATTGGAACGGGCAACGCTGCGGCTGACGATTTCAGCGTCGCGTTCGCTGGCGGCGTTGAAGGTCCGGATAGCGATGTCGTGGCTGGCGCCTTCGGCATCTCCGATCAGCTTGCGTGCCAGTTCGGCGCAGACGTTGGTGACCGCTTCGCTCAGCTGCTCGGCTGAGGGCAGAGCCTCGGAAGCACCCGATGCCAGCAGCACCACGGTGTCGTTGGTGGACATGCATCCGTCCGAGTCCGCCCGGTCAAAGGTGACACGCGTGGCGTCGCGGAGGACGACGTCGAGCTCATTCGCAGGAACCTCGGCATCGGTGGTGAGAACGACCAACATAGTGGCAAGGCCCGGTGCCAGCATGCCGGCTCCCTTGGCGATGCCGCCTACGGTGAACTGCTTGCCTTCGGCGTCGGTACCTGTGAAGACCGCTTCCTTGGAAACGCTGTCCGTGGTCATGATGGCAGTTGCCGCTGCTGAGCCGCCGTCCTCGGACAGTTCGCGGAAAGCAGCCTCAACGCCCGGGATGATCTTGTCCATGGGCAACTGCTCACCGATCAGGCCGGTAGAGCAAACCACGACGTCGGAAGCTGAGACTCCCAGCACGTCCGCCACTTTTTCTGCCGTGGCGTGGGTGTTCTGGAAGCCCTGGGGACCGGTGCAGGCGTTGGCACCACCGGAGTTCAAGACCACGGCGTCCACACGGCCATCGCTGACTACCTGGCGTGACCAGTGAACCGGCGCAGCAGCCACGCGGTTGGAGGTAAAGACGGCAGCCGCGGACTTTTGCGGCCCGTCATTAACTACCAGGGCCAGGTCCGGGTTGCCCGAGGCCTTAATGCCGGCTTTGATGCCTGCGGCGCGGAATCCCTTGGGTGCGGTAATGGTCACGGTGCTACTCCCTGCAGGTTCAGGCCGGCGGTTTCATCCAGGCCGAGGGCAATGTTCATGGACTGCACGGCCCCGCCGGCGGTCCCCTTGGTGAGGTTGTCAATGGCGCACGTAACGATCACGCGGCCGGTGTGGGCGTCGAAGGCCAACTGCATTACTGCGTGGTTGGAGCCCTGCACGGATTTGGTGGTGGGCCACTGGCCTTCCGGAAGGAGATGCACGAACGGCTCGTCGTCGTAGGCATCCGTCCAGGCCTGGCGGAGCTCAGCCTCGGTAACACCGTGACCAACCTTCGCCGTCGCGGTAGTCAAGATCCCCCGACTCATCGGGACCAGCGTCGGGGTGAAGGAAACCGTCACCGGTTCACCTGCCGCGCTGGACAGACCTTGTTCGATCTCAGGCGTGTGCCGGTGTCCGCCGCCCACTCCGTAAGGGCTCATGGAGCCCATGACCTCGGCGCCGATCAGGTTGACCTTGGCAGCCTTCCCGGCACCCGAGGTCCCCGAAGCGGAGACAATGACGACGTCGTCCGCCAGGAGGAGATTATTGGCGAACCCTGGCGTCAAGGCGAGCAGGGCCGACGTCGGGTAGCAGCCTGGAACGGCGATGCGCGTGGCACCCTTGAGTGCTTCCCGCTGGCCCGGAAGCTCGGGCAGGCCGTAGGGCCAAGTACCGGCATGGGCGGATCCGTAGAACTTTTCCCAGGCAGTGGCGTCCTGCAAGCGGTGGTCCGCACCGGCGTCGATGACTATGGTGCCTTCCGGCAACTGCGCCGCGATCTCAGCCGAGGCGCCGTGCGGAAGGGCGAGGAACACGACGTCGTGGCCTGAAAGGTTTTCCACCGTGGTGTCTTCGAGGATCCGGCTGGCCAAACCGTGGAGATGCGGCTGCAACTCCCCTAGTCTGGAACCGGCGTTGCTGTGCGCGGTGATGGCACCAATGGTGACGTTGGGGTGGCCCGCAAGCAGGCGCAGCACTTCTCCTCCGGCGTAGCCGCTGGCACCGGAGACGGCAACAGAAATAGTCATAACTCCACTGTACAGCAAGAATATTCATGCTGTCCGATATTTATGCATGCAATTGTGAGCAGTCTCATTATTTTGGAGATTAGCCGTATGCTTAGTGGAGGGTGATCCAG
>NZ_JABMCX010000096.1 GCF_013179505.1 Paenarthrobacter sp. CM16 | reverse complement strand
TGGTTTCACAGCGCCAGAACGCAGACAAAGAACGCCTGGGCAACTTCGCAACATCGTCCCCGGGCGTCCGGCTGGTGGGTACCGTTCGGGCCGTCCTAGTGGGCTCCGATCACGTTGACACAATCAGCCGACCTTCTCTTCGCCTCGCTGCCGTACCGGGTCCTTCCGGAGGCCCAGATTCCGGTCTACCAGGAGATGGCAAAACGTGATGCCGGCTTCTACTCACAGCTTGAAGCTGCCGGTTTCGAACTGGATTTTGGAGTGGATGGCTCCGGGTTGTTCCTCAAGTACCTGCGGCGCGGATCCGGCTACTACATCGACGTCGGTGCCTCCCAGTTGATCATCGACGGCCGCGTGAAGCTCGCCAACGGCCAGGTCAGCAAGATCACCGGCAGCGCTGTGGTGATGGGTGACGGAACCGAGCTTGAAGCCGACGTGATCATCTATGCCACCGGCTACGGATCCATGAACGGCTGGCTCGCAGACCTCATCTCACCCGAGATCGCAGACAGGGTGGGAAAGTGTTGGGGCTATGGATCCGAAACTCCCAAGGACCCTGGCCCATGGGAGGGTGAGCTGCGGAATATGTGGAAGCCCACCAACGTGGAGAACCTCTGGATCCATGGCGGCAACCTGCACCAAAGCCGACACTATTCCAACTACCTGGCCCTGCAACTGAAGGCCCGGATGGAGGGACTGCCCACGCCGGTGTTTGAGCTTCAGGCAACCCACCACACCCGCTGATCAACCGGCCTGGCGCTGCGGCTGCGCTGACAGTGCGCAGCCGCAGCCGCTGCCGTGCCTACGACAAAGGAAGAAGGACAAATGAAAGCAGCACGTTTCCATGCACGCCATGATGTACGGATCGAGGATGTACCGGAGGAGCAGGTGCGGGCCGGGATGGTGAAAATCAAGGTTGCCTGGTGCGGAATCTGCGGGACCGATCTCCATGAGTTCCTTGAAGGGCCCATCTTCGTTCCCGCACCCGGACATCCCCATCCTCTGTCCGGAGAACAATCCCCGGTCATCATGGGACATGAATTCTCCGGGACAATCGTGGAGGTAGGGCAGGGTGTTGGCGAGCTGGCAATCGGTGACAACGTCGTCGTCGAACCCTATTTTGTATGCGACAAATGTCCGCCCTGCGAAGCAGGCAACTATCATCTGTGCACCAAGATGGGCTTCATTGGCCTGTCCGGTGGCGGTGGCGGACTTAGCGGGAAGATTGTTGTGGATAAGAGGTGGGTCCATAAGATCGGGGACATCCCGCTGGATGAGGCGGCGTTGATCGAACCGTTATCGGTTGCCCACCACGCTGTAACCCGAAGCGGCGCCAAGGCAGGGGACGTCGCGCTCATTGGCGGTTCAGGTCCGATCGGGCTGCTCACGGCCGCCGTGCTGAAAAGCATGGACGTCACCACCATCATCAGCGAACTCAGCGCAGCGCGTAAGGAAAAGGCCCACTCCAGCGGAGTGGCCGATTATGTGATCGACCCAAGCCAGGAAGACCTTCAACAACGAATTCAGGAGATAACGGACAACGTGGGCGCAGATGTCGCCTTTGAGTGTGCCGGTGTGAACGCCGTGCTCGATTCCCTGCTTGAAGCTGTCAAGCCGACGGCAGTGGTGGTCAATGTGTCCATTTGGGGTCGACCGGCAACCGTTGACATGCAAAAAATCGTGCTGAAAGAGATCGATTTACGCGGCACCATCGCCTATGTGCGTGATCACCCCAAGACCATAAAACTGGTCCAGGATGGCAAAGTGAACCTCAAGCCCTTCATCACCGGAAGGATCGCGTTGGAAGACCTGGTGGAGAAGGGTTTCAATACTTTGATCAACCACAATGACACTGCCGTGAAAATACTCGTCCACCCATAACCGACGCTCAGCTGGTTGGACCCGGTTAGTTGAACGAGAGCCCGAGCAACGCATTTTCGGTGACTTCGGGAAGTCCCGGGTGAATCCAGTATTGGTTTTCAGCGAACCGGCGCACGTCGAGGTCGAAGGCCAGGACGGTGATCATTTGCTGGATCAGGGTTGATGCTTGTGGGCCCATGTAGTGTGCGCCGAGGAGTTTGCCGGTGTCCTGATCGGCGATGAGTTTGCAGATACCGGTGGTCTCTTCCATGGCCCAGCCGAAGGCGACATCCCCGTAGCCCTGGACTTTGACAGTGACGTTGTGGCCGTTTTTGCGGGCCTGTGCCTCGGTCATGCCGACCGTGGCAATCTGCGGATGGGTGAAGACGGCGGCGGGAACATGGTGGTGCGGCATTTTCTGCAGCTTTTCCGGGTTCAGCAGATTGTGCCGCACGGCCCGCATCTCGGCGTTGGCCACGTGTTTGAGCATGTAGGGCGAGGAGACGTCGCCCAAGGCCCAAACACCTGCAGCCGAGGTTGACCGGCCGAACTGATCGACCTTGACCCGCCCGTGACCTATCGTTTCGATCCCGCCGGAGGGCAGGTCCAACAGGTCTCCGTTGGGTATGCGCCCTGCGGCTACCAGCAGTACCTCCCCGGTGGCGGTGGAGCCGTCGTCGAGCCTGACATTGATCCCCTCATCAGTGTGATCGGCACCGATTGTGGTCCGGCCGAACCGGACGTCGAAGCGTTCGGCGGCCAGGGCGTTGAAGCGATCATGGAGGTCTTGGTCGAGGTTCCGCAGCAGCGTGGAGCGGGCGATGATAGTGACGTCCGTGCCGAGGGCGTCGAAGACGTGGGCGAACTCCATGGCGATGTACCCGCCGCCGATGATCACCAGGGATTTGGGCAGCCGTGGCAGCCGCATGATGCCCTCGTTGGTGTGGTACCGCACGCCGGAGTCAGCGATGGCCTCAGGTATGACGGGCCGGGAACCGGCGGCGACGACGATCTGGTCGCCGGAGATGGTTCGCTGGCGGGCCCCTTGGCCGGTCCGCAAAGTGCGTTCCCCGATGAAAACGGCGTGCTGGTCATAGACGTCGATGTTCGGGGTCTTTGGTCCGCGGCGATATTTTTCACCGGCAGCGGCGATGGGGTCGACGCGGTTCTCGAAGATGCGGGACACCATACCCTGCCAGTCAACGGAGTTGACCTCGGCGTCCAGCCCCAGCTTTCCGGACCCGGCGGTCTGCAGCGCGACATCGGCGGCGTGAACGTACATTTTGGTCGGTATGCAGCCTGCGTTCAGGCAGGTTCCGCCGAAGGATGCCTTCTCGATGATCGCGATCGATTGGTCCTCGAACCCAGGCCCGGGAATGGAGTTCCCGGAACCTGTGCCGATAATGATCAGGTCGTAGTGCCGATCCACGGCAGTCTTGCTGGCAGGGGTGTTCATGGGGGCGGTCCTCATTCCGGGGTCACCCTAACCCTACTGAAAGTCGGGTCCCGCGTTTGGGCATCCATGCGGGAACTGTGCGAACACTCCATCGCGATTGGTTTCATAATGCGAATGATTATTGATAGCCTTTAGGCGCGGGCTTACCGCGATTGCACCGTAGAAAGAAACCATCATGTCCGCTGCCCTCGTCGTCCGGGATCTGTCTGTGTCCCTCCGGGGGCAAAGCCTGCTGACCGGCGTTTCCTTCTTCGTGGGTGTTGGAGAACGAGTTGCCCTCCTGGGAGCCTCGGGCTCCGGTAAGTCCCTCACCGCTGCGGCCATATTGGGACAGCTGCACCCTGACATGACGGTATCCGGCTCCATGGCCATTAATAGCCGGGACCTGCCTGTGGGTCCGCGCGCGCTCGGCGAGCCAGGAGAATTCGCGATGGTCCATCAGGACCCCTCCACTGCCTTGAATCCCATGGTCCGCATCGGGAGGCAGCTGGCCTTTCCGCTGCTGAAAACCGGCCTGTCACGTTCGCAGGCGCGCACAAAAGCAGTGGAGTTGCTGGCGAATGTGGGCATGACGGACCCTGCGGGGATGCTATCCCGCTTCAGTGGGGAGCTTTCCGGCGGCCAGTTGCAGCGGGTAACCATCGCCCTGGCGCTGGCCTGCCGCGCCACGGTCTTGATTGCCGATGAGCCCACTACCGCCCTGGACGTCATCAGTCAGGGCCTGGTGCTACAGGCCATCAGGGATGAGGCGGAGGACCACGGAGCGCTGCTGTTCATTACCCATGACTTGTCAGTTGCAGCATCCCTATGCACGCGCGCCGTGGTGATGGACGCGGGAAGGGTTGTTGAACAGGCACCCATGGAGCAACTCTTGGCGGCACCGGAACACGGCTATACCCGGGAACTTGTCAACGCGGCGCAAATCAGCAGCCGGGTCCTCAGGCAAGGAATCGGAGCATGAGCACCGAGCTTCGGGGCCTGAACCTCAGCTACCGCTACAGCGGAGGGAAGCCGTGGCAGGCAAAACCTGCAACGGCAGCGCTGACCGACGTCTCACTCTCCGTCGGCGCAGGCCAGAGCATCGCCCTGGTGGGAAGCTCCGGCTCAGGGAAGTCAACGTTGCTGCGTACTTTGCTTGCCCTGCACAAGCCGCATGCCGGCGTCGTCGAGCTGGACGACAGGCCAGCCAGGGCAGGTTCGGTTGCGTCCTTGCGCTGGTACCGCCGAATCGTTCAGTACGTTCCACAGAACCCGGCAGGCAGCCTTGACCCGCGCATGACCATCCAGCAGCTGTTGCAGGAACCCCTTCATCAACTCCGGGTACGCGGCGATCACCGCAGAATGATCCAAGAGGCTTTGGAGCGGGTTGAGCTTGACCCTGCCCACGTCCGCCGCCGCCCCGGCGAACTCTCCGGAGGCCAGAACCAGCGGGTGGCTATAGCCCGTGCCTTGGTTACTTCGCCGAAGATTCTGCTCGCCGATGAGCCAGTCAGTGGCTTGGACCTGCCGCTACGGAATACGGTCCTGGATCTGCTGGGCCGGCTGGTCACCAGGGATCGGATGGGATTGCTGTTTGTTTCACACGATCTGGCAGCCGTCGCCCAACTCTGCCAGCGCACGGTTGTCCTTTCCTCAGGACGAATCGTCGAGGAAGGGGAGACGGCGAGGCTGCTGAAAGAGGCTTCCCATCCGGTAACGCGACAACTCATCGCGGCTGTTCCCGGACTGCCTGCGATGTCCGAATCTGCCAAGCACACCGTGATGGCAGATTCGCAGTCTTCGTACAACCGTTCCGGCCTGCATGGTCGCAACGGGACCATGCTGCTCCAGCCATAGACACAAAGCACCCACAAAATAGACAGGTAACAACCATGGCAACCTCACGCCTAAAAACAGGCGCCGCATTCCTTCTGGCAGCAACGGTGTCCCTCAGCCTCAGCGGATGCTTCGCCGCTGCCGAAACGGCAGCGACGGGCAGTGCCGACGCCCGGATCAAGATAGCGATGTTGCAGCCGCCGCGGTCCGGCCTCACGCCCCTGAGTGATGATGCTTTCAAGCTTTCCCGGTGGAAGACCGCCGAAACCCTGGTGGTTCTTGACTCCATGGGGGAGGCCCAGCCGGCCCTCGCCACCGCCTGGGAGCAGCTGGATAGCAAGAACTGGCGCTTTGAACTTCGAACAGGCGTCACCTTCCATGATGGGACTGCCCTCACCGCTGAGCAGGTCGCTTCGTCCTTGACCGCAGCGGCCACCGCCAGCCCCAAGCCGCGCATACTCGACGGCGTCAAACTCACCGCCGCGCCTGAGGGCACCCACGCTGTCCGCATCACGACCGAAGCCGATGATCCGTTGGTCCCGCAACGCCTTTCGAGCCCGCAGCTGTCCATCCTGGCAGCTTCGGCCTATAAGCCCGGGGGCATCGTCAGCCCCATCAATGCAGGCACCGGCCCTTACGTACTGGCAAAGGTTGATGGAACGACGTCGGCAACCCTGAACCGCTATGACGGGTACTGGGGAGAAAAAACGGCCAGCAGCGGGCTGGACGTCCAATTTGTTCCTGACGGGACTGCGCGGGCAGCGGCCCTGCGAACCGGCACCGCCGACGTCGTCGAAGCAGTTCCTGTTGGCCAGGCGGGTCAGATCGATCCCGCGTTGATCCATGAGGTTCCGATGCCCCGGACCAACACGGTCTACCTCAACAACACCTCAGGGCCGTTTGCAGACCCGGCCGTCCGGGCCGCTGCGAGGGAAGCGATCGATCGCGCCACCATTGTTGAGCGCGTGTATGAGGGGCGGGCGGATGCCGCCAATGGCCTGCTGGGTCCTGCGCTGCCTTGGGCGGCAAAAGAACGTGAAGGTGCTCCCTACGCCGAGACCTTGGCCAAGCGAGTCCCCGCAGCACCGGTCAACGGGGTGCGGATCAGCCTTGGTACCTTCACGGACCGGGCCGAACTTCCGGAGGTAGCTGTCCAGATCGAACAGCAACTCGAAGCCGCCGGGTTCATCGTGGAGCAGGACGTCCGCGAATACCAGCACATAGAGTCCGATGCGCTGGAAGGAAAGTTTGATGCGTTCATCCTTTCCCGGGCAACAATCCTGGATTCCGGTGACCCTGTGGCCTACCTCTACAGTGACTTCTCATGCAACGGGTCCTTCAACATCTCCCAATTCTGCAACCCGGAGGTTGACGCTGCCCTGGAAAAAGCTGCCGCCATCCCGGCAGGGCCGGAACGCCGTACCGCAATAGCCGCGGCCGAAGCCCTGATCCTGTCGCAGGACGCCGCCATACCCCTGCTGCACGAACGTGTCATCCAAGGCGAATCTGCCTCAGTGCGGGACGTTGAACGGGACCCGCGGGAGCGGGCACTGATCACCGGCCGGACGGGAATCAGGGAATAATGCTTCGCTGCCCGGCCTTCATCAAAATTACGGCTTCCCGCACGCTGGCCTTCGGGGGACTGATCCTGCTGATCGGCCTGCTGCCTTGGCTGTCTGCTCAAAGTCCGGAATACACCGTTCTGCGTGCCAGATACGCGGACCGGGAAGCAACCGATGAAGCGCTGGGCGCGATCCGGGCAGAACTGGGGCTCGACCAAGGGCCGTTCCATATCTTCCTGGGGTGGCTGGGTGGCCTGCTTCGCGGCGACCTTGGAACCTCCTGGATCTCCAATACGCCGGTTGGTCCGGGAACGATGACAGCCTTGGGTGTTTCCCTCACCCTCATGGCCTGCGCCCTTGTGGTGGCAGCCTCGGTGGCTGTGTTGTTGTGCATCCCTGCCATGGTGCGCGGTCTTGCTGGAAAAGCTGCGCGGGATTCGGGGGCCGCGGCTGCGGCCCTGACGTCCCTTCCTGAATTTCTGCTCGCATCCATGCTGTTGGTCATCGGAGCGGTTTGGCTGGGCTGGTTTCCCCCTTACGGCTGGCAGGGAATCCACCACGCGGTACTACCGGCCCTCGCCCTGGGCGTACCAGCCGGCGGACTGGCAGGACGGCTGTTGTCGGAGGCCATCAGTGCAGCCCTGGCGGAAAAATGGACCACCACCTGGCGTACTGCCGGAGCCGGTTCCGCGGCCATTGGCGCAGCCGTTGTGCGTCGGGCTTTGCCGTCCGTTCTGAACCAAATCGCCCTCATCATCATCGGCCTTACCGGCGGTGCAGTAGCGGTGGAGAAGGTTTTCGCCATCCCTGGACTGGGAAGGACCATCCTGGGAGCTGCCAGTGCCCAGGATATCCCCGCATTGCAGGCCGGCATGCTGGCCCTGCTCGCGACGGCCCTCATTGTTGGTTCCCTCGCAACGGCGGCACGGTACGCCCTGCTGGGTCCGGCACTCCGATCCGGCACCATGCCCATGACGCCCCCTGTTCGCGCCGCCAGGCGATGGGACGCCGTGGTGCCCCTGACCTGCGCAGGAGCCCTGGCCGCCATTATGGCCGGCGGACTTATGCGTGACCCTTTCACTTCCAGCCATGCCCGGCTCGCGGCACCATCGCTCTTGCTGCCCTTTGGCGCGGACGCGAGCGGACGCGATCTGTTGGCTCGCGTCGCTCACGGATCCATGTCGACGTTGGGAACCTCCCTGTTGGTGGTTTTGGCCTGCTTGGCGATCGGCCTCGTGATCGGGATGTTCCCGTTGGCCGCCACCGGCCCCGTGGAAGTAGCCAACGCAGCCCCACCCATCCTCGTAGGACTGATAGTGGCTGCGATAATCGGCCCCTCGGCCCACGGCGCGGCGATCGCGGTGACGCTGGTCGGTTGGGCGCCGCTGGCCGCTCACACAGCAGCACTTGTCCAGGAAGCCAGAGCCCGGCCATACGTGGGAATTCTCCCGGTCCTTGGGGTTGGGCGGGTCAGAACCTTGTGGCGCTATATTCTCCCAGCCGCTCTCCCTTCGGTGTTCAGGCACGCCATGCTCCGGATCCCAGGCACTGCCCTGGCGCTGGCCGCCCTCGGGTTCCTGGGCTTGGGACCGCAACAACCAGCACCGGAATGGGGGCTGATTCTGGCAGAAGGCATCAATTATGTGGAACGCGCACCCTGGGCCATCCTTGCCCCGGCTCTGGCCCTGGCACTGTCATCCATCCTGGCTGTCTCAACTGCAAGCCTGGGCAAGTACCCTTTGCGGACCCGACGATATCCGGCCCCGGCGCGCGTCAAAGCCAGGTGATTCCATGCGTTCGCGGGATCGTCTCAGCTCCCTGGACAGTGCATTGGAAGTTGTCAGGGTAGCGTCGTCGCCGTCACTTATGTAATTATCTGCGTATGAATGCAGATAACAGAATGTGCTCCTTGGGGGTCGATAGCCAGTACGTGGAACTGGCTGTTGAAGTCTTCTCCATGCTTGCCGACGCAACACGGGTTCGAATCATCCTGGCCCTCAGGGACGGCGAGATGGCAGTAGGGGCATTGGCTGAGCTGCTTGGAAAATCCCCGGCGGCTGTATCCCAGCATCTGGCCAAAATGCGCTTGGCGCGAATGGTTTCCACGCGTCAGGATGGCACCAAGGTCCTGTATCGCTTGGAGAACGAGCATGCCCGGCAGCTGGTGGCAGATGCCATCTTCCAGGCCGAGCACGCTCTTGGCGGAGAACCGGCACATCACCGCAATGAAAAGCAGGCTGCGACATGACTAACCCCGGACCGGTCCGTGATCATCACTCCGCAAATGACCACCACCACGGCCAAGGCTCAGGGGAGCAGCACGAGCATCATCACCACTCCGGTTTCAAAGGTTGGCTGGTGGAACTCTTTGTTCCGCACACGCACGATGCCGCCGATTCGATCGACGATGCGGTGCAGGCCAGTGCCGAGGGCATAAAAGCCCTGAAAATCAGTCTCATCCTCCTGCTGGCAACCACGGTGCTGCAGTTTTTTGTGGTTCTCATCAGCGGTTCGGTGGCCCTGTTGGCCGACACAATCCACAACTTTTCCGATGCCTTGACCGCAGTCCCGCTCTGGATCGCCTTCATCCTGGGGCGGCGAGCGGCGACCCGTCGGTACACGTTCGGGTTTGGGCGGGCGGAAGACCTCGCCGGGTTGTTCATCGTTGCGGTGGTCGCTTTGTCCGCGGTCGTGGCAGCCTGGCAGTCCGTTGACCGCCTTGTGAATCCTCAACCCTTGACCAACCTTTGGTGGGTATTCGCGGCAGGTCTTATTGGGTTCGCCGGAAACGAGGCCGTGGCGATCTACCGTATCCGCGTTGGCCGCCGCATCGGCTCAGCGGCGTTGGTAGCTGACGGGGTCCACGCCCGCACGGATGGCTTCACGTCCTTGGCTGTGGTCCTCGGCGCCATCGGTGTCATGCTGGGCTTCCCGTTGGCTGATCCGATCGTGGGCCTTTTGATATCAGCGGCCATCCTCATCTTGCTATGGGGCACTGTCAGAAGCATTGGACGGCGCTTGATGGACGGCATCGAACCGGACCTGGTTGAAACGGCCAAGAAGGCTTTGGGGGAAACCCCGGGGGTCCTCGGTGTTCCCCGGCTTCAACTGCGCTGGTCCGGGCATCGGCTCCAGGGCACGGCGGCACTGACGGTCAATGCCGGGCTTGATCTCCTCAGCGCTGAAGAGATCACCCATGATGCCGAACATCGTCTCAAGCATGCGCTGCCGAAGATAGATGACATGCTCCTCACCGCGGTCACCCCCGGCAAGGAGCACCAGAGCAGGTTCCCCGCTCACTGAAGCGTGGCTGCCGACACCGAGGCGGCGAATGCCAATACGGCTGAAGAGAAGGCCAGCACATCCGCAGAAGCACGCTGGCCGTGCCCGCCGTCGTTCTCATTGAACAGCCATGCGCGCCCGCCGCGGCGGCGGATGCCGGCGACAAACTCGACGGCGGCGCTGTTGTCTACGCGTTCGTCACGACCCAACAGGCAGCAAAGCATGGGCGGTAACCCGGCGGCGGAGGTTTTCATCCGTCTCAGCAGGTGAAGGGGGGAGTAGTCTGCGCGCTGCTCGTCGGTAGTTTCACCATCGGTGCCGAACTCGTGCGCCCATTGCCTGCCCAAGCCATGGCGGTGCAGATTGACCGTGTCCAGCAGAGGGGCAACGGCCACGACTGCGCCGAAAGAAGCCGGTGAGCAAAGTGCTGCCGCGGTAACAACCATGCCGCCATGGGAGGCTCCAAAGGCCACGATCTGCTCCGGCGAACTCCAGCCTTCGCCCACCAGGTAGGAGGCAACGTCGATGAGGTCCTGGACGGTGCGCATCTTTTTGGACGCGCGCCCCGCTTCATGCCACGTCCCGCCCTGCTCTCCGCCACCCCGCAGTTGCGCAGCCACATAAACGCCTCCGCTTTCCAGCCAGGCCGGCACGCTCGGTTCGGCTTCAGTCTTGTGCTTCACGCCGAAACCTCCGTAACAGGTGAGGATCAGCGGCAGCGGCCGGAGCGGATTCCCGTCAGGACCGAGATCTTCGGCTCGAACGGAAACGACCAGGGGGATGTCGACGCCGTCACCTGCCCGGGCTTTCACCTTTCGATGAATGATGGAGGCCGGCAAGGAATCACTGGGGTGCCGAGGGCTGGTCCGTGAAGGGATCTCCAGGCAGAGGACACATGACGGCCGCTCCGGGGAGGCTGTTTGAAGCCACAGAAGCGTGGAGTCTCCCCGGTCATGGACGTTGAACGATTGCAGGTGCTCCGCTGGAGACAGCCGATGGACAGGGAAACCATCCAATGCAAGGCTGGTGCCGTCCTCATCCTCCATCACAGCAAGGCGGGCGGCAGGTGCCGTCGGCACGGCAGAGGGATGCCAGGCACCTGAGGTCAGCTCCCACATCCGGGTATCGCTCCCGGGGCGCTTGGCTTTCAGGTGAAGAGCCCCGTCAGCACGTGTGAGGGAGAGTCGGCATCCCGACAGTGGGCCCAGGTCGTCAGGGAAGGGGACGTCCTCAGCGAGCCCGGAGTCCAGGCCGTAGTGGGTGAGGCTCTGCTGTGGCGGCTTGCCATTCAGGATCCAGAGGCCGCTCCCGTCTGCATGCCATTGCGTGGCGGCGTACCAGACGGCTGCGCCGGGGACGTTGAGGGGAGCCTCCCCGGGGGCGAGGACATAGACCTCTGCGAGTTCACTGTGCCGCGTGCTCAATAAGGCCGCGACCCGCCCTCCGTCCGGGGCGAGGGTGAAGCCGCGCACCACGGTACCCGGGGGCATGGGAATCCGGCTGCCAGGCGGCTCGGCAGCGGTAGAACGGCGCTGGTGGATACCCCACGCGTCGCGGAGTTCCTCTTCTGAGGCCAGGAACAGGGAAGCGAAAGCATCATCTGGCCCGCGCCAGAGGAAGGCCGCCTGTCCACCTGCGAGCTGGGGAAGCCCTTGGCGGGGCGTGGCGTCCCAGCGTTCCAGCAGGGCACGGAAATATGGGCGCATTTCCTTGCCGGGAATCGTGGTGTCCATGTCAGTCATCGGCCCACGGTGTCGCCCGGAGCGGCGTCCGCAGACGATACCCAGGCGAGGTGGCCGCCGTCGTGCAGTGGTGAGTCCAGGGTGATGGTCCGCAGTGGGCTTCCGGGCACCGAGGTCTCAACCACATGGACCTCACTGTGCCCGCCGCGGGTCACGGCGACGAGTTCGGATGAAGGCGAGGCGGCAATGGCCCGCCGCTCTGCGTTGTCCCACGGCTCATGCCCGGGCCGCGGAGCCCCCTCCATGGAAGGAAGCTCCCACGTGCCGCGGAGTTTGAGGCCATGCCCGGCTGGTCCCAGGTGGTGCACGGCGAGTTGGTCGCCGTCGGGGTGTACCTGGGCGGTGCTGATGCCAGTGGCCGTGAGTGCGAAGCGAAAGACCAAACCTTTCCCCAGGGGCGCTGTTTCGGTCCGGTTGCTGTCCACGTGGTGGACCCACAGCGTGTTGTTCCACGTAGCCCAGTTGCGTGGTTCCGCTCCGCCCTCGCGCAGGACAGCTACCAGAACGCGGCGCCGTGGACAGAATCGTAGGAAATATGCCCGGCCAGGGACGCCCCAATCAAGGGAGGGGAGGGCTTCCGGCCGGGATTTTCGAACATCGAAGCGCTCCAAGCCTCCACCCGTGGCAACGAACATGGTGCCGGTGGCGGGGTCGAAGGCGTCGCCATGGCCGTCGGGAGAAGCGCTGAGTTGTTGCCCGCGAATCTGTGGGCAGTGCACGCCCTCCTCCAGGATTCTTTTGATGCTGAAGGACTCGATGCCGCCGGGCTCCCGGTGACGGACGACGGCGGCGGGTCCGTTGGGCGTCTCACTCACCACCACGCCCGGTTCCCCCGCGCGGGTGCGGATCCGGCGCGAGGTGGGGCCGCCGTCGGATTTCAGGTCCACAACGGTGAGGAGATCGCTCCATGGTTCCCAGGAAAGGCCAAGCCCCGTGGTGACCGCGATGAACCGGCCTGTCGGGTCACACGCCAGGTGTTCTCCGGGTATGGCAACGGGGACGGTGAGGGGTGGCTCTTCGCCGAAAGCGTCGACGATGGTCAGGGCACCCGCGGCGTCGTCGATGAAGGCAGATTTTCCTCCACCTAACGGTAGGAAACCCGCGTGTTCGGCCAGGACCACGGAGTTGAGCCGCCGTCTGACGTGGCCGGTGTGCGGGTTCAGGAACTGCACATTGCCGGCTTTTTGGTCCGCCACGATCAGTACTTCCTCAGTCATTGAGCCCCCTGGAATTGTTAATTTGAGAATCATTCTCATTAACTATAGTGTGAAGTTGTCGCAGCAAAAGCCGCGATAAACACCACCACCGAAAGGAGACCAACCATGGACAAGACCACGGTTTTGGTTGAAGTAGAAGAGACCGAGCAGCTGGCGCACCTGTCCGCGACTCACTCGAACGCACTGGTCGAAAACCCGTTCGACTAGTCACTAAGCCAGGGGGCGGGTGCGCCGGCGCGCCCGCCCCCTTAGCTTCGCCGACATCCTCACGAACATCCGGAAGGAAACCATGGGCACCGCAGCAGTAGACACCTTTGACGTCGCGGGAAAAACGACGATCCGCAGCGCTGACGGTGCCTTCTTTCATCTCGCAGCCCCGGCGGAGGCCGGTGCGCCTCTCGCCGCCCGGCTCAGCCAGGAACTTCTTCAACGCCGCCAGTCCGCTGTTCGCCCCCGTGCTGGACGCGAACGGATTGACATAAAAGCCTCCGCTGCCGAAGCAGCCGGGCTCCTCTGCTTCCTGGAAGAGTCCGGCGTTGCCGCAACCGTGGTCAAGGACGACGCCGGCCACGCACCAGGAGGTCTGCTGCTCCATGTCGCGGGCTCGCCGGCCGGGCGCCGTGTCTACGACGAGCTCCCCGGCAAGGGGACCGCGGTGCTGCGCTGCTACCGTGAAGGCGAACTTGTCTTCATCGATCCGTTGGCCGTCTCTGCCGAGGATCCCACCGGGTCCCAGGTGCTCCGGCGCAGACTTGCCGCTTCACCGGCCGCCGCTGAATTGAAGGCTTGGCTGGATACGCCCGCAGCATCAACGGACCTTGATCTGCAAGATACGGCACTGGGACTGGTGAAGGCCCGGTTGCTCATGAGCATCGCCGCGTGGCAACAGGATTCCCCTGCACTTCCTGGCCTCCGACGCACCCTCTGGCGCCTCGACACCGCAACGATGGTAGCCACTGAGCACCCGGTGCTGCCTTTCCCGGAGCCTGCCATCCTGGATGAAAACCGGCAGGGAACGCGGTGATGATTCCCGCAACAGCTCCGCATTCCGTTCCGATTCACGCTGACGACGGCATCCGCCTGGCCACCGACCATTATCGTTCTTCCATCAGGGAAGAGCCCTTGGGTACGGTCCTGATCCGGACGCCCTACGGCCGCAGTCAGTACACCGGCCAGGCCGGGGCCTGGATCCGGGCAGGATATGACGTGGTGGTCCAGGATGTCCGGGGCCGTTACGGATCCGAGGGCGAGTGGCGCCCCTACGTCATCGAGGGACGGGACGGAGCTGAAACTGCGGAAAAACTCGCCGCCCTGGACCTGCTCCGCGGACCGCTGATCCTGGCCGGCGCATCCTACGACGCCCACTGCGCTGTGGAAGCAGCCCGTGTACTGGAACTGGAACTGGAACGGGTACCTGCATCAACAGCGTGCCAGACGTCCAAGGTCATTCCCTTCGCCATAGTAGCCATGGTGCCGGCCCTGGGACTCCACGAAACGGCGCGTCATCCTGACGGCACACCTCGGCTGCGGGACAGGATCGGATGGTGGCACCAGCATGGATTCGGCAGCACCTCCAAGGAACCACTCCATCCCGCAGAGCTCCACTACAGGACCACACAGGCAAAGATCCGCGGCAGGAACCTGGCGCTCCACGGCCTGTTCCGGGATGACGAGTATGGTCCTGGTGCCAGCGATACTTGGCGGCAGCTGTGGGACGCCCCGTCCCTTGACCTCCATGCGCTCTACAGCAAGCTCAGCACACCGCTCCTGATGATTTCGGGGCGGGACGATTTCTTTGCTGCAGAAGCATTGGCGCTGGCGCAGGTCTGGGGCAGCGCGGTGCCGGGAACGGTGGTGCAAACCCTGTGGGGGCCGTGGGGGCACGGACTGACCAGGGACCTCGACGACGAAACCACCGCCGCCCTCCGCGAACAGGGCGGCCTGATGGCACGGATCAAGGACTTCCTGGCCACGGCCAACGGGAATGATCCTGCACCAAACGCCGACAACGGAGCCGGCACTGCAGGCCTCGCCCGGCCGCCGGTCCTGCACTGGCAGCACCATGACCTGGCCGGAAGCTGGGGCTGGGCCCCCTGCACTATCGACTCGCTTCAGCATCAATGAACAACCACGGAGAATCATGACCACAACAGCCGAAGCCCTTGGCCTCCTGCCCCTGCACACCCTGGTGGACGAGCAGACAGGGATTATCCGCAGGGTGCGCACAGTCATGACCCCGGATAACGCACCACCGGCGTACACCTCCATGACTGCTGAAGTGTCCAATGCCCGGTGGCTGGGTGACTGGCCAGCCGACCGGGTATCGCTGGGCACCACCTTCGGCGACAACAGGCAGGCCTGGATCGCCGCTGTTGCAGAAGGCATGGAACGCTACTGCGGCAATTTCATTCCCGGGGAGCTCCCTGAGCAGCACTACTTCACCGGAACGGCCCGTGAGCTCGAAGCGTCAGGCCGCACCGCCGTCGGACTTCAGGAACTGCCGCAATTCGCCGGCTGGCAGCTGGAGCAGGAGGCATTTCCCTACCGGAACCTCGAGCACGATACTCCAACGCTGTGGACAGCCTGCATGCGGGAACCGGACAAGGCGGAGGTCTGGCTTCCGGCGAGCCTTACGCTGCTGAACTGGCGGCAGCGGCGATTCCGGGACCTGCCGCGGATTCATCATCTGAACTATGCCGGGATCGCCACGGGACAAGGTCCGGCCGACGCCGCCGACCGGGCCGTGCTGGAAATCGTGGAACGCGATGCCCTTGAACTGTGGTGGCACCTTGGCGGTCCCACGCGAGGCATCAGAACGGCAAGTGTTCCTGGGCTGGTGGAGGCCATGGAAGGCTGCCACCTGCGGTACTGGGTGGTGGAAATGCCCAGCGAATTCGCGTCGTGCATGGCAGCACTGGTGTTCGATCCGGACACCGGACTGTATGCCGCGGGATTCTCATGCAAGAACGATCCCGCCGAGGCCGCACGCAAAGCAGTACTGGAAGCTGTCCACACCTGGATCTACTCCCAAGGCGCCACCGACGCCGACGGGTGGGTGTTCCAAGCCGTGGAAGCAGGGCTCATGGCTAAAGGCCTGTACCTGGAACACCGTGCGGACCGCCGGTACCTCGATGACGTTGGCCCCCACTTCAGCGAAGTCCGTGACCTTGGAGCGCACGTGCAGGTGTGGCTGGACCCGCGCACACACCACCTTGCGGACAGGTTCACCCATCCCGCAGGTGGCGTGGTGGATATCGGCGCCGTGGACTACGTGTCCATGCCGGCACTCCATGAGCGCCTCAAGGCAGGCGGCCACACCGTGTATACCCGTGAACTGACCACCCCCGATGTCCGCGGCACCGGCCTGAGCGTAGTCCGCGCAGTGGTGGGAGGGTTGGTACCC
>NZ_JABMCX010000095.1 GCF_013179505.1 Paenarthrobacter sp. CM16 | reverse complement strand
GGTGTTGCCGATGTGCGGCGCGGTCTGGACCACCAGCTGACGTGCGTAGGAGGGGTCGGTGATGGTCTCCTGGTAGCCGGTCATGCCGGTGGCGAAGACGGCCTCACCGAGAGCGGTTCCCTGGGCTCCGTAGCTGCGGCCGCGGAACATGCGGCCGTCTTCGAGCACAAGTACTGCTGCTGAGGGGGTGGGCGTGGTGGCTGCTTTACTATCCGTCACTTTATTACTTTCCACTATCGGCATCTGCCTGAGGGGCTGCGGAGATCAATTCTTGGAGGGCTTCGAGGAGGAGCTGTTTGTCGCTTGCGTGCCTGGAACGGAATCCGGTGTCGAGCTCCCTGGCGCCGAGCTTCCAGTTGATGACCAGGAGTCCGTCCTTTTCGACGAATTTCCCTGCCATTCCGGTGGCTTCACGACTGTCCAACAGGGCGGTGCGGGGAATGAACACCGGGGACGCACCGGGACGGTCGAACAGCACACCTTCTGCGTGGATGCTCAGTTCCGCGTTGGTCCGGATACCCAGGCCCTGCGCTGCGATGCGGTCAAGCCAGTCGCCCGCCGTGGTGGTGGCCACGTATTGGCCGTCCGCGACGACGCTGGCCGGGGTCAACTGCTCCGGCACCTCGGGAAGGCGCTCGATGTCGGCCTGTCGCCTCAGCCGGTTGCGCCATCCCAGCCAGATCATCACCAGGACGACGATGATCAACGGCACCGTGATTAGCACGGTCAGTGTTTGGTTGTCCATCAGTTGCTGCTGACCGCCGGGTACCTGTACGGCGTGTTAAGCCGGCCATCGAGCACGGTGGGGTGGCCCTTGAAGAACGTTGCCACCACTGATCCGGGCAGCTCCTTGCCCTTGAACGGTGAATTGCGGCCCATGGTTGCCATTTTATGGGGATCGACCGTCCAACGCGCAGCCGGGTCCACCAGGATGACATTGGCGGGTTCGCCAACCTCCAGCGGACGCCCCTGGTCAGCGAGGCGGCCGATCACAGCAGGCGTGAATGAGGTGACCCTGGCGAAGTCCGCCCAGGTCATGAGGCCGGTTTCGATCATGGTCTCCTGGACTACCGACAACGCGGTTTCCAAGCCGGTCATGCCCATTGCGGCCTGCGCCCACTCACATTCCTTGTGCTCGCTGGGGTGCGGGGCGTGGTCAGTTCCCACGACGTCGATGGTGCCATCGGCCAGGCCCTCGCGGAGAGCCTGCACGTCATCATCGGTACGAAGCGGCGGATTGACCTTGTAGACGGGATCGTAGCTGCGGACCAGTTCATCGGTCAGGAGCAGGTGGTGCGGGGTAACTTCGGCAGTGACGTTTATTCCCCGTGCCTTGGCCCAGCGCACGATTTCCACGGATCCAGCGGTGGAGACGTGGCAGACGTGGAGACGGGATCCCACATGCTGGGCCAGCAGGACGTCACGGGCGATGATGCTTTCCTCGGCAACGGCCGGCCAGCCGGTCAGTCCGAGTACGGCCGAGACTGTGCCCTCGTTCATCTGTGCCCCGGCGGTCAGGCGCGGTTCCTGCGCGTGCTGGGCCACCACGCCGTCGAACGCTTTCACGTATTCCAAGGCCCGCCGCATGAGGACGGGATCGTGGACGCAAATGCCGTCGTCGGAGAACATCCGGACCTGGGCACGGGAGTCCGCCATGGCGCCGAGCTCTGCGAGCTGCTCCCCGGCCAAGCCAACGGTCACTGCTCCGACGGGGCGCACATCCACCCACCCCGACGCGCGGCCCAGGCTGTGCACCTGCTCAACGACGCCTGCGGTGTCCGCAACGGGATTGCTGTTGGCCATGGCATGGACAGCAGTGAAGCCACCCAAAGCAGCAGCCCGGGTGCCGGTTTCCACTGTCTCGGCGTCTTCGCGGCCGGGTTCGCGCAAGTGGGTGTGGACATCCACCATGCCGGGCAGGGCAATGAGGCCCTTGGCGTCAATGACAGTTGCGCCGTCAGTTGAGAGGTCCTTGCCGCGTGCTTCGATGACGCCGTCACGGATCAAAAGGTCTTCAGCTTCGCCGCCCAGGATGGCAGCCCCACGAATCAGGTAGGTGTTCTCGGCCATCAGTTGGTCTCCTTGCTGGACTGGCTTATGTTCGAGGCCGCTTCGCGGGAGTCCCCGGAGAGCAGCAGGTAAAGGGCGGCCATACGGACCGAAACACCGTTACGCACCTGTGCGAGCACGGTGGAACGCGGCGAATCGGCGGCGGCCGAGGAAATCTCCAGTCCCCGGTTCATGGGGCCGGGGTGCATGATGATGGTGTCTTTCATGCCCAGTTCATCCAGGGTGCGGAGCCTGGCGTCGTCGAAGCCCCAGCGCCGCGAGTACTCGCGGGTTGAGGGGAAGAACGAGGCGTTCATGCGCTCACCTTGGACACGCAGCATCATCATGGCGTCGATGCCCGCTTCCAGCGTCCGGTCAAGGTCGTAGCTGACCTCGCAGGGCCAATGCTCGACGCCGATCGGCAGCAACGTGGGTGGCGCCACCAAAGTAACCTCGGCGCCCAGGGTCTTCAGGAGCCATACGTTGGACCGGGCTACACGGGAATGCAGGACATCCCCCGCGATCGCTACACGCATACCTTTGAGATCGGCACCGGTGGACTCGATGCCGTTAACCTTGGACCAGTGCCGGCGCATGGTGAAAGCGTCCAGGAGCGCCTGTGTTGGATGCTCATGGGTGCCGTCTCCTGCATTGATGACGGCGGCATCGATCCAGTCCGTGGCAGCAAGCCGGTGCGGGGCGCCGGACGCCCAGTGGCGGATGACCACTGCATCCGCGCCCATTGCCGCCAGTGTCTGCGCAGTGTCCTTCAGGGATTCGCCCTTGGACACCGAGGATCCCTTGGCGGCGAAGTTGATCACATCGGCTGAAAGGCGCTTGGCCGCGGCCTCAAAGGAAATACGGGTGCGGGTGGAGTCCTCGAAGAAGAGGTTCACCACGGTACGGCCACGCAGTGCAGGCAGTTTCTTCACTTCACGCTCGCCCACGGCGGACATCTCTTCAGCCGTGTCCAGGACGCGGATGGCATCGAAGGCGCTCAGGTTTTCGGTGGAAAGAAGGTGCTTCATTGACCGGCCTCGATGACTACTTCGTTGACAGGAACACCGTCAACGAGGTCGATCTCCTCGAGGTGGACGCGGACTTTTTCCGACGAAGAGGTTGGGAGATTTTTCCCCACGTGATCTGCGCGGATGGGGAGCTCACGGTGGCCCCTGTCCACCAGCACGGCCAATCGGACAATCCGCGGACGGCCAAGGTCCACCAGGGCATCAAGTGCCGCGCGGATGGTGCGGCCCGAGTACAGGACGTCGTCAATCAGGACAACCACTTTGTTGTCGATCCCTGACAACGGCAGGCGCGTGTGGCGTGGGGGCCGGGTGGGCTGGTGGGAGAGGTCGTCACGGAACATGGTGACATCAAGTTGGCCCACCATGGCTTCGGCGTTGACCGAGGGATCGGCAGCTGCGATCTTGTGGGCGAGCCGAACGGCCAGTGGATAGCCGCGGCTGGGAATACCCAGGAGAACCAAGTCCTGCGAGCCTTTGTTGGCTTCGAGGATCTCGTGGGCGATACGAGTGAGCGCACGATCAATGTCCGCCTGGTTGAGGACAACCCGCGACGGCACGTGCGATGAAGTGACTTCAGTCATTCGCTCGTCTCCCCTTTCCCCGCCTCACGGGACGGAATTAAAAAAGGAATATTTGCTTTTCCAAGCTACCACAGAGGCCATCTGTCGCCTCACCGGAGAACGACCAGGCTAGTGAGTTTAAGCTCACACTGCACGCTGTGGAATAGGCTCTTGCCCATGACCATGAACCACCACGGGCAACCCGGCGGACAGCCATATCCACGGCCGTACCTGGAACCTGGCGCCAACCCTACCTGGATCGGACGGGTGCAGCCAGGCAATTACCAGCCCGCTCCAGGCAATCCGATGACCCTCCCGCGGCAAACCTGGGCCCACCCGCCTGCACCGCGAAGCCGGCGGTCCCTGGGCACGCTGCCCCTGCTGATTGTTGGAGGCGTACTTGCCCTTGCAAGCCTGATGCTGGTGCTCCCCTTCCTGTTGGGTAACACGGGCGTGACAGGGTTTGTGATCGGCTTCATTGCCTCATTGATTCCGTTGTCGGTGGTTCTGCTGACGGTGCGCCTGATTGACCGCTGGGAGCCGGAGCCAAAGAGGCTTCTCTGGTTCGCCTTCACCTGGGGCGCTGCTGTGTCGATTGCCGGGACCCTGCTCATCCAACCGCTCTTCGCCCTTGCCGCGCCCACCAGCAGCGAAGAAGCCTTCACCTATTTCATGGCAACGGTCCAGGCACCCATCGTGGAGGAATTTACCAAGTCACTGGGTTTGCTGGTGTTGATCCTGGCCGCACGAAAGTATTTTGACGGTCCGGTGGACGGCGTGGTGTTCGCCTTCACCATTGCCGCTGGGTTCGCCTTCACGGAGAACATCCTGTACTTCGGACGCGAAATTGCCTCCTCCACCGACCCCGGGACAGACCTTGTCCGTATCTTCATCCTCCGCGGCGTTATGTCGCCCTTCGCCCACGCCGTGTTCACGGGCACCACGGGCCTGATCATGGGGTTCGCTGCCCGGCGGTGGCACACCGGCTATGCCGTCCTGGCGTTCTTCATCGGCTTGTTGCCTGCCATGTTCCTGCATAACCGCTGGAACAGCATGGGCCAGAACTTCTTGCTGGAGTACTTCGTGGTGCAGGTGCCGATTTTCCTGGTTGCCGCCGTCGGCATCATTCTCCTCCGGCTCGCGGAGGGAAAGCTCACCCGCCAACGGCTCCTTGAGTATGCGCGCGCGGGCTGGTTTACTCCAGCTGAAGTGGAGATGCTGGCCACGTCCCGGGGCAGGCGGCAAGCGGTCCGCTGGGCTTCCTCGCGGGGGCGGGGCCGGCAGATGAAGTCCTTCATCAAGGGGGCCACGGCATTGGCGTTCACCCGGCAACGGATACTCAGCGGCCGCGACGTCCACCTTCACCAGCAGGACGAACTTGACCATCTGCGCAGCATCCCGGGCCTACGGGCCGCAGTTCTTCAGTAAGGGCAAAAAAGGACCCGCTTTCACAGTTTCCTGTGAAGCGGGTCCTTTGCCTTCAGGTCAGGCATACACCTATGCCAGAAGTGACGGCTTGAGCTTCTGGAGCCGGCCCAGGAGTCCATTGATGAACGCCGGGGACTCGTCCGTGGACATCGTCTTGGCCAGGGCCACGGCTTCGCTGACGGCTACGCCGTCCGGAACTTCGTCATTGTAGAGGAGCTCCCAGGCGCCGATCCGAAGAATGATGCGATCAACCGAGGGCATCCGCTCCAGCGTCCAGCCCTGGGCGTACGTCTCCAGGAACTCGTCGATGGTCGCCTGCATCGAGACAACGCCTTCAACGATTTCCACCGTGTAAGGGTTGATGATCAGGTCGGTCTTCTCCCGGCGCGCCGTCATGGCGTCGAAAGCCGAAACGGAGCGCTGCTCTGCCTCGAAAAGTACTTCAAGTGCCCTGCTACGGGCTTTACCGCGGGCGCTCACTAGTCGTTGACCCGGCCCAGGTAGCTGCCATCGCGGGTATCGACCTTGACCTTGGTGCCCTGCTCAACGAACAGCGGAACCTGGATCTCATAGCCGGTTTCAACGGTGGCCGGCTTGGTGCCGGCGGAGGAGCGGTCGCCCTGAAGGCCCGGCTCAGTGTAGGTGATTTCGAGGACAACGCTCGGGGGCAGTTCAATGTACAGCGGGGTGCCCTCGTGGATGGCAATGTTGACCATCTGGTTTTCGAGCATGAAGTTGGTGGCATCGCCTACAGTGGCACCGGACACGGTGATTTGGTCGTAGTCCTGGGTGTCCATGAAGACGAAGTCTTCGCCGTCCTGGTACAGGTACTGGTAATCGCGGCGGTCAACCGTAGCGGTTTCGATCTTGAGGCCGGCGTTGAAGGTCTTATCGACCACCTTGCCGGACATGACGTTGCGCATCTTGGTGCGGACAAAGGCGCCGCCCTTGCCAGGCTTGACGTGCTGGAACTCGATGATGTTCCAGAGCTGGCCCTCGAGCTTCAGTACGGTCCCGTTCTTGATGTCGTTTGTGGTTGCCACTCGTATCCTCTGGTTATCGCACTGGTTCTAGCTGCCAGCTATCTATGCCAAGCAGGCGTGCCAATCGGCCCGCCAGCGCGTATTTATCAAAAATCCAAGAACCATTCTACCGGCAAATCCCTCGAAGGCTTGCGGCGGTGTTTCCAAGAGGTTCAAGAAGCGAGTTCCAGCACATTCCGCGCCCTCTGGAGGGCGACCGCGGAGGAATAGATCAGGGAAGCATCAGCGGCCATGGCAACCCGAAGGTCCAACGCCTTGGCGAACTCTTCGGATGCAGCCAAAGCGTTGCCGCTGACGAAGTATGCCCGGCCCAGATACTGGCGGACGATCGCTTCCTTCGGGCTGCCCTGGACATCCTGCAAAAGGTGGCGGAACAACTGTATGGCGCGGTCAAGCCTGTTGGTGGCCCGGTGGACTTCGGCTTCGAAAATCCTCAGCCGGAACGACTCAGGATCCTTATAGCGGGCCTCAGCCAACAGCTCGGCTGCCTCATTGGGGTGGTTTTCGAGCAGCAAGGCCATGATGCGGTCTGCGGGGTCGTCGGAAGCGGCAAGAGCCGTCTCCATGACGTCCTCGTTGACAATCACCGGCAGCAGGGTATCCGGATTAGTCCTGACACCCGGGAACCCGGCAGTTGGCCAATCACTGACGCCTTCACGCACAGCCACACTCATGATGCGATTTCCTGATAGGCAGCAAACAGCAGGGAGGTATCGGGAACGTCCAGGATGCCCGGCTTGGCCGCTCCGTCAAGGACAACAAAGCGCAAAAGGTCGCCACGGGACTTCTTGTCACGGCGCATGCCATCGAGCAAACCCTGCCACCGGTCACGGCGGTAAGTGATCGGCAATCCGAGGCTTTCCAGGATGGTTCGGTGCCGATCCGCGTCGACATCCGACAACCGTCCTACGCTCCGGGACAACTCCGCCGCGAACATCATGCCCACTGAGACAGCGGCACCATGGCGCCACGAGTAGCGCTCCACCAGTTCAATGGCATGACCGAGAGTGTGTCCATAATTCAGGATTTCGCGAAGTCCGGATTCCTTGAGGTCCTGCGAAACGACATCCGCCTTGACCGTGATGGCCCGCTCAATGAGTTCGCGGACAACGTCAGAGGCCGGGTCCATCACAGCGTCAGTGTTCTTCTCGATCAGGTCCAGGATGGCGGGATCGGCAATGAACCCGCACTTGATGACCTCAGCCATACCGGAAATAAGCTCGTTCTTGGGCAGCGTCTGAAGGGTGTCCAAGTCTGCCAAAACAGCAGCCGGCGGGTGGAAGGATCCCACGAGGTTCTTGCCCTCGGCAGTATTGATGCCGGTCTTTCCGCCCACAGAGGCGTCCACCATGCCCAAAAGGCTCGTGGGCATGTGAATGACCTTCACGCCACGAAGCCAGGTGGCCGCCACGAAACCTGCAAGGTCAGTCACTGCGCCGCCCCCGACCGCCACAATGGCGTCAGAGCGGGTGAAATCATTCTGGCCCAGGACTTGCCAGCAGAAAGCGGCAACCTGGATGTGCTTGCCTTCTTCCGCATCCGGAATTTCGGCCGTCAGGGCGGTGAAACCAGCTGTTTCCAGCTCATCGCGAACGGTATCGCCCGTCAGGCGAAGGGCCCGGGGATGAATGACAAGCACACGTCGGACCCGTTCCCCCAGCTTTTCGGGAAGGGTGGACAACAGGCCGCGCCCCACTACGACGTCGTAGTTTTCGTGGGCGGATTGGCCGGTCACCTTGATGACAGTTGCTTCGTTACTCACTTTTCAACTTCCTCTTTCAAGGCTGCATGCTGGCGCAGCCGCTCCTCCAACTGGAGGCCGATTTCAGCCACGGATCCCGTTCGGACGTCCATGACGATGTTTGCGAGGCGTTCGTAGACCGGACGCCTTGTGGCAAACAGTGCTTCCCACCGCGTCATTGCATCACCTTTCAGCAATGGCCGGCCCGTGTTCCGCGCAATCCTGTCAGCTACAGTCTCCGCGTCACACTCGAGATAAACCACGGTGCACTCCCCCAGCAGCTGCTGGGTTCCGGAGTCCAGGACCGCTCCCCCGCCCAGGGAAATAATGGCGGGTTGGACCTTGGCGTTCTCAATGGACTTCGCCACTGCACGGGCCTCAATCTCACGGAAGGCATGCTCTCCGCGTCCGGCGAAAATATCCGCGATACTGCCGTGGGCAGCCGCCACCACGGCGTCGGTGTCCACGAACGGCAGACCGAGTTGCAGCGCCAACTGCTGGCCGATGGCGGATTTGCCAACAGCCATGGGCCCCACCAGAACAACGGGACGGCCGGGAAGGCCATCCAGGATGACGCGGACCACTACCGGCCGACCGAGTCCAAGGTGGCCGGGATGTTGTCAAGGTAGCTCTGCAGGTTTCGCTGGGTTTCGGCGACGGAGTCGCCACCGAATTTCTCGGCGACGGCTTCAGCCAGGACCAGTGCAACCATTGCTTCAGCGACAACACCGGCCGCGGGCACCGCACAAACGTCCGACCGCTGGTGGTGGGCCTTGGCAGGCTCACCGGTGCTGACATCAATGGTCCGCAGGGCGCGCGGCACCGTGGCAATCGGCTTCATGGCCGCTCGGACGCGGAGGACTTCGCCGATGCTCATTCCGCCTTCAATGCCACCGGCCCGGTTGGTCTGACGAACGATCTTGCCGTTCCCGTCCTTGAGGATCTCGTCATGGGCAGCTGATCCACGGCGGGCCGCGGTCAGGAAGCCGTCACCAACTTCCACGCCCTTGATGGCCTGGATGCCCATCAGCGCGGCTGCGAGACGAGAATCAAGGCGGCGGTCCCAGTGCACGTAGCTGCCCAGACCAGGCGGAAGTCCGTAGGCCAGTACCTCGACGACACCGCCGAGGGTTTCGCCTTCCTTGTGAGCTGCGTCCACCTCAGCGACCATGGCGTCCGAGGTCTCACGATCAAAGCAGCGCAGGGGGTCGGCGTCGAGCGCCAGGACATCCTGCGGCAAGGGCAAGGGACGGCCCTCGGGAACAGTCACGCTGGCTATGGAAACCGTGTGGCTCACCAGCTCCACGCCCAACTGCTTGAGGAACTGTGCCGCGACGGTTCCAAGGGCCACGCGCGTGGCGGTCTCCCGGGCACTGGCGCGCTCAAGGACCGGACGTGCTTCATCGAAGCCGTACTTCTGCATGCCGGTGAAATCTGCGTGCCCAGGACGCGGCCGGGTCAAAGGTGCGTTGCGGGCTTGGTCGGCAAGGACCTCGGGATCCACGGGGTCGGCAGACATGATCTGCTCCCACTTTGGCCACTCAGTGTTACCCACCTGGATGGCCACAGGCCCACCCTGGGTCAGGCCGTGCCGCACGCCACCCATGATGGTGACCTCGTCCTGCTCGAACTTCATGCGGGCACCACGTCCATAGCCAAGCCGACGACGCGCCAGGGCATCGCGGATCTGCGCGCTGGTGAGCTCAACACCGGCGGGCACGCCTTCAATAATTCCGATCAGGGCCGGACCATGGGATTCACCGGCAGTCAACCAACGCAACATATAACCAATCCTGCCATGTAAGGCTTCTAGAACACTCGCCGGGGAAGCCCGACTGAGTCGCACATCACATCTATGACGGCGGCGTCCACGTCACAACCGCTGAAGCGCCTGATCTGCTCGGCCGCCTGGTACATCAGCATCTCAAGCCCGGGAACCACAGCCCCTCCGTGGCCCTGCCACACCTCGGCGAGCCGACTCGGCCAAGGATCGTAGGCAACGTCCAACAGGACGCCGGCCCCTGTTCCCGGCAATCCTGCAAGCTCGTCCGCCAAGGCATCTGCTGCCCGCGGTGGAAAGGTGGAGATAACCAGGTCAGTACCTGCCACAGCGGCGGCCGCTTCGGCCAGCGGCCGGACGCTGAGGGAAATCCCGACGGCGGCAGCGGCGGCTTCCGCGTCCCCGGCGCGCCCTGCGTCCCGTACAAAGACGTCCACGTGGCGTCCACCGAGTTCTTTGACCGCTGCGACGGCAGCAGCCGAAGTACCCCCGCCACCGAGGATGGCGGCATGGGGCGTGGAGGCGACCCCTGCATACCGGACCGCTTCAACAATCCCGGCAACATCGGTGTTGTACCCCACGAGGCGGGCCGATCCGGCGTCGTGCTCGAAAACCACCGTGTTGATGACACCCAGGTGGGCACCCGCTCCGCGGACTTCGTCGACTTCCTTCACCATGGCCGATTTCAGCGGCATGGTGACCGAAAGTCCGCACCACGAGTCGTCTCCGCGGAGCGAAGCCATGAAGGGTGGAAGCCCCTCTACCGTGACGTCGATTGCCGAGTATTCAATGTCCGCGCCGAGCTTGGCGTACGCCGCAGTGTGCAAGGCCGGGGACTTCGAATGCGAGATGGGGTGCCCCAGTACTGCGGCACGACGACTCACACACACCGTCCCGGGTTGGCCTGGCACCATGCGTTGTACTGCTCAACGTAAGTGTTGTGTTCGGCCAGCGTCTTGGAGAACTTGGTTTCCTTGCTGTCCAGGTTGATGGTGACCCAGTACATGTAGTCGTTCTGCGTCGGCTTGGCCGCTGCATCGATGGCGGTCTTGCCTGGTGAGCCGATGGGTCCGGCAGGCAGCCCTACATTGGCGTACGTGTTGTACGTGTTGGACTTGTCCGCCTTCTCTTCCTCAGTGAGGTGGAAGGATTTCTTGCCAAGTCCGTACGTCACGGTGGCATCTGACTGGATCAGGCCACTGGTCTCCACATTGTTTGGCTTGAGCCTGTTGTAGATGGCACCGGCCACGTTGCCATAGTCAGCCTGCCCGCCTTCAGCCTGGACAATGCTGGCGATGGTCACAGTGTCATACTGCTTTGCCGGTTCAGTGATTCCCTGGGACTTGAGTTCGTCCAATGTGGTGGTGACCAACTTCTGGACGATGTCCTTGGCGGGCGTGCCCAACGGAAAGCGGTACTCCCCAGGTGCCAGGAAGCCCTCGAGGTTCTTGGCCTTGGAGGGAACGCCGAACTGTGCCGGAGCCTGGTTCAACGCGTTGAGTTCCTGCAGGGAAATACCCGAACCCTTGGAAATGGCTTCGAGCGATTCGTTGATCCGGAGGCCGGCACTCAGTGCAAAATACATGACCTTCGATGAGTCCTTGTTGACCAGGACGTCTACTGCGTCGGAGTTCTTCATCTCGGTCCTGAAGGTGAACTCGCCCGGGGACAATTCACCGCCGTCGTTGAGGAATTCCTTGACGAAGGCATCGGCATCGGCCACCACCTTGTTCTCGACAAGCGCGACAGCCACAGCCTTAGGCCCGGAGCCCTCGGGCACGGTGATATTGACTGACCCGGACCCCGGCCCCGGATAGTCCGTCACCTTGTCCATGCCCAACAGCGGCTTAAGGAATTGTGCCCCAATGGCGATGGCGGCCACGAACACTCCCAGCGTGATCAGCAGTGCAAGGACGCGACGACGACGCCGCGCCTTCTTGGCCGCGGCCTTGGCTGAAGCTGTTTGCTCGAGCGGTGCGATGAGGTCGTGGGGGTGCTCATCATGGTGAAGCTCATCATGATGAAGCTCCTCGCCATGGTGCTCCTCGATGTGGTGTTCATCGTGATGGTACCCGTCGTGGTGAAGCTCATCGGCGTGGTGAAGCTCGCCGGCATGGTGCTCATCACCGGGGTGCACCTCATGGAGATCGGCATGGCCCCCGAGTTCTCCGTGGGCCGCTGCGCCGTCCTCCTGAGTCCGGACGTTCTCAGGTTCAACAGCTTGCTCGGGTTCAGCAACGTGCTGCTGATCACCAGCATGCTCCGGTTCAACAGCGCTCGTCTCCCCCGGTGTTTTAGCGGGCGAACCCTCACTGACCGGCTGGTCAGCCGGAATCGGCTTGGCAGAGACAGGTTGTGCGGCGGGAATGGGAGGAGTCGCCGGTTTTGCTGCAGGAACGGGTGGAGCAGCCGGAGCAGCCGGAGCAGCCGAAACAGGCGGCGTTACTGGTGCGGGGGTCACTGCGGGGACAGGACGTGGCAGTTCCGGCTCGCCGTCAGTGGACTCAGCGGCCTCTCCCGGTGTCGCTTCGGGAACGGGTACGACGTTGTGGTTCTGCGTGGCGAGGAATCGTTCCCGCGCCCGCAGCTCTTTGCGGGTCAGCGGCATGCCGCCGCCGGCGGTACCGCTGGAGGGGTCGTTGTTGACCGGGCTCACAGTTGCAGTCCCCTCGTAGAAGAATCGGGTTCACTGCCGGAGGCAGCCTGCAGCGTTGGGGCACTGCCGGGCTTCTCGGATTGCGTCGGCGCCTGTACGCGGCGGCCAACGTCCGTTCCTCTGGCTTTTTGCATATCGATTGCGTGCTGCAGTATTCCAGCAGCGGCAACCTGATCAACCACTTTACGGTGGTTCTTGCTGCTCATGCCAGCTTCGTGCAGGTTGCGGTGTGCCGTAACGGTTGAAAGCCGCTCATCGACAAGGCTCACCGGGATGTCCAAACCTGTCCGCAGCAGCTCGCTGGCTAGGAGTTCGGCGTACGCGGTGGCCATATCAGCAGACGCCCGTTCTTCACCCTTCATGGTGCGGGGAAGGCCCACAAAGATCTGCACGGCGGGCAGTTCCGCGGCGTGTTTGACCACCACGCGGACGTCCGAGTTTTTCTTGGCGTCCCGTGCAACTGTCTTGAACGGTGTAGCCAATATTCCGTCGGGATCGCAGATGGCCACGCCCACTCGGACGGTACCGACGTCTACCCCCAGCTTGATGCCCCGGGGGTAGACGCCGCCGCTAGTACTTTCAGCCACCGTCAGCGCTTGGCTATCGCATCCACCACCGCTGTGAGGGCCTCAGAGACCTTCCCAGCGTCGGCGCCGCCGCCTTGGGCGACGTCATCCTTGCCGCCTCCGCCACCGCCAAGAATGCCGGCAGCCAGGCGAACCAGGGCACCGGCCTTCACTCCGGCTTCGCGGGCGGCCTCATTAGTGGCAATAAGGATCACCGGGCGATCATTACTGACACCGGCTACGGCCACTGTGGCTGCTTCCGAACCGAGACGGCTGCGGAGGTCCAACGCAAGGTTCCGGAGATCGTCCGCTCCGCCAACCTGACCGGCGTCGTGGGCTACAACCCGCACTCCTGCAGCGTCCTTGGCGGTCCCCACCAGGTTGGCGGCCGCAGCGGCCAACTGCTCCTTGCGGAGGCGGTCGAGTTCCTTCTCCGTGGCCTTCAACTTGCTCAGCGTGCTGGAGATGCGGTCCGCGAGTTGCCCGGAGGGGACCTTAAGCAGCTCGGTGAGCTCCGTTACCAAAGCGCGTTCAGCGGCCAAGTGACGGAAGGCGTCCAGGCCAACGAAGGCCTCCACGCGACGGTTTCCGGAGCCAACGGACTGTTCGCCCAGCAGCGAAAGGCTGCCGATGAGGGAGGTGTTGGACACGTGCGTGCCACCACACAGCTCCCGGGACCAGGCGCCGTCGATCTCCACCACTCGTACTTCGCTGCCGTAATTCTCGCCGAACAGTGCCATGGCACCCAACGCCTTGGCTTCAGCGAGGCCCATGACCTTGGTGTCCACCCGGAAATTGTTCCGGATGGCGATGTTGGAAACCTCTTCGATTTCTGACCGCGTTGCAGGGCTCAAGCCCTCTCCCCAGGCAAAGTCGAAGCGCAGGTATCCGGCTTTATTGTAAGAACCGCGCTGGGTAGCTTCAGGGCCCAGGATCTGGTGCAGGGCGGCATGGACGATGTGCGTGCCGGTGTGGGCCTGCTCCGCTGCGTGGCGGCGTTCACGGTCGACGGCGGCGCGAACCAAGGCATCCGAGGCAATCTCGCCTTCGCGGACAATCGCTTTGTGCACGCTCAAGCCCTTGATGGGCCGCTGGACGTCCAGCACCTCCACCACGAAGCCATCGCCGGTAATGAGGCCGGTGTCAGCGGACTGTCCGCCGGCTTCGGCGTAGAACGGGGTTTCGTTGAGGACCAACTCGATCTCATCGCCGGTGGAGGCGTGCGCAACCGGCCGCCCGCCGCTGACGATTCCACGGACGGTGGATTCGCCCTCAAGTTCGTCGTAGCCAGTGAAGACGGTCTCGCCCTTGCCCAGGAGCTCCTGGTATGCGCTGAGATCGGCATGGCCGCCCTTTTTGCCCTTGGCATCAGCCTGTGCACGCTGACGCTGCTCGAGCATGAGTGCACGGAAACCTGCCTCGTCCACCTTGAGCCCGGCCTCCTCAGCCATTTCCAGCGTCAGGTCGATCGGGAAGCCATAGGTGTCATGCAGGGCGAAGGCGTCGGCACCGGAGAGCGGAACACCGGCAGCCTTCGATTCGGTCACGGCATCCTCAAGGCGGGCGGTGCCCGAAGCAATGGTCCGCAGGAATGCCTTTTCTTCGGCGTAGGCAATCCGGCTGATCCTGGCAAAATCTGTCTCCACTACGGGGTAGACGCCCTTCATGGCGTCGCGCGAAGCAGGGAGCAAGTCAGGAAGGCAGGCCTTTTCGACGCCGAGCAGGCGCATGGCACGAACGGCGCGGCGAATGAGGCGGCGCAGAACGTAGCCACGGCCTTCATTGGAGGGCGAAACGCCATCAGCGATCAGCATCAGGGCCGAACGGATGTGATCACCAACGACGCGCATGCGGACATCGTCGGTATGGTGCGGGTCTTGCGGCGATTCAGCAGAGGTGTACTCGCGGCCTGACAGTTCAGCGGCTTTGTCGATGACCGGGCGGACCTGGTCGGTTTCGTACATGTTCTCGACGCCTTGGAGGATCATTGCAAGGCGTTCCATGCCCAGGCCGGTGTCGATGTTCTTCTGCGGGAGTTCGCCGACGATGTCGAAGTCAACCTTGGAGCGGACATTCTCGATCTGGTACTGCATGAACACAAGGTTCCAGATCTCGATGTAGCGGGTCTCATCGGCCAGCGGGCCGCCTTCAATGCCGTAGGCGGGGCCTCGGTCATAGTAGATCTCCGAGCAGGGCCCTGCCGGTCCGGGCTGGCCCGTGGACCAGTAGTTATCGGCCTTACCCATGCGCTGGATGCGCTCAGCGGGAATGCCGGTGTTCTTGAGCCACAGCTCCTTGGCTTCGTCGTCTTCTTCGTAGACGGTCACCCACAGGCGCTCAGCAGGCAGTCCGTAGCCGCCGTCCTCGACGCTCGTGGTGAGCAGCTCGAAGGCGAACTTGATGGCGTCCTCTTTGAAGTAGTCGCCAAAGGAGAAGTTGCCGCACATCTGGAAGAACGTGCCATGGCGGGCCGTCTTTCCCACTTCCTCGATGTCCCCGGTGCGGATGCACTTTTGCACGCTCGTGGCGCGGCTGTACGGGGGCTCTTCGCGGGCAGTCAGGTATGGAATAAACGGCACCATTCCGGCCACGGTGAAGAGAAGGGACGGGTCGCTGGAAACGAGCGACGCGGAGGGAACGGCGGTGTGGCCCTTACTGACAAAAAAGTCCACCCAGCGCTTGGTGATCTCCTGCGACTTCATTAGCTGATTACTTACCCTTCTCAATTCACTGCACGTAAGGTGCGCGGTACCGGCTGGTGCCGTTCCGCAGTTTTCCATTCTGCCCTGTTGCGGGCGCGGGAGCGAACCGCTCCGCTAGCGGCGGCCCGCTCCGGCCTCGTCAATGCCCAAGGCCGCCCGAAGGTCTTCTTCCCGCTGGTGCATGCCGGTCCGGACCGCATCGGCGAAATCGAACAAGCCGTCAGCCATCCGGCCGACGGCTCGGTTCAGGCCCTCGGGACCAATGTTCGCCTGGGCCTCGGTGACCTTACGGAAGGCAATGACGCCGATGGCGACGCCTATGCCCATCCACACAATTCTTTTCATGAGGTTTTGGTCTCCCTATAGTTTTGCGGCTGCCTGCTTCAGCAACACATCAGATCAGCGGCTGCGGCGGCCGGAGGAAGGGGCTCGTCGTCCGGCGAATGCCGAGCGTACGCCGTAGCTGAACGCTGCCACCTTGATCAGGGGCGAACCCACCGTGGCAGCTACAAGCGATGACAACGCGGAGATGTTGGCTGAGGCATCGGAGACGTTGGAGGCGATGCCGTCAACCTTCTTCAGCTGCTGGTTGGTGGTGGAAACCGTAGCGGTTACTTCATCCATCAAGGGTGTGGCGCCGTCGCTAATGGACCGGATGGAGGTGCGTACCTCGTCAAAAACGCCACCAAGCTTCAAGATAGGCACAGCCAACAACAACACAAGGAGCGCGAAGACTCCTGCTGCGATGAGGCCGGCGATGTCGCCACCAGACATAGAACTCTTCTC
>NZ_JABMCX010000094.1 GCF_013179505.1 Paenarthrobacter sp. CM16 | reverse complement strand
GCTGGTAGGCGCGCGCCAGAACCTACGAAAGCTGCCAGTTCGCCCGGAAAATTCCGGCGAACTGGCAGCTTTCCAGCGTTTTCGGGAGGCAGCTACTCCGGTACCACCAGAGCCGGGGTATCCCTCCGGATGGTCTCGCCGCGGAAGAACCCGGGCCGGATGCGGGACATGACCAGCATGACCACGGCACCCAGAGCCAGGATTCCGATGCCAAGGACGAACACCAGTCCCACACCGAAGATCTCGGATCCACTGCCGAACTCCGGAGCCCAGCTGTCCACGGCGGTCTGAACGAACACCACGAACAGTCCTACGCCACCCACCAGCGGGCAAACGAGCCGCAGGAAGAAGTTCCGGGCACTTGCAAACACGCTGTTGCGGAAGTACCAGACGCAGGCGATGGCCGTGAGCCCGTAGTAGAAGCAGATCATCAGGCCCAGGGCCAGGATGGTGTCATTCAGGACGTTCTCGCTGATCACGTGCATCACCGCGTAGAAGCCTGCGGACAGGACGCCGGCCGCAACGGTGGCGAAGCCCGGCGTCGAAAACTTCTTGCTCATGTGGCTGAAGCGCTCAGGCAGGGCACCGTAGTGGGCCATGGCCAGCAGGCTGCGCGAGGGCGAGGTGAAGGTGGACTGCAGGGAGGCCGCCGAACTGGACAGCACGGCGAGGGACATGAGGATCGCAAACGGACCCATCACAGGCGACGCGAGCGCGGTAAAGACGTTGGCGTGGTTTTCCTCGTTGTTCAGGCCGATGCCTGTGTCGCCCACGCCGGCAAACATCATGGTGGCGATGGTGACCAGCAGGTAGATGCCCAGCACGATGACGGCGGTGAGTGTGCCGGCGAGTCCTGCGGTTTTCTTGCCGTTGGCAGTTTCCTCGTTCACGGTGAGGCAGACATCCCAGCCCCAGTAGACAAAGATCGACAACGAGATACCGGCAGCGATCTGGCCGAAGGTTTCAATCTTGGTGACGTCGAACCAGTCCCAGCTGAACGGAACAGCGGTCTCGGACGTGGACCAATTAGCGAAGGCCATGGCCACAAAAATGCCGAGTACCAGCAGTTGGAAGCCCACCAGGCCGTACTGGACAATCTTGGTGGTGTGCAGGCCGCGATAGCTGATCCATACCGCCAACGCCACGAACACAAAGCAGGTGGCCACGTTCAGGAGCTTGTTGGAGGCGAGGTCGGCCAACTCAGGTGACCCCGTGGCCTGGGCCAGGAACAGGTAGAAGAAGTCCACGGCCACGCCCGCCAGGTTGGACAGGACAATGATGTTGGCCGCGAGCAAGCCCCAGCCGCCCATCCAGCCCACCCAGGGGCCGAACGCCTTGGTGACCCAGGTGAACGTGGTGCCGCTGTCCGGGGAATCGGCGTTCAGTTCCCGGTACGCAAGCGACACCAGGATCATCGGGATGAAGCCGATCAGGAAGATCACGGGCAGTTGCAGCCCGACTTCGTTGATCGTGGGGCCCAGCGCACCCGTCAAGGTATACGCCGGTGCGATGGTTGAAATGCCAAGAACGACGACGGCGAGGAGCCCCAACTGCCCCGTCTTCAGTCCCTTGCCGCTGATGTCGTGCGATGTTGCGGCATTATTGCCGCTGCGGCGGATTGTCTGGCTCATAGGAGGCCCTTTCTAGATGGCCGAAGGCTGTTGCTGCGTGATGCAGTGGATGCCGCCGCCCCGTGCAAAAAGTTCGCGTGCGTCAACACTGACCACGCGGCGGCCGGGGTAGGCATCGGCGAGAATGCGGAGTGCTTTCTCGTCCGAGGGGTCGTTAAAGCTGCAGGCAATGACTCCGCCGTTGACCACGAGGTGGTTGATGTAGCTGTAGTCCACAAACCCCTCGTCATCGGTCAGGGCTTCCGGGGCGGGAACTTCGATGATGTTCCATTCCCGGCCGGCTGCGTCATGGGTGGTGCGCAGGAAGTCGATGATCTCGCGGGAGACCTTGTAATCCGGGTGTTCGGGGTTCTGCTGGGAGTGGACCAGCAGGGTGCCGGGGCTGGAGATGGCTGCCACGATGTCCACATGTCCACGGGTGCCGAACTTCTCGGAATCGCGGGTGAGGCCACGGGGCAGCCACACTACGTGGGTGGCGCCGATGGTGCGCGCCAGCTCTTCTTCGATGTCGGCTTTGGTCAGTCCGGGGTTCCGGCCCTGATCCAGCTGCACGGTCTCGGTGACCAGCACCGTTCCTTCGCCATCAACCTGGATTCCGCCGCCTTCGTTCACAATGCCGGAGGGGAGGTGGGTGGCGCCGGCACGTTCGGTCACGTTTGCCGCTATCAGGGAGTCTTTGTCCCACGCAGCCCAGTCCTGGCCACCCCAGCCGTTGAAGATCCAGTCCACGGCTCCGAGCTTCTTGGTCGAATCCAGCACGAATGACGGCCCGATGTCCCGCATCCAGGCATCGTTGAGCTCGGCGGTGAGTACCTCAACGCGAGGGTCCAGGTAGCGCGAGGCCGTTTCGACGTCGTCGGGCGCTACCACCATGGTGACCGGCTCGAACTCAAGGATGGCGTTGGCGACGGCGGCCCAAGTGGAGCGCGCCGCATGGGCTTCTTCTTCGCTGTCACCCAAGGTGTAGCCGCCGGTGGGGAAAGCCATCCATACGCGGTCTTGCGGAGCCGTTTCGGCCGGCATGCGCCAGGCGCTCATGCGGACACTGCCTGTGCCTGTGCTGCACCCAGCGGGGCGTTCGGGTCCACCGGTTCGGTCAGGCGGGCGTAGGTTTCCGGGCGGCGGGTAGCGAGGAACGGGAACAGCGTGAGCCAGTCCTTCCGCTGGTCAAGATCCAGGTCTGCGACGAGGACGGCGGACTCGTCGCGGGGTGCCTGGGCCAGGATGCGGCCGTAGGGATCGGAGATGAACGATGAACCGTAGAAGTTCAGGGTGCCCTCGTTGCCGTAACGGTTGGGGGCGATCATGAACAGGCCGTTGGCGATGCCGTTGCCCACGATCACCTGCTGCCAGAGCGGCTGGGTGTCGAAGTCGGGGTGGTCCGGCTCTGAGCCAATGGCCGTGGGGTAGACCAGGATTTCGGCGCCGCCCAAGGAATACAGGCGGGCGAGTTCCGGGAACCATTCGTCCCAGCAGGTGGGCATGCCCAAGCGGGCGCCGCCCAACTCGGCAGGAGCATGGACGGCATAGGCGTCCTCTGCTTCCGGACCCTTGCGGAAGAACTTGTCCTCGTAGTATCCGGCGGTCACCGGGATGTGAAGCTTGTGGGTGCGGGCCACGAGTTCGCCCGCGGGGTTCACCAGGATGGCGGTGTTCAGGCCCAGGCCATCATCGCTGCCGTCCGGGTTTTCGGCCCGCTGGTACAGCGATGCGTGCACGGAGACGCCGTACTTCCGGGCGGCTTCGGCAGCAAACGTGAAAGTGGGGCCGGTGAGGAGGTCCTCGGTGATATCCGAGGGGCGGATGCCTGCAGCCGGGTTGTTCTCCGGGCGGGTGTCCGCCGGGTAGCGGGAGAGGGTCAGCTCAGGCAGGAAAACAACGGTGGCTCCCAGCTTGGCAGCGCGCTCGATGCCCTCCGTGAGTTCGGCGCGGAGAGCGCCTTCATCGGCGTGCCAGCGGTGCTGGACGACGCCCACGCGCAAGGGGGTGCGCGTGGAGGGCTCGGTGCGGGCCAGGGAAGTGGGGGCTTCGAGGCAGGTAATTTCAATCATGGTGGCATGTACTCCGGTGAGACGACAGTCACTAAATGAATAGCGTTCATTTAGTATGGCGCGAGTCACTCCTGAGCGCAAGGGGTTAAGTGAATGCCTTTCATTTATGACTGGGGGTGGCTCGGCGGGGCGGTCCGGGCTCGGCGGGCGGGCTCGCGGGTTAGGGGGCCAGCGTCGGCAGGGTGAGGATTTCAGCTGCGTCGTCGGTGATGGCAATGGTGTGCTCGCTATGGGCGGTGCGGCAGCCGGTCGCGCTGCGCAGGGTCCAGCCATCGGGGTCGGTGACAAGCCGGGCGGTATCAGCCATGACCCACGGCTCAAGGGCGAGCAGCAATCCGGGGCGAAGCTTGTACCCGCGGCCGGGCCGTCCCATGTTCGGCACGTGCGGCTCCTGGTGCATGGTGGAGCCGATGCCGTGGCCGCCAAACTCGGTATTGACGGGGTAGCCGGCCTCACTGAGGACCGAGCCGATGGCATAGGAGAGGTCCCCGATGCGTGCTCCGGGCCGGGCGGCTTCTATGCCTGCTTGCAGCGCCCGTTCGGTTGCTTCAATCATTGCCACACTCTCCGCAGGTTTGGACTCGCCCACAATAAAGCTGATGGCCGAGTCCGCGGCGATTCCGTTCTTGGAGACAGCCAGGTCCAGGGTCAGCAGATCTCCGTCGGCCAAGGCGTAGTCCCTGGGCAGGCCGTGCAGGACAGCGTCGTTTACCCCCGTGCAGATGTAGTGCCCGAACGGCCCGCGGCCGAAGGAGGGCGCGTAGTCGACATAGCAGGACACCGCTCCAGCCTCAAGGATCATCGACTTGGCCCAGCGGTCTATGTCCAGCAGATTTGTGCCCACGGTTGCCCGGCCCTTCAGCGTATGCAGAATGTTAGCGACCAAGGCACCGGTCTCCTTGGCGCGGCTTACTTCCGGACGGCTCAGGATCTCAATCATGCGGGGGCCTTTCGTGTGGCGACCAATAACTATCCCGGCCATATTATCCCGGTATTACAATTGGAGCCATGGTCAGGTTGCCGCTTACACCCGCAGAGGCCGAGCGTGGACAACGCCTCGGTGCTCTTTTGCGTCGCGCCCGGGGTGAACGTTCAATGTTGGAGACGGCCCTGGATGCCCGGGTCTCGCCAGAGACCCTGCGTAAGATCGAGTCCGGCAGGGTGGCGACGCCGGCTTTCCCTACGGTTGCTGCGATCGCCGATGTCCTCGGACTCTCCCTTGATGAGGTGTGGGCTGAGATCAACCGCCCGGAGCTGGGCGCCGACCCGGCCGCCTCCCGCAGCAGCGCCCGGGAATGGCTTGCTTCCTAGCCTTTGCGCTTGCCCTTCCTAGCGCTTGGGTCGTGCCCGTACATGAAGGCGTTCACCTTGCTGGCCGAACAGGGTGAGGAGTTCCACGGGCTCCGAGGTGGCGCTGGCAAACCAGTGCGGTGTTCGCGTATCAAATTCCGCGACCTCGCCGGGTTTCAGGACAAAGTCGTTCTCACCCAGTACCAGCCGAAGCTTGCCGTTGAGGATGTACATCCAGTCATAGCCCTCATGTGATTGGGGCTGCGGTATCTCTTTTCCTGTTCCGCTTTTCAGCACCATTTTGAAGGCCTGGATACCGCCCGGGCGCCGGGTCAGGGGAAGTGCGGTTCCCCACTCGTGAACGTGCGGCTTGAGGTGAATCCGGGGGTCGCCGGTTTCCGGGGCGTCGATGAGTTCTTCGAGCGGAACTTGATGCAACCTCGCGATGGGGAGGAGCAGCTCCAGGGTGGGCTTGCGTTGTCCCGATTCCAGCCTGGAGAGTGTGCTGACGGAAATGCCCGTACCTTCCGAGGCTTCGGCCAAGGTCACGTTGCGTTGGGTCCGCATGGCACGCAGGCGGGGGCCGACGGCGTCGAGCATGCTGCTGAAATCCGTTGTCATGCCCCTCATTTTGCCATACTGGCAAACTTCCTTGCTGTTCTCGACTGTCCTGTCCAACCATGGAAGGAGCGGCGCATGGCCGCAGGAGACGCACGGAGGCATTTGGGTATGGATACAACGAGCAATCCCCTGGCAGCGGAATACGACGCAGTCGTGATCGGAGGTGGCGCAGCTGGGTTAAGTGCAGCCGTGACGCTGGGCAGGGCCTTGCGGTCCGTCGTCGTTATCGACGCCGGTGAGCCGCGGAACGCACCCGCAGCCGGGGTGCACGGATTCCTCTCCCGTGACGGCATCAATCCCCGGGAGTTGCTGGAACTGGGCCGGGCAGAGGCGATCCAGTACGGAGCCGCAGTGGTGGCAGGCACTGCTGTTGGGGCGCGCTCGACGGCGGCAGCCACCGAAGGAGCGGAGCCTGCCTTTGAGGTGGACCTGGCTGATGGTCGCATCATCAAAGCGCGAAGGGTGCTGGTCACCACGGGACTGATCGACATCCTGCCCGAGATCGACGGGATCAGGGAGCGGTGGGGACGCGACGTTCTCCACTGTCCCTACTGCCACGGCTGGGAAGTGCGGAACAAAGCGATCGGAATCCTGGGTTCGGTGCCCATGGCATTGCACCAGGCGTTGCTGTTCCGCCAGTGGAGCCCCAACATCACTTTGTTCCTCAATGACGTGGTGGAGCCTACAGAGGAACAATGGGAGCAATTGGCTGCCCGCTCCATCACCGTGGTGGACGGTAAAGTCCGGGCGCTGGAAGTCACTGACGATGCATTGAGCGGCGTTGTCCTGGATTCGGGAACGGTGATTCCGATGCAAGCGGTTGTGACGGGCCCCCGGCTGGAGGCCAGATCCGGCGTGCTGGAGTCCCTCGGAGTCCCCGTGGTGGAGCACCCGATGGGCGTCGGGACCCATGTTGAAGCCGGTCCGATGGGCGGGGCAACATCGGTGCCTGGCGTCTGGGCGGCCGGTAACGTCACCGATCTCACTGGCCAGGTGATGGCCTCCGCAGCTGCAGGGGTCATGGCAGGCGCCGCCATTAATGCTGATCTGATGATGGAGGAGACCACCCTGGCTGTCCGGGAGGCGCGTCAGGCGGCATTGTCCCACTAGTCACTGCACCGGCTCGGTGAAGGAAGCAAGGGTGAAGGCGCTGCGCTCGCGGCGCCTTCACCCTTGCCGGGCCGGATGAATCCCTAGGACTGGGTAGCCAGGAATTCCCGGGCGGCCGTCACCAGGGCTTCGGTCCCGCGCGACAACGTCGGCTCAATGACCGGAGCAAAATACGGTGAGTGATTCGACGGAATATCTTCAGGTAGGCGGCCCGTTGTGGCGAATTCCTTGAACAGGGCAGGCTCGGCGCCGCCCAGGAACCAGAAAACCAGGGGAGCGCCGGCGGCCTTGGCCAAGGCGCCCACGTCTTCGCTTCCGGAGACAGGACCGGGGTCAATGATCTGTGTTTCGCCGAACTTTGCCTTGAACGCCGCGGACACCCTATCGGTGGCAGCCTGATCGTTGACGGTCAGCGGAAAGTGCTCTTCAAACTGAATCTCCGGGTCTTTGGGTGCCCCGGACGCTGTGGATTCTGCCGCGGCAATGCGCTCGATGGAACCGAGGATCTTATCCCTGGTGTCATTGCTGAAGGTGCGGACGCTGAGGCCCAAAGTTGCTGTTTCGGGAATGATGTTGTTCTTGGTCCCCGAGTGGATCTGCCCCACGGTCACTACCGCGGAATCACTCGCTGCCAGCTCACGGGCAACAATGCCCTGCAGCCGGACGGTGGTTGCCGCTGCCATCAGTACCGGGTCGATAGTGGTCTCAGGGCGTGAACCGTGACCACCGCGGCCATGGAGGGTGACGTTGAGGGAATCGGCGGATGCCATGGTGACGCCGGGCCGGATTCCGAACCAGCCGGCGGGGAAGGGGGCCACATGCTGGCCCAGGACGACGTCGGGTTTGGGCACAGCGTCATACAGGCCATCGGCCACCATGGTTTCTGCCCCGCCACCCCATTCCTCGGCTGGCTGGAAGAGGGCGATCAGGGTGCCTTGCCACTGATCACGTTGAGCGACCAGAGCCTCCACCGCACCCACGAGGCAAGTGACGTGTACGTCATGGCCGCAAGCGTGCATGACCGGCATGTCCTTACCCTGGTGGTCAACACCCATGGCCGTGCTTGCGTAGTCCAGGCCTGTTGTTTCCTTGACGGGCAATGCGTCCATGTCTGCCCTGAGCATCACTACGGGTCCGGGCCCGTTTTCCAGAACACCCACGACGCCGGTTTTTCCGATGCTGCGGTGAACGGCGAAGCCGAGTTCTTCCAGATGTCCCGCGGCGATACCTGCGGTCCTGGTCTCTTGGAAGGACAGCTCGGGGTGGGCATGCAGGTCCTTGTATAGCTTTTCGAGATCAATGGTCATGAGTCTGCCCTTTTCATTCGACGCCTAGGTTTGGCCAGTGTATCCAGCCCAAAGCTGCGAAGGCTGAAAAGCCCCGGCACACTGGATGGCATGAACGATTCTGAATCAGTCACCACCCAGCAATCCACCGTTGAGGAGTGGACCAAGGCCCTGGCGGAATCCACTGGCTCACCTGGTGGGGGCGCGGGGACCGGGGTCATGCTCTCCATTGCGGCTTCCTTGACCTCCATGGTGGCCGGCTACACCGAGGTGGAAGACTCCGAGCACCAACACCTCGCCGGCATCCACGCCCGTGCCCGCGAACTCCGCCAAGCTGCCCTTCACTTAGCCGACGACGACGCTACGGCCTCCAACGCTTTCGGTGCCGCCTTCCGCCTCGATCCCGGGCCGGAGCGCGACGCCGCAATCCACCAGGCCTCCGTTGATGCCGCCAAAGCGTCAGCGGTCTTGGGGGAGCGGGCCATCCATGCCATCGAAGACCTCGCATGGCTCGCTTCCCACGGCAACCCTGCCCTGATCGCCGACGTCGTGGTGGGTTTCGGAGCCCTCCGGGCAGCTATTGCAGGAGCCCGAACCAACGTGAGCTTCGACCTCGGTTCCCTGACCTCGGCCGGCACCACCCTCGAGGAAGTCAGGGACCGGCATCCGGAACTCTGGACCACGGTCACCCGGCTCACCGATGCCCTGGACAGGATCGATGAACTGGCCGCCGGCGTCGACAAGAAAGCGGCGCCGACCGAAGCCGTGTGAGGCCCGATATGCGTGCCAAATTCCCGGAGACTCGCGCAGAGCGGGCCCCGTAACGGCGCTGTGCCTACTTTTGCGCCTTCGGCACACGGCGAAGCACGACGGCGGCGAGCACCGCAGCTCCGGCCATCAATACCAGCCCAATCGCCGCAGTGATGTGGACGCCGGACTCGAAAGCCGTCCGGGCGGCGACCGTCAGCGCCTCCGACAATGGCGACGGAAGGGCGGACGCTGCGTCAACAGCGCCGGCGAGTGTTTCCGCGGACTTTCCGGCTGCCTGCGAGGAAACGCCGTCTGGAATCACGAGGTTGTGCTGGTAGGAAGCAGTGAGGATGGAACCAAGTACAGCCGTTCCCAGGAGCGATCCCAGTTCGTAGCCGGTCTCGGAGATGGCCGAGGCGGCTCCGGACTTGTCAACCGGCACGGAAGCCAGGATGAGATCGTTGGAGATGGTCTCCGCGGCACCCACGCCAACTGCCAGGACAGTCAGCGCCGACAACAGGAACACGGGTCCGCTACCGTGATCGCCAACAACCACAATCAAGTAGCCCACGGCGCTGAGCGTCAAGCCCGCGGCCACCACGTATCCGGGGCGGACGCGCCGGACCAGCGGCACCACCAGCAGGCCGGCGATGACAGTTGCCAGGAGGGCAGGAATCATGGCGATTCCTGCTTCCATGGGTGACTGACCCTCAACAAGCTGCAAGTGCTGGGCGAAGAAGTAGATGAAGCCCGTCATGGAGAACAGTGACAACACGTTCGCCACGATTGCCGTGCTGAACACCTTGTTCTTGAACAGGGCGACGTCCAGCATGGGGTTCTGGATCCGCTGCTGGCGACGCACAAACAGAATGCCCATCACCAGGCCGAAGCCCATGAATGCGGCCGCGGATGCCCCGAAGCCATGGACCGCGAATTCCTTGATGCCGTAGACGAACGGCGCCATGGTGACCACGGACAGGACGATGCTGGGCACATCCACGCGTCCGGGGTTGGCGTCCTTGGATTCGGGAATCAGGACCCGGCCGAAGGTGAGCAGCGGCAGGAGAAGGAAAGCTGCCACCAGGAAGACTGCGCCCCACCAGAAGTGCTCCACCAGCCAGCCGCCGAAGATCGGACCAAGGGCTGCGCCGCCCGAGAACCCGGCAGCCCAGACGGCGATGGCAAGCCGGCGCCGGTTGGGATCGGTGAAGATGTTCCGGATCAAGGACAGGGTTGACGGCATCAGCATTGCGCCAAAGACGCCAAGGCCGGCCCTGCCGGCGATGAGCCATTCAGCGGAGGGTGCAAAAGCTGTAGCAGCCGAAACCGCAGCGAAGCCTGTGCTGCCGACCAGCAGCAGCCGCCGTCGTCCGATCCTGTCGCCCAGGTTGCCCATGGACACCAGCAACGCGGCAAGAACCAGCGGGTATGCGTCAACGATCCACAGCAATTGGACGCCGCCCACGTCCAAAGAGCGGGCGATTGCAGGCAAGGCAAAGGTGAGCGCGGTGTTGTCGACGGCCACCAGCAGCACCGGAAACATCAGCAGTGCCAGTGCCGTCCAGTCGCGCCACGGTGCTGCTTGGCCCTTGACGGGATCAGCGGAACGGGGTGCTTGGGTTGAGGACGGCGAGTACATGTCATTTACTGTACCGTCCAGACGGTATAGTTTCAAATGTAACCCCAGTGAAGCTTTAGGGAATGATGGACACATGCCACGAAAACCAGTTGCCCGGGACGCCGTCCTGGATGCCTTCGAAGCCCTCCTGATAGAGGTGGGGGAGCGGGCTGCCACCCTCGACGCCGTTGCCAAGCGTGCAGGGGTGTCCAAGGGCGGGCTGCTCTACCACTTCCCCAACAAGGAAGCGCTGATAACAGCGCTTTTGGAGCGTCTGGACTTGCTCGCCGATGAAGACACCGCGCTGATGAAGGCGGCGCCCGATGGTTCGGCCGCCTACTTCATCCGGTCATCGCTCTGGGCCGATACGCCCATGGACCGGGCGTTCGTTGCTGCCACCAGACTGGCCGAGGTGGCCCATGAGGAAACGCGCCGGAGGTTTGCCGCCATCCAGCAGCGTTGGCTGGACGTGCTGGCGGAGGACGTTGGTCCGGACGTCGCCAAAGCCGTCAGCTATATGGGTGACGGCCTGTATTTCAATGCCATCTTCGAAGGCGGGCAGGAGGGCGGCAATGCCGGGCGGGAGGCCGACGTCGACATCCTGCTTGGTGTCCTTGATCGGTTGCGGAAGTAGCAGGCCGTCCATTTGCGGCGGCGCCCGTGACGTAGGACAATTAACCCTTGTGGCGTGCCCTGCACGGTGCCCATACATAACTGAACATGCCTTTGATCTGCGGCGGGAGAGTCCTGCAAGCAAGTGATGCAGGCGCCGTAGGAGCAAACCCTCCCCAGGAATCTCTCAGGCCCACGCACCGCCGCGGCAAGGCAACTCTGGAAAGCAGCAGGCAATCAGCCCCCTCAGGGTGTATGAGCGCTGTGCTCACCGACGGTGCAAGCGATGGTTGTTCACGCAACGCGCGGAAACTCTCAGGTCCAATACAGAGCGGGGAGGAACCCAACCGCTGTGGCGTACCCAAACGCCGCCCAAGTAATGGAGTTCCTTCGTGACGGTTAGTTCTGCCTCCACCACCTTCGTCGATCGGCATATTGGCGCCCGCCGCCAGGCCGACATTGAGACCATGCTCAAGTCCGTCGACTACGACACCGTCGATTCGTTGGTCGACACCGCCGTCCCGAACGACATCCGCCAGGACGTTGCCCTCACCCTGCAGAACGCGCTGAGCGAAGTCGAGGTCCTCGCTGAGCTGCGCAAGCTCGCCTCCAAAAACAAGACCGCGGTCCAGATGATCGGCCAGGGCTACTACGACACCGTGACGCCGCCGGTGATCCGCCGCAATATCCTGGAATCCCCGGCGTGGTACACGGCCTACACGCCGTACCAGCCGGAAATCTCGCAGGGCCGCCTCGAAGCGCTGCTGAACTTCCAGACCATGGTCCAGGACCTGGTCGGCCTGCCGATCGCCAACGCCTCCCTGCTTGACGAAGCAACCGCCGTTGCCGAGGCCGTCCTGATGATGCGCCGCGCCAACAAGAACAAGGCTGCCCAGGACGGCAAGACCGTCCTCGACGCCGATTGCCTCCCGCAGACCATCGCGATCGTCAAGGGCCGCGCCGAAGCACTCGGCTTCGAGGTTGAGGTCGCGGATCTCTCCCTCGGCCTTCCGGAAGGTGCCATCAACGGCGTCGTTCTCCAGCAACCCGGCGTGTCCGGCCGCGTATTCGATCACTCCGCCGTCATTGCCGATGCCAAGGAACGCGGTGCGCTGGTCACTGTCGCTGCCGATCTTCTCTCGCTGACGCTGATCACCCCTCCGGGCGAGCAGGGCGCGGACATCGCCGTTGGTTCCGCGCAGCGCCTGGGTGTTCCGCTGTTCTTCGGCGGCCCGCACGCGGCCTACATGGCCGTCCAGAAGGGCCTGGAGCGTTCCATGCCCGGCCGTCTGGTGGGCGTTTCCAAGGACGACGCCGGTGTCCCCGCCTACCGCTTGGCGCTGCAGACCCGCGAGCAGCACATCCGGCGCGAGAAGGCCACATCCAACATCTGTACCGCGCAGGCCCTGCTGGCCATCGTGGCCTCCATGTACGCCGTTTACCACGGTCCGGAGGGTTTGAAGGCGATTGCCGAGACCGCCCACAGCCACGCCCGCACCCTCGCAGCGTCACTGAAGGCTGCCGGCGTCGAGGTCCTTCACGGTTCCTTCTTCGACACCATCACCGTCCGCGTCCCGGGCAAGGCTGCAGAGATCGTCGCTGCTGCCGAGGCCAAGGGCATCAACCTGCGAGGCGTTGACGCTGACACTGTTGGTATCTCTGTTGATGAGACCACCACTTCCGAGGTTGTCGCTGACGTCGCGGGGGTCTTCGGCGCTTCGGTTGCCGAAACCGCTGAAGGTCTCTCGCTTGAAGCTTCCGTGGAGCGCACCAGCGACTTCATGCAGCACCCGGTCTTCAACACGCACCGCTCCGAAACCCAGCTCCTGCGCTACATCCGCAAGCTTTCGGACCGCGACCTCGCGCTGGACCGCACCATGATCCCGCTGGGTTCCTGCACCATGAAGCTCAACGCCACCGCAGAGATGGAAGCCATCTCCTGGCCGGAATTCGCCTCCATCCACCCGTTCGCTCCGGATTCCCAGACCGAGGGATGGCGCGAACTCATCACCGACCTCGAATCCCAGCTGACCGAGATCACCGGCTACGACCAAGTGTCCATCCAGCCGAACGCCGGTTCCCAGGGCGAGCTCGCGGGCCTGCTGGCCATCCGCGGCTATCACCTGTCCCGTGGCGACGAGCAGCGTAACGTCTGCCTCATTCCCGCTTCCGCCCACGGCACCAACGCAGCCTCGGCAGTGCTGGCCGGCATGAAGGTCGTAGTTGTGGCCACCGCGCCCGATGGCACCATCGATCACGTTGACCTCAAGAACAAGATTGAGACCCACCGGGATGCGCTCTCGGCCATCATGATCACCTACCCGTCCACACACGGTGTGTACGATGCCGACGTCCGCGAAGTCTGCGACGCCATCCACGAGGCCGGCGGCCAGGTCTACATTGACGGCGCCAACCTCAACGCACTGGTGGGCCTCGCCCAGCCGGGCAAGTTCGGCGGGGACGTATCCCACCTGAACCTGCACAAAACCTTCTGCATCCCCCACGGCGGTGGCGGACCCGGCGTTGGCCCGGTTGCCGCCAAGGCGCACCTTGCACCGTTCATGCCCGGCGATGCAGCTTCCTGGACCGAAGGCAACGATGTCCCGATCTCCGCATCCCGTTTCGGCTCCGCAGGCGTCCTGCCGATTTCCTGGGCCTATGTGAAGCTCATGGGTGGCCAGGGCCTCACCGAGGCAACCAAGTCGGCGCTGCTGGCTGCGAACTACATCGCATCCCGCCTGAACGACCACTTCCCGGTCCTCTACACCGGCGAAGGCGGACTGGTGGCCCACGAGTGCATCCTGGACCTCCGCGAGCTGACGGCCAAGACCGGCGTCACTGCTGAAGACGTTGCCAAGCGCCTCATCGACTTCGGCTTCCACGCCCCCACCCTGGCGTTCCCGGTTGCCGGAACGCTGATGGTGGAGCCCACCGAGTCCGAGGACCTTGCCGAGATCGACCGCTTCATCGAGGCCATGATCACCATCCGCAAGGAAATCGACCAGGTTGCCCACGGCGATTTCTCCGTGCAGGATTCCCCGCTTCGCCGCGCGCCCCACACGGCTGCCGCCGTCGTAAGTTCCGATTGGGACCGGGCGTACCCGCGCGAGCAGGCCGCCTTCCCGGTCCACCACCTCAAGCAGGACAAGTACTTCCCGCCGGTCGGCCGAATCGACGGCGCCGCTGGCGACCGCAACTTGGTCTGCTCCTGCCCGCCGATCGAAGACTTCGAGAACTAAGGGATTCCGGAAAATGAACGAGAACTACACAGCTCTTTATGAAGAGCACAAGAAACTCGGCGCGTCCTTCACCGACTTCGGTGGCTGGCAGATGCCGCTCAAATACTCTTCCGAGTTGGCTGAGCACCATGCGGTCCGCAAGTCCGCGGGCCTTTTCGACCTCTCCCACATGGGCGAAGTCTGGGTCACCGGTCCCGAGGCAGCAGCTTTCCTGGACTACGCCCTGGTGGGCAAAATCTCCGCCATGGCCATCGGTAAAGCCAAGTACTCGCTGATCTGCCAGGAAGACGGCGGCATCATCGATGACCTCATCGCCTACCGTCGCGGTGAGGAGAAGTTCCTCGTGGTACCGAACGCCGGAAACGCTGCGGTTGTTGCCGCAGCCCTTTTGGAGCGCGCCGCCGGGTTCGACGTCGTCGTTGAGGACGCCTCCGCTAGGACCTCGTTGATTGCCGTTCAGGGGCCGCTGGCTGAAGCGATCCTCCTCCGCCTGGTGCCGGCCGAACAGCACGCACTGGTCAGCGACCTGAAGTACTACGCCGCGGTTGATGTCCCGTTCACGTTCGACGGCGGCACGCAGGACCTGCTGTTGGCCCGCACCGGGTACACCGGCGAAGACGGCTTTGAGATCTTTGTCGCCAACGAATCCGCAGCAGCCCTGTGGCAGGCCATTACCGACGCTGCCGAAGACGGCGAACTCACTCCCGCCGGCCTGGCTTCCCGCGACTCCCTGCGCCTGGAGGCCGGCATGCCGCTCTACGGCAACGAGCTCTCCCGTGAAGGCAACCCCTTCGCAGCAGGACTCGGCCCGGTGGTGGCTCTGTCCAAGGAAGGTGACTTCGTCGGCAAGGACGCACTCGCTGCCCTCAAGGCAGATGGTGCAGGCTCCACCAGAGGGCGCAAGCTCGTTGGCCTCAAGGGCCTGGGCCGCCGTGCCGGCCGAGGTCACTACCCGGTGCTCAAGGACGGCGCAGTGATTGGCGAAGTCACGTCCGGTCAGCCGAGCCCTACGCTCGGTTACCCGGTAGCGTTGGCCTATGTCGACGTCGAGCATTCAGGGCTTGGCACCGCACTGGACATTGACCTGCGGGGTAAGTCTGAGCCATTCGAAGTCGTTGCCCTGCCGTTCTACAAGCGCCAAAAGTAACTCCCGGTTTCATCACCACACGTAAAGGAAACAGAATGCCCAAAGTAGCGCCCGAACTTCAGTACTCCGACGAGCACGAGTGGGTTTCCCGCGGCGAAGGGAACTCGGTATCCGTCGGTATTTCCGAGGTTGCCACCGACGCTCTGGGTGACATTGTGTACGTTGACCTGCCCGAGGTTGGCTCCACGGTGACCGCTGGCGAGACCTGTGGCGAAGTTGAGTCCACCAAGTCCGTCTCTGACTTGTACTCGCCTGTCACCGGTGAGGTCACGGAGATCAACGACGCCGTTGTCTCGGACCCGGCCCTGATCAACAACGACCCCTACGGCGCCGGCTGGCTGTTCAAGGTCGCCGCCGAGTCCGACGGCCCGCTGCTGTCCGCCGAGGAATACGCCTCCAAGAATGGCGGAGACCTCTCCTAACTCCCCGCGATCGAGGCCGATTCGTGGGTTTGCTGCTGGGGGTGCCGTGCGCACGGCATGTTTGGCAGCGAATCCCCGAATCGGGGAACGCCGTCCGATGAGCGTTGGCCATGTGGCCCACCCACGGACGCATGGGCGTAGCGTGGGATTTGTAGAACTGAATAAAATTGCGACGCCGGGTTGCCGCCTTTGGGGGCCATCCGGCGTCGTGCTTCGGTCGATCTCCGCCACAAGCGGGGGAGGCCATCCGGCAGGACCATCTGCCGGACCGTTTCAAACTGTATTAAGGGATCCCGACCATGGCTGTTGGTGTTTTCGATCTGTTTTCCGTGGGTATTGGTCCGTCGAGTTCTCATACTGTGGGGCCGATGCGTGCTGCTGCGGTGTTTGCTGGTGAGTTGAGGGACGCTGGTGTCCTGGGTTCGGTGGCGTCGTTGCGGGTGGATTTGTATGGGTCGTTGGCTGCGACGGGTCGTGGCCACGGGACCATGACGGCGACTTTGTTGGGCTTGGAGGGTTATCACCCTGAGCTGATCCTGCCTGAGGAGGTGGAGGCGCGGTTGGCTGCTATTGCGGAGA
>NZ_JABMCX010000093.1 GCF_013179505.1 Paenarthrobacter sp. CM16 | reverse complement strand
CCCCCCCCAGCGGTTGCGATGTTCAACCTACCAGCCAGATAGCCCATCAGAAGTCTCGTCCATCTCGGGGCAGGACGAAAGGCACATGTAGGTCGACCGCTCGGAAGAACAAGTCCGCACTGGCTAGTTCGTTAGCGATCGTCTGCGCGTTCCAGTCTGATGTGAGCAATGACCGGTCCCTCAATACCGATAACGGCGCCTATGACATCCACCGAAAGAACGGCGAACTACACCCGCCCTGTGGATCGTTCACCGGGACCTGGTAGTTCTGCGTTACAAAGGCAACGCCTCTGCCTCCGGTGTGCTGAGGCGGAATTCTTCGGCGGTGGGTTGTTCGGTGAATTCAACGAGTTCGACGTGGTGTTCCTTCAGTACTTCCAGGACCTGATGCGGGGTGACCCGGAAGAATTCGCGGCGCAGGTTGACCTTGTTGACGCGCTGCTCAGCGAACGTCCGGTGCAGCATTGCCTCGGTGGCGAGGGCATCGTCGGAGTAAAAGAGCGCGTGTACATCGAATCGGAAAGGTACGGACGCATCTCCTAGTTCGTTGACCCGGTCCATGGGCTCCAACCGGCGGGTCATGCCGATCTTGACCATGTTCTCCCCGAAAGCGCCGATGTTGGAGATGACGTACACGTACCCGGCGCGGATGTTCGCTGCGCGCCGTTCAACGTCGGCGAGGGCGAGTTCGTCTTCAGCGATTTTGGCGCGCATTCGTTCTGCGCCTTCGAGGTCGCCGTTGGCTATGAGTGCGTCCAGGGTTGCCTGGTGCATGGCCCGTTCCTTGGCGAGCTTTTGCCGGGCGGCCGCGAGTTCCGCTTCGGCTTTCTTCTGCTCACGCAGATCTTCGCGGCGTGCGCGCTCCAGTTCCTTCTCCGCAGCAAGGGCTTGGAGGTGTTCAGCGGCGAGCACCATTTCCTGGATCCGCAGGTGGTGATAGGTCTCGTCGACTCGTAGGTTGATCATGGTGCCTTGGCGCTCGATCTGTTCCTTCGCCTTGGTCAGGCGAGCCGTCGCGGTTGCCAGGTTTCCAGCTTTGACCGTTTTCACGCAGTTCTCGGCTTCGGCGTTATAGGCACGCAGCATGATGGTCGACATCTGGTTCACGAACTTCATGCCCTGCTTCGCGGAGTTGTTAAACGTGAAGTTCGACGTCGCGTGAATGGCCTCCTTTGCCCTGGCCATCTCCTTGTATTGGGCACGGACGGAATCCAGTCTGGCCGCCAAGTGAGCGGAGTGTTCTGCTGGGTGGTCAAAGTCAAAGACACCGACCTCTTGCAGCGCCGCCGACGCACGAGCTGTCACCAGCTGGCCTTCGGCTTCGGCAAGTTCCGAACGCAGGGCCTGCAGGTGCGACTGAAGCTGCTGGTTTTCCGATGCCCAATCCCTGCGTTCGTTCTCGGCCGTGCGGCGGAGCTCATCGCGGGTGGATTCTATCTGGTCGAACTCGAGCAGGCCGCGCTCATCCAGGATTCTTTGCAGTCGCTCCACGTCGGCCAGGGCGGTCTCGGCTGTCTTCTTCGCGCCGAAGAACCCGACCTTGCGCGCGCCTCCAGTGCGTCCCTGATTCGGCACCTGCCCCTGTACAGATTGTTGCTGAGCCTGAACAGACGCCTGGGGAGCACTCTGTGCTGGCGCCGGCTGCGCGGGTTGAGCAGGTTGGACGTGATCGGTCCAGCGCATACCGTCCCAGTAGCGGACAAGGGCAGAGTCTTGAGGGTCGGTGTACCAGCCGGCGGGAACGCTCACTAAGGGACCTATCGTCGTGGAAAATATTCCGCGGGTTCATCACCCGGCAGTTCATGTCGACTTGCCTAGCTCCCCCAGAATGATCTTGCCCTACACCTATGGGAAAGCTGAAAAAGTCGCTAAAACATTGCGAGCCAGAATGCGAAGCTCACGGATATATTTGGCGGGTCTGGGGCATTCGGGCGCACGACACTTGAACATTGAACGGCATGACGGACTGACTCCAGAGTCGACTCAACTGAGCCCTCTGCCTATGGGATGCTTGCCCTAAGCAATCTGTACTGCCACCACCTTGCCTGTTGACCACCCGAACCAGTCAGTAGGAATAGCATCGTTGCCAGGATGATGCGAAAGTTTCGGTTAGTTGAGCCTAGAAACCCAATATTCCCCGATTTTTGTAAAACTATATTATGAAGTGATCTCTGCATTTGGTTACTCATCACCCGCAGCAATACGACGAGCCAGAGAATCAGCCTTGTAGTACATGTGCATGAGCAGGACCACCATGATGGCCGTGAACCCCATACCCGAGAAAAAGATCCACGGGATGCTTGAGTCATCCTTAGGTAGGGCTGCGAATATTATCCACAACGTGGCCACAAACCCGATTAGCGTTACCGGAATGGCTTTCAGCGCACCAAGAGCTGAAGTGTGTGCAGCGTTCCATGCACGTTCAGACGACAAAGTGGCCTTCGAACGGATGCCAAACGTATAGTTGGGTTTTGAATCGCCGGACTTGACCTGAGAAGCCAGCATTTGGAGTAGACCTGCTACTACCAAGAACGCAATCGTGAACATAGTCGTGCTGAAAGCCGCCCCCAAAACGATCCTTCCACTGGTACATACTCGGATGACCGAGGAGTCTTCAGATTGAAATGCCACGTTAACAGCCGCCACAACACTTCGCAAAGAACCGATGCCGATTTGCTGCGGCTGCGAGCGGGACTCCGTTATCAGTCAATGCAACATACGTAACTAACATGTCGGCCGAGCTGCGTTTTTCTGGGATCCGAATGGCCCCAGCGTGGCGGCCTTACAAGCCCCGCGTGATGTCCCCGGGCTGGATCGTCACCACCTGGAATGGCCGGTTTCCTCGCCGGCGTCTGCCCCGGCCATCCCAACGAGGACGACGGCGGGCACATACGACGCCAGCAACCCGCTCGGCTGACACAACTACGTCCAAACACCGAAGGGGTAATGACCCGCCGGCTCACCTGCGGTCAGTCGAGTAGCGCTACGCCGAACTCAGCGACGACGGCCCGCAATTCCCTGAGGTAGTGCTGCGCTTGGTCGGTGAGCGGAATCGCGGCGTGGCCGATCCAGCCGATCTCGATGCGTTCGTCAACGTCGAGCGGGATGGCGACGATCTCCGGGTCGAGCTCCCCGCTGATGATGCCCGTCGAGATGGTGTAGCCGTGGAGCCCGATCATGAGGTTGAAGATTGTGGCACGGTCAGAGACCCTGATCTCCTGCTTACTGGACATGGTGGAGAGAATCTCCTCGGCGAAGTAAAAGGAGTTGTTCGCACCTTGATCGAAGGTCAGCCGCGGCATCCCGGCGAGATCATCGAGGGTCGCGCGCTCTTTTGAAGCGAGCGGGTTGTTCCGTGCAACGAAAATGTGAGGATCGGCGAGGAAAAGCGGAGTGAACGCCAGCCCGGATTCCCGGAGCAGCTTGTCGATGACCTTCCGGTTGAAATCGTTCCGGTAGAGAATGCCTATCTCGCTGCGGAGCGTCCGGACATCCTCGATGATGTCCCAGGTGCGGGACTCACGCAGCGAGAACTCGTATTCGGCCACATCAGTGGCCTTGACCATCCGGACGAAGGCGTCCACCGCGAACGAGTAGTGCTGCGTTGACACCCCGAGCAGACGTCGCCGCGGCGGCCTGCCAAGGTAGCGCTGCTCGAGGAGAGCAAACTGCTCCACGACCTGCCTCGCGTAGCCAAGGAACTCTACCCCGTCAGCGGTGAGGGTGGCCCCGCGGGCGGAGCGAACCAGGAGCGCACGGCCCACCCGGGCCTCAAGGTCCTTCATCGAAGCAGACATCGTCGGCTGCGCTACGTAGAGAAGATCGGCAGCCGCGGAGATCGAGCCCTCCGCTGCAACCTCTATGAAGTAGCGGAGCTGCTGCAGGGTCAATCCACTCGAAATCTGAGCCATAGGAAAATTCTATATCAATGCATAGCAACCACTAGTTACCTGATAGCCCTCCTAAAGCTGCACCATGGATATATCACCTTCGGAAAGGCCGTCTCCGGCCCATCAACGGAATGGCAGCACATGGCAGACGACTTCACCTTCAGCATCACCACCACCCCCTTCGACGAGGACTACTCCCCCTCGGAAGGATCGCGGATCACCACGAATTTCGCCAACCTGGCACGGGGCGAGCACCGCCAGGAAAATCTCCGCAACGCCTTGACCATGATTCGGCGCCGCTTCAACGATCTCGCAAGCTGGGACAACCCGGACCGGGACCGCTACACCCTCGAGCTTGAGATCGTTTCCGTGCAGATAGAGTTCACTGCCGAAGGTACGGACCAGAAGTTCCCCCTGTTCGAGGTTCTCGACATTCAGATCGTCGACCAGCTGAACGGGGTCCGCCACCAAGGGATCGTGGGGAACAACTTCTCCTCCTACGTCCGTGACTTCGACTTCAGCGTGGTACTGCCAGCGGCATCAGCGGAGGCATGCAAGCCCACCGTTCCCGAAGACTTCGGCGACCTGCACGGAAAACTGTTCCAGCAATTCCTCGATTCCCCGGCATGCCAGGAACGTTTCCCGCAGCCGCCAGTGGTGTGCATCAGCGTCTCCACGACCAAGACGTACCGGCGAACGGAGAACCATCACCCCGTCTTGGGCGTCGAGTACCAGCAGGACGAGTTCTCGCTGACGGACGCGTACTTCGCAAAGATGGGGCTGCAGGTTCGCTACTTCATGCCACGCGGCAGCGTAGCGCCGCTGGCCTTCTATTTCCGCGGCGACCTGCTCAACGACTACTCCAACCTGCAGCTCATCGGCACCATCAGCACCATGGAGACGTTCCAGAAGATCTACCGCCCGGAGGTCTACAACGCGAACTCCGCCGCCGCCGTCGTCTACCAACCGAGCCTGGGAGAGCAGGATTACTCGCGGACCCAGATCGATTACGACCGCGTCGAGCGCAGTCAGCTGGCGGTCACTCAGGCGAAGTACACCGAGGAACACTTCATCACGCCCCACAAGGATCTATTGGACCAGTGGACCGCCAAATACCCCGCTCTCGTCAACTGACCCACGGAGAAACGTCAACCATGAACACACTTTTGCCCACCACCGTTGTTGGAAGCCTGCCCAAACCCTCGTGGCTCGCACAGCCCGAGACTCTGTGGTCTCCCTGGAAACTGGAGGGAGATGCGCTGCTCGAGGGCAAGCAGGATGCGCTGCGCATCGCCATCCACGAGCAGAGCCGACGCGGCATCGACATCGTCAGCGACGGCGAGCAAACCCGCCAGCACTTCGTCACCACCTTCATCGAGCATCTCAGCGGGGTCGACTTTGAACAGCGCAAAACCGTGCGCATCCGCGATCGCTACGACGCGAGCGTACCGACCGTCGTCGGGGCCGTGCGCCGCGAGCGGCCGGTATTCGTCGACGACGCGAAGTTCCTCCGCGCAACCACCGACCGGCCGATCAAATGGACTCTTCCCGGTCCCATGACCATGGTGGACACACTCTTCGATGACCACTACAAGAGCCGCGAGAAGCTGGCCTGGGAGTTCGCTGCGATCCTGAACCAGGAGGCGAAAGAACTGGAGGCGGCCGGCGTGGACATCATCCAGTTCGACGAGCCCGCGTTCAACGTCTTCCTCGATGAGGTCAAGGACTGGGGCGTCGCCGCGCTCGAGAGAGCGGCAGAAGGACTGCGTGCCGAGACCGCCGTGCACATCTGCTACGGCTACGGGATCAAGGCAAACAACGACTGGAAGGCAACGCTCGGCTCACAGTGGCGGCAGTACGAGGAAACGTTCCCGCTGCTTCAGAGCTCCAGCATCGACATCATCTCGCTCGAATCCCAGAACTCCCACGTGCCCATGGACCTCATCGAGCTGCTCCGCGGCAAGAAAGTCATGCTCGGGGCAATCGACGTCGCAAGCGAGACCATCGAGACCCCGGAGGAAGTCGCCGACACCCTCCGCAAGGCCTTGCAGTTCGTCGATGCGGACAAGCTCATTGCCAGCTCCAACTGCGGCATGGCCCCGTTCCCCCGGGACGTCGCGCTGGCCAAGCTGAGTGCTCTCAGCGCAGGAACGGACATCGTTCGCGAGGAACTCGAGCGCTCCGCCCCCACGGTGTCCTAACGATGTTTCACGCCTACCCCCCAGACACTTGGCTCGGGGCTCCGGAGCAAGCCTTCCCGCAGTCCCTCTCGGCTGAAGAATTTAAAGCACTGTTTCGTGGTCATCCGGGCGGTGTCGCCGTCATCACGGCCGATGCCGGCGAAGGGCCGGTGGCGCTGACAGTATCGTCCGTGGTGTCAGTAAGTGCGGAACCTCCGCTGCTGATTTTCTCGGTCTCGGCACTGTCCTCAGCATCGGCCGTGCTTTCGCGCGCCGAAACCGTCGTGGTGCACCTGCTGGACGCGCACGACGTCGACCTGGCGAAGTTCGGAGCAACCCCCGGCGCCGACCGCTTCAACCAGACACACCGCTGGTCCGCCCTTGCAACCGGCGAAGCGGTGTATGACGATGTCCGCGCCTGGGTGCGCTGCGCCGTCATCAACCGCATGGAGGTAGGGACCTCCACCATCATCGCCGTTCACGCCCTGGAGTCCCGCGTGATGCGTGACGTCCCAGCGGGCGAACCCGGCGACGCCCTGGTCTACCACAACCGCTCATGGCACCGCCTCGGCGAGCACTCCAAGCTTGACGGCTAAGCGCCTCGCCAACAACGCGGGGCGCCAAGGCAAACGGATTACGACGGCGGGAGGTAACTCCCGCCGTCGTCCTCGTTAACATCTGAGCGCCGCGGACACCGAAACGAACCGCTAGGCGCGCTCCTGCGTGAGGTCATGAACGGCTCCGACGTGCACATCGACGCGTTGACCACTTATGGAAGAGGACCGGAGGCCCACACCCTAGAAATGAGATCGAGCCTAAGAACTGCCCTAGCGCTTTCGACAAACCCCAAACTATATATAAGGGTGCTTATCGGCAGACTGGCCACTTCTACGTGCTCAGCCTACTTTCGCGTGAATTGCAATGCTCGGGAAGCACCACTGAGGGCGGTCATCTGCGCCGGGCCGGCGTCCCACTTGATTTCGCAGGGCGCTTCGATGACATGGCCAGGACCCATTTGATAGCACCCGGGCCGATCGTGGCCGCCGAACTCTCACCTCGGAATCACCCTGCACATGTCCGGCGCTTCCAGATCCGCGTCATGTCGCTACTGCCACTCACAGGCATGAGTAGATGAAGGCCCAAGGAGGGAAGAGCCAATGGCCGCAAGCAGCCGCGATAAAGAAGATTTAAGTGTGGACAATGTCCACACCCCCTTTGGCCTGACAAAGCAGCCGCCCGGCAAGTCTCCCTACGCCAGGAACGAGCCGAAACCTGGATCTATGACCACGAACCTAGAAGTCATGTTGCGCTCAGTCCCCCTCCCCATGAAGAGGTGTAGGCCAACCCCGACCTACCCGACGAACCAAGAAAGGAACCCATAACCCCAGTTCAGAGCAAGCGGAGGGTCCACCAGCCGCGACCCTGAACCCGCTCCCCCATAACTTCACAGGCGACCCGCGGCGCCAGACACACCCCGCGACCCTTGGCAGAGGGACCTGACCACCCAGAATGTACACACGTTAAAGCAAAAACCCCCTCTGACGAGGGGGAATGCCGTGCCCGAGGTGGGACTCGAACGGGATTCCGGGCCTTGGAAACACTGGGAAGTGGCGGAAACATGCGGAATCCGGGGCAGTCCGACCGCTGTCCGGGCCAGTCCGAGGTGGAAAGTGTGGACAGCGTCCACACTTCTTTTTGCGCCGATCGAACCCGGAAGACGAGGTCTCGACGCGTCCTTCCGCACTCGTATCCAGCGCCCTGAAATCGACTGCTGCCGCCTACGTAGATTGCCGGATCGATGGCACCTCTCAGTCCTTTTAGAACCCCCGGCCAAGAGGCGACAACCCCTAAGGCGCGACTTCCCGGCGGCCGATCGTACCGCCCAAAGCCGACCATCTTCTGTCCACCAGAACCATTCATATCCAACATAGTGGCCGCACCTCCTTCATCATTTCCATGGCGAAGACGACAACGAGCATCATGACGAGACCTGCCAGATGGCCCGACGACAAAACGTCTAATGTCGGCGTTAGAAGTGCGGGAGTGGAAGTAGCTGCTAGAACTTCGATTTGGCGCGTTCATGCTGGCACTATCGTCGAACGTGCTTGGGGTTTGAGTGAGCTTGTTCGCGGTCAGCCCGGGTTCATGCCTCGCCGTTCGTTGATGGCATTCATGGCTGAAATGTGTTGGGCAAGGTAGTTGAGGCCGACATCCATCTTGGTTTGCCAGCTCAAGGTCGCGGCTCTAAGGTCGCCTGCATCTATTGCATCAAAGATCTCAGTGTTTTGGTCAAGAATAATTTTTGGTGAAAATGCATAGCGGGCACCCATGACGGCAAAATGCATGAATGCCTGCTTGGTGAGCGTCTCCAGAATTGCAGGTATTCGACTCAAACCTGATCCCTCGAACAGTGCGATCTGGAAGTCCAGATCCAAATAGTGGGCTCGGGCGACATCGTTGCGGCGAGCACAATCGCTCAGCTCATCAAGGTAGTTTTTCACGCGTGATCGATCTTCGACGCTCCATCGACTCGCCGCTCGAACCAGGATTGCTCCCAGAGCACGGCGAGCCATATAGGTCTCAGACACGTCATCCAGGGACGGAATCCGCACCACCACTGAATCTGATCTGGCTGCGGTAACCAACCCGTCTTCAGTAAGCGCGCGAACCGCGGCTCGAATGTCCCTCACCGGCGCACCCAGCAGGCGATTCAGCATCCCAAGCGAAATTTCACTTTCGCCGACAAATGTTCCGTCGACCAACCCTTGGCGAATCGCCGAAAGAATTTCTTCCGCAAGAGCATTCCCAGCCCCAAGGACGTCATCCGCGCGTGAAGCCATGCCGAGGGGGTCTTTACGGTCCACCGTCCAGGAAAACGGTTGGCGCCCGCCGTGGTACCAGCGTCGCATCCGCCACTCCAAGTCCGCCAACATCTCACCGGTCGGCACTTCAGGCAGCAGGTCCAATGCGGCCACAAGTTTCTGCCATTGCCAGGCATCGGTGAGGTGAACTGACGGCCGCGCACCGGCGGGGACCTCAAAGTTGCCACTGAGCAGGACGATTGATTCTTCGGCGAGGCCGAGTCCGCTTGAATTGAGCGATGACCACAGGTCCGGGCGGTCGTTTGTGTAGCTTGGGTCCGGCACCACGCCTCGAAGAAGGTCAGCGGCCAGCACCATCCGTAGCCGTCGCTTGCTGCTGGTGGACAGGCTGGCCGGATAGCGTAAACGCGACGCGCGGGAGGGGTTTAGGACAAGGCAGGACCCTGTCGGTCCAACGGCCAATCCGCCCAAGACCATCTGCCGTTCCGCAAGCAATGCCCTTATCGACTCGATTTCCGGGTCGGGCTCCATGAACTCCTTCCAGGTCCGTGCCACGAACGACTGGCTCAGGCCCACGGCGTCCGCAACCTGGCGGCTTGAGCTTTTGGTTGCCTGCATCCATAGCGGCGCCGTCAGAACCGCGCGCTTGAGCTCCGAGCGATCGTCTGCACTCTTCATCCGGCCAGTCTAGGGAAGCACTGCCTTGACTCAAAGACTCATTTCGTCACTGCTTCGCGTCGAAAGTATTCCCATCTTTCCGGGTGCTGCCAATCATGGAGACCAATGATCCGGCGCTCGGATGGCCCGGACTGCCAGCCCACTCCCAAGGAGAGCAAATGTACGATGTCGCCATCATTGGCGGAGGCCCGGCCGGCTTGGCTTCGGCTTACAACCTTGAGCGCACGGGCCAAAAAGTGGTCTTACTGGAAGAAGCCGGACGACTTGGCGGGCGTGCAAAAACCGTGAACGTCCACGGAGAACCGGTGAATATGGGGGCCATGTTCGTATATGCCGGTACCGCATCACATGAGCTGGCAGCTGAACTGGGCATAAACTTGGAGCCCTTCGAACCAACAACTTTCGGGATACACGTCAACGGAGAAACCGTAGTCTCCACGGACAACGACGACCTTGTGGAACGGCTCCCCCTTACAGAAGAGTCACGCAACGGACTCCGGGCCTTCATCGATCGGGCAACATCGGAATATTACGCGAACACAGTGAATGGGCAGCTTCGGCCGGCCACGCCGGGGTTTGGCGAAGAATCCGCCCAATCACGAATCAGTGATCTGCCTCAAGAGGTCCAGGAGATACTGACTGCAGCCATTCGCGGAGGCTCAGTTGCTCACCCTTCCGAACTCAGCGCAACCTATGCCCTGAGGTATTTCGCCAGTTATCTGGTGAAGGAGAAGAAGAACCGTGTGGTCTCAATTATGGGCATGGAAGCGATCCCCACCGCCTTGGCAGATGCCCTGCAGTCCACCGAAGTCCATTTGAATCACCGGGTGGAGACCATTCACCAAGATGATGAAGGACAGTGGAACCTGCAGATTGCTATCGAATCAGAGGGCGGCGCGGGACGGAGTTTGACCGCGAGGCACGTCATCATGGCGATTCCGGCCCCCAGGATCTCCACCATGGTGAAGTTGCCGGATTGGAAGACCGCGGCACTGGATGCCGTGCAAACCCCCGGTTCAACCGAGCTCGGTGTTGTTGTGGACATCAGCGCGCCGGAGCTGGCAGCTGTGGATGACTGGTCCTTCATCGCCACCGCAGGGCGCGCCTTCGATGTGGTGATCAATCCGCGTCCGGGACGCAAGGACGGTACCGCCCAATTTGTTTGCTACGGCAATTCAGCCGGATACATCGAGGAAGCCAACGATCCCACCTCGGGTGTTCTGGAACATTGGATCGAAGAGTTTCTTAAGGTGGCACCGCAGTTACGGGGGCGCATCCTCGGGGCCAGCATCCAGTCATGGCAGCACTGCTTCTCCTTGCTGACGCCTACACGGGCCAGTGCACTCCCGCAGCTCCAGGCGCCCGTTGACGGCACCCTACATTTTGCCGGCGACTACTCCTCCGAAACTGCCGGCACCCATGGAGCATACTCGGAGGCCCATCGAGTCAGCCGCGAGATTCTTTTGGCACTTTCGACCTCGACGTACTGATACGGGATGTTCGTAGCTACCTATTGCATTAATCATTCAATGATGTATTCCTTAGATGTGATTGAGGCCACAGCCTACTGCGGCCCATATCACACCTCCCCCCAAGTGAGCGCGGCTGGGAAGTCACCCCAAGCGTCAGCGATTTGAAGGAAACGAAAATGGGCTTAAGTTTTGGTACCAAAGCTCCCCCAACCGCCCTCTCCGGCGAGGTTGAGGTCTCCGGGCTTGGCAAGAAATACGGTGTCATCGAGGTGTTGAAAGACGTCAACATCTCCATGGCTGAAGGCGAAGTAGTCTCCGTCATCGGACCCTCCGGCGCCGGCAAGAGCACCTTCCTGCGGTGCCTGAACTACCTGGAAAAGCCCAGCTCGGGCACCATCGCGATTGGCGGCGCCCGTGTTGTTGCCGGTGAGAAGCTGCCGGACAAGGCAAGCCTGGACCACCTGCGGCGAGTCACCGGCATGGTCTTTCAGAGCTTCAACCTCTTCCCCCACCTGACGGTGATGGAGAACATCACCCTTCCACAACGGAAAGTACTGGGCTCCAGCAAAGAACAAGCCGAAGAGGTCGCCAACCAGCTGCTCAAGCGGGTGGGACTCCCCGAGAAGGCCAAGGCCTACCCTGCCCGGCTCTCCGGAGGCCAACAGCAGCGCATCGCCATCGCACGCGCACTCGCACTGTCGCCGAAGGTCATGCTCTTCGACGAACCAACCTCCGCCTTGGACCCTGAGATCGGCCTAGAGGTACTGGCCGTCATGCGCGACCTCGCCGACGAGGGCATGACCATGCTGGTCGTCACCCACGAAATGCACTTCGCACGTGATGTATCGGAGCGCATCATGGTCATGGGCAACGGCGGCGTCCTTGAAATCGGCCCCAGCCGGCAGGTGATGTCGGAACCGCAGAACGACCGCACCCGGCAGTTCCTCAAGGCCGTACTGGACAGGTGAGACGGCCATGATCACGCAACTTCTGACTTCGATCGCCCAGGGCGTCGGACTCACTCTCTACGTCACAGGAGCATCCCTGCTCTTCGGCGGCCTCATCGGCCTGGTGTTGGTGGGTGCCGCCAGATCACCGATCGCGATCATCCGCGCTGCAGCCACCCTTTATATCAATGTGGTCCGGGTCATCCCGCCGATCACCTGGCTGTTCCTGATCTACTTTGGCTTGCCCCAGTACGCGCTGAGGCTCTCCACCCTGCAGGCCGCCATCATCGGATTCTCCATCATCGCCTCAGCCTTCATGGCAGAGATCTACCGCTCAGGCCTGCTCAGTATCCCCGATGGCCAACGCGAAGCCGCCCACGCACTCGGGCTCAGCCCGTTCACCACCGTGGGGCACATCATCACCCCGCAAGCCTTCCGGGTAGCCCTTCCAGCCATCGCCACCTACGGCATCGGACTGCTCAAAGACTCAGCTCTCGCCTCCACCATCGGTGTCCGTGAAATCACCTACTACGCCCAACAAAGCGCGAAACAAACACACGAAGGCCTGCTCTCCTTCGTCGTCGCCGGAGCGCTCTACATCATCATCAGCCTGGTCGTCGCCCTCGTAGCACGCCGCGTAGACCTCAAACTGCGCAGAAAGATCGGAGTGCTCTGATGGACTTGATCACGCAATGGCTCGGCTGGATGCCGAACCTCACACCAGGCCTGGTCATCAGCCTCCAATTGACCGGACTCGCCCTACTTATCGGCTTTCCCTTCGGCCTGCTCCTGGCCGTCATGGCAGAAGCGAAATTCAAGCCCTTCCAATGGATCTCCTTCGCGTTCGTTGAGATCGGACGCGGGCTGCCGGCACTGGTACTGCTCTACCTGCTGTACTTCAGCCTTCCCGATGCAGGCATCACCCTGACCTCCCTGACCACAGCCATCATCGCCCTAAGCTGGAACACCGGCGCCTACGCCTCCGAGTACTTCCGCGCCGGACTCGCCGCAGTCCCACTAGGACAAAAAGAAGCAGCCATCACCTCCGGGCTCAGCGGTTGGACAGGATTCCGCATCGTCATCCTTCCGCAAGCCCTCAGAATCTCCACCCCACCCCTGGCCGGCCTGGCCGTCCTGGTCTTCCAAGGCAGCGCACTGGCCTTCGTCATCGCAGTACCCGAACTCATGTCAAAAGCATTCGAAATCGGCTCCATCACCTTCGAATACCTCAGCGTCTACACACTCACCGCCGTAATCTACGGAACCCTCACGCTGATCTTCCTAGGCCTTGTCCGAATCCTGGAACTACGCCTGGGCCGCCACCTGCTCCGCAACTAACCCGTCCCACTCCCCTGGGGATTTCCCCGACTACCCCAACAAAGAAAGAGAAACCAATGTCACGAATTCCCCGCCCCCTCGTGCGCGCGCTTTCCGCCGGCACCGTCGCCGGCATGCTCGCCATGTCCCTCGCCGCATGCGGCGGCACCGACGCGGCAAGCAGCTCGGACTGCACACCAGCCCACGCGGACCTCAAGACCATCACCCAAGGTGAACTGACGGTCGCAAGTTACGACTACGCACCCGCCACAATCCTCAGCGGGGAAAACGTCACCGGCATGGAGGGTGACCTGATCGCCGAGATTGCCAAACTCGAATGCCTCAAGGTCACCGTCAGCACCTCAGGCGGCGCAGGAGCCGTCATCCCGTCCGTGCAATCCAAGCGCGTGGACATCGGCTCCGGAAACTGGCTGCGGACCAAGGAACGCACCAAGATCGTCTACATGAGCACCCCGCTCTGGAGCGATCCACAGGCGATCGTCTCAAAGACAGGCCTCACCAGCGACGACCTCGAGGGCAAGATGATCGGCTCCGTCGCAGGAAACCTCTGGAACGACAGCATGTCCAAATGGCTCGGAGATAAATTCAAGATCTACCAGGACGACGAGTCCATCTACTCAGACCTCAAAGCGGGCCGCATTGACGCCCTGGTGGCATCCTCCGCATCTGCCAAATACCGGTTCAAGGACGCCCCCATTGAGGGAGCCACAGTGGTGGACGTGAAGCCGAACGCGAATGTCCCGCAGTTCGCCTCCGTTGGCCAGGTGATGTTGCCCTCCGCCCTCGACAACGACGCCCTAGGCAAGGCCCTGGACGAGGACATCAAGAAGCTTCGCGAAAACGGCACCATCAAGAGCATCCTTGAGAAGTACGGCATCGACCCCTCCGTAGGCGAGCCGGGCGCACCCAGCGAACTCTAACTCCATCGGACTGCACGCGGGCGGCGTCGGGTATCAACCCGGCGTCGCCCTCTCGCTGCTTAACGAGTGGTCGTCGGCGCACAGCAGGTCGATAATCCAGGTGACGCCGAAGGAGTCGGTGAGCATGCCGAAGTCGGACTACACCGATGCGGCAAGTGGCCCGAGTGAGGTCGCGCCCCGGGCTAAGGCAAGCCAAAGCCTAGTGGCGTCGTCGAGCGTGGCTCTGCTGATGGGGAAGAAGTACGGCCGGTGGGTAGGCCCCCTGGATGGCGGCGCTCTGGGTAGGCACGTCGTAGGCCGAATTCGTACGCCGTCGATCGGGGTGACCGGGCCCAATCGACCTTGCTGTCGGGCAGCTCAGCGGGCATGCCGAACTCGCCGTAGATTCGCATGGTGTCCCGGTACCGTGAACCGAGGCGTAAAAGTTGAGTCATTCGCGGGCGAGCATCCGTGACCGTACGGTGCGCCGAAACGTCTAGCGGCTGCGCCGCAAATGGAAGGCGCGTGAGGCCCGGGCGAGACTCTATCAGGGACAGGTGTCCGCGGCGCCTGAGTCAGAGGAAGCGCTAACGATGGGGAGTGGTCCTGTGGGATCAGGAACACCGGGCATTCGACGCACCGGACGCAGGCGGATGAGTGCGACGGCCGAGATGAGGAACCACGCGATGTTGGTGACCACCGAGGGCCAGGCCTCGTGGAAGGCACCGTTGATGATGAATGCGCAAGCCCCTAGGAGGTTTGCGGTCTGAAAGGCCCTACCGGCCTTTAGCCAGCCCATGGACACGGAAAGGAAGGCGCCAAGTATCGCTGCCGCACCTGCCCAGCCGGCTGCTTCGAACAGCAGTTCCATTGTTTCCTCTTGGTTAGGAAATCGACTATTGCGAGTCCGAGTTGGTTACTTCGTAGTGAAATCCGGTGCGCTCTTCGGAAGCCCAGGCCTCATAAAACTCCGCCTTTTCGAAGAGCCTCCGTCCCTGGGTCAGTGTTTGCAGCCAAAGGATGGATCCGTCGTCCGTCACTGCGTCGACGTATCCCCGGCATACCGAAAGTCCTTGTTGCCGTAGTTCCACGCTGGTTCCGGCGAGGATGGTCCAGTCGCTGATGCGTCGTTGATCCATGGTCGGCGTCCTTTCTGATTGAGTGCAGAAAGCGGCCGTGCACCCCTGGCAGGAGTGCACGGCCACTTTGGGAGTAAACGATTAGCCCCGGTTGTACATGACGTGCTTAGTCCTGGAGAAGTCTTCCAGTGCATAGATCGACAGATCCCGGCCGTAGCCAGAGCCCTTGAAGCCACCCCAGGGAACTTCGTTGGCAATGACCAGGTGGGAGTTAACCCACACAGTGCCGAAATCCAGGCGACGCGGCACCGAAAGTGAGCGTGAAGCACTGTTGGTCCACACCGACGCTGCCAGTCCGTAGACGGTCTCGTTGGCGCGGCTGATGGCTTCCTCATCGGTGCTGAACGTCTCCACGGACACCACAGGCCCGAAGATCTCCGTGTAGGTGATAGGGGCGCCGGCGGGGACATCAGTCACCACGGTGGGTTCAATGAAGTAGCCGGGCCCTTCAAGCGCGTTGCCACCGACGGCGATGGTGTGGCCTTCCTTGCGGACGTCTTCCAGCGCTTCCAAGACCCGCTCATAGTGGGCTTTGGAGATCATGGAACCGATTTCGACGTCCTCTCCCGCGCCCGGGGCGCCGATGGAAATCCCGCTGATCTCCCGAACCAGGATCTCGTTGAACTTTTCCGCTACAGACTCGTGGACCAGAACCCGGCATGCTGAGCCACACTCTTGGCCGCCGTTCCAGAAGCCCGCGGAGCGTACGCCCTTCGCTGCTTCTTCGAGATCAGCGTCTTCGAAGACCACCACAGGGGCCTTGCCGCCGAGTTCCAGGTGAACGCGCTTCACCGTGGAGGCCGCATTGGCGGCAACCTTCTGGCCGCTTCCCACACTTCCGGTGATGGCAACCAGGTCAACGTCCGGGTGTTCGGAGAGGCGGTTACCCACTACCCGGCCGGGACCGGTGACAATATTGACGACGCCGGCAGGAACCTCGCCCGCGATGAGCTCGGCGAGCTTCAAGGTAGTCAGCGGTGTCTGCTCCGAGGGCTTCAGGACCAAGGTGTTGCCCGCGGCAAGGATAGGCGCGATCTTCCATACGGCCATCAGCAGCGGATAGTTCCACGGTG
>NZ_JABMCX010000092.1 GCF_013179505.1 Paenarthrobacter sp. CM16 | reverse complement strand
GAACACGTGGAACGACTACATGGGCCCGTTCATCTACCTCACGTCCAACCGCCTCTGGACTGTCCAGTTGGGCCTGCGGTCCTTCGTTGGCCAGTTCGACGCCGAATACGCCATGATCATGACCGGCTCGGTGATCTCCGTGATCCCCATCCTCATCATCTTCCTGATCGGCCAGCGCTACTTCATCCAGGGCATTGCCACCAGCGGGATGAAAGGATGAGTAGTGTGAGCGCTAAACCGCGGCGTTGGGCCGGGCCGGGATTCGAGACCTTTGGGAGTATTTTCGGGTTCATTTACACCTTCCTGGCCGGGAACGCACTGCTCGCCGTGGCCAACGCTCCCCTGGTCCTCAGCTTGTCGCTGGTGGCCGACCCCGCGGCTGCGTGGCCGTTCTTCCTGACGCTTTCGGTCACCATCGCTCCGTCGCTCGCCGGCATCTTCGCTGCCTTCAAGGCATTGAACGACGACGGCGGCGCGGTCAAGCCGGTTTCCGCTTTCCTTCGCGGATACAAGCGCAGTTTCGCCAAGTCCGCAGTGCTGGGCGTGGGGGCCGTGGCCATGCTGATGTTCCTCGGCGTGGACCTGGCCGTCATCCAGAACAATGCTTCTACCCTTCCCGGCGCCGCGCTATTGGTGCCGCTGATTGTCGTAGCAGCCGCCGTGACGGTGACCCTTTCCGTCACGGCGATTGCCGGCGTCGTACTCCTGCCTGAGGCGAAGCTGAAAAGCATCCTCAAGGCCTCGCTTTATCTGGTGGCCCAGCGCTGGTACTTGAGCCTGGCCATGCTGATCCTGCTGGGGATCATCGTGTCCGCCGCCGTGATGCAGCCGGTCCTGGGTATCGCGCTGGCCCCGGCGCCGCTGCTGTTCGTGATCTGGAGCAACGCCTCGTACGCTTTCCACGCTGTGCTGCGTTCCGCGTAGACCCTGTTAGGACCTCTTTTGAGCAACTTCGCAATCGGCGATCAGGACTTCCTCCTGGACGATCGGCCTTTCCGCATCCTCTCCGGAGCCATCCACTACTTCCGGGTGCACCCCGATCTCTGGGCGGATCGGATTGAGAAAGCCCGGCTGATGGGTCTGAACACCATCGAGACCTACGTGCCGTGGAATGAGCACTCGCCTATTCCTGACGCTTTTGTTTGCGACGGCGGGCTGGATCTTGGCCGGTTCCTGGACCTTGTGGCCGCCGCCGGGATGCACGCGATCGTCCGGCCGGGTCCCTACATTTGCGCTGAATGGGATAACGGCGGGCTCCCGGCATGGCTGTTCACCGACCCCACGGTGGGTGTCCGCAGCAGCGAGCCCGGTTACCTGGCCGCCGTCTCCTCCTATATGGAAGCCGTGCTGGCTCTGGTGGTGCCGCGGCAGATTACCCAGGGCGGGCCGGTGATCATGTTCCAGATCGAGAACGAGTACGGCGCCTACGGGGACGATAAAGCCTACTTGCAGCATCTGGTTGACCTGTCCAAGAGCCTGGGCGTTGACGTTCCGCTGTTCACCTGCGATCAGCCGTTCGGGACCATGATCGAGGACGGCTCACTGCCCGAACTGCACAAAACCGGGACGTTTGGCTCGCGTTCCCTTGAGCGGCTTGGTTTTCTGCGGGAGCGGCAACCCACTGGCCCACTGATGTGCGCCGAGTTTTGGAACGGTTGGTTCGACAACTGGGGAACGCACCACCACACCACCGACGCCGCTGCTTCCGCCGCCGAACTGGACGCCCTGCTGACCGCCGGGGCTTCAGTGAACATCTACATGTTCCACGGCGGAACCAACTTCGGGTTCACCAACGGGGCGAACGACAAAGGCATTTACGAGCCCACCATCACTTCCTACGACTACGACGCCCCTTTGTCCGAGGACGGACATCCGACGGCCAAGTACTTCGCATTCCGGGACGTCATCGCCAAGCACTTCCCGGTGCCTGCGGAGGAGCCGGTTCCCCGGGCACCTGCTCCGGTTTCCGTGGTGGCCGTTTCTGAGTCTGTGCCGCTGCTTTCTGTTGCCGGGTCTACGTCTCTGGCGTCCGAAACCATTCCACCGGTGGAGGTGACCGGGCAGTACCGGGGCTTCTACCTCTACGAGGTGTTGCTGCAGGGCGGAGGCGTGGTGTCCTTCTCTGAAGTTCGCGACCGTGCCCAGTTCTTCCTGGACGGCGTGCCCGTTGGCGTTCTCAGCCGGGAACTGGGCGAGCGCACTGTTGTCATTCCCCGCGGTGGTCGTCTGCAGGTCCTCCTGGAGGACCAGGGCCGGGTGAACTATGGGCAGAGGATCGGCGAGGCGAAGGGGCTGATCGGGCCGGCATTGCTGAACGGCGTGGAGGTGCTGGACTGGGAAGTCGGCGCTGTTGACTTGGCCTCGCTGGACGCATTCCGGGCCGCTGCGGTTGCTCTTCCTCGCGGTGCCGCGTCCGCCGGTGTGGCCGGCCCGTCCATCTCCTTTGCCACTTTTGAGGCCGATGGCCCGGGCGACCGCTTCCTGCGGCTGGATGGTTGGACCAAGGGCAATGCGTTCGTTAACGGTTTCAATTTGGGCCGTTACTGGAGCCGCGGGCCGCAGCGCACCCTGTATGTTCCCGGCCCGCTGATCCGCGAAGGTGCCAACGAGCTCGCCATCCTGGAACTCCACGGAAGCGCCACGCGCAAGGTGAGCTTCGTCGTCGGCCCTGACCTGGGCCCCGACGAAAAGTAACCCCCTCCCACATCCCAAGCCCCACCGGCGAACCCCCTCCCACATCCCAAGCCCCACCGGCGAACCCTCTCCCACATCCCAAGCCCCACCGGCGAACCCTCTCCCACATCCCACGCGGTTTTCCCCAACCGTCTCCCACATCCCCCCACCCTTCCCACCAACCCCCCCCTCCACATCCCACGCCCTTCCCACCAACCCCCTCCCACATCCCCCACCCTTCCCACCAGCCCCCTCCCACATCCCACGCGGTTTTCCCCAGCCGTCCGTCTCCCGCTCTCTCTGAGGAGTGATAGAGCGTCAGGGAATTAGGGGTGGGACGTGGAAGAGCATCAGGGTTTCAGGGGTGGGACGTGGAAGAGCATCAGGGTTTCAGGGGTGGGACGTGGAAGAGCATCAGGGTTTTAGGGGTGGGACGTGGAAGAGCGTCGGGATTTTAGGGGTGGGACGTGGAAGAGCATCAGGGAATAAGGGGTGGGACGTGGAAGAGCGTCGGGATTTTAGGGGTGGGACGTAATAGAGCGTCGGGGACGCAGAAAGGGACCAGTTCTTCAACCGGTCCCTTTCTGTTTATTCAGCTCTGTCTATTCAGCTCTGTTTATTCAGCTCTGTCTCTCCAACGAGTGAGCCTTCAGTGTGCGGGCGTCATTAGCCGCGGCAGAGCTCGCCGTACTTGGTGCCGGCTTCCTGGAATGCTGCATTGAGCTCGCCCAGCTTCGCTTCATCAGGGGCTTCCTTGGCCTGCTCGTCCAGAAATTCCAGGATGGCGGTTACAACCGGCTTCATCTCGGTGGATGCCACGGGCTCGATAGGCCGGATGGCGTTGGCCGCGCGGATGGTGGCGGTCTGGCTGGGGCTCTGGGGAATGCCGGCTGCGGCAACGCCAACGCGGTCGCAGGTTTCCTTGGTGGTCAGCTGCTGCTGAGCGGAACAGGCGGATGCCGTGGCGATGAGCCCGGCAGCGATCAGGACAGTGGTGAGTTTCTTCATGATTCCCTCAGTGGTCGACGTCCCTCTGATTGTAATCAGTGCCGGGCCCCCGCCGCGCATCGGACATCCTTTCCAACCTTTCCGGGCCCTGCCCTAGGCTGGGGTAATGGCGATCATTCACAAGGCAAACCTGTCCCCGTCCAAGCTCGATCTCATCGCCGGCTACCTGCCAAAGCAGCCCTGGTTCATCCAGGACGGCATGCCGGAGCTTATTGGCGCCTACCGTTTTGATGATCCCGCCGGCGAGGTCGGGATTGAGACACATGTGGTGGCCGCGGGCGAGCGCATTTACCAGGTTCCCCTCAGCTACCGGGGCTACGAGCTTGCCGGTGCCGACGAGTGGCTGATCGGCACCATGGATCACTCGGTCCTGGGCAAGCGCTATGTTTACGACGCCTGCGCCGATCCCATCTACGTCAAAGCCTTGGCCACGGCCATTTTGACCGGCCAGAAAGAAGCCGAGCTGATCGTCGACGGCGAGCCCGAACCCCGGCCCAGTTCCGTGACGGTGAAAGGCAGCGGAATGCTCGACGGCGGCGTTCCCGCCCTGAGTGCCTCGGCACCGGTTTCGGGGAGCGGCGTGACCATCATTGACGCCGGCGAGCTTCGCTTGAAGGTGGCACGCGTGGTTGACGTCGCCGCGGACTCCTCCGCCAACTCGGCGGCCGCTCCTGAGCTCCACGGCGAGCTGACCCTGAACGGTCACTGGGCAGGGCTGGAGAACCCGGTGGAGCTGGCGGCTGTGCTCCGCAACTAAAGTTTCGACGCGCCGGAGCACCTGTTGGTCCAAGGAGCTCCGGCGTAGTCTGGCTAACGGGGGCCGTCTACTCCTCAAGGAGTGCACCATGTACAAACCACAGAACATCATTCCCGCCGCGCAGGATCTGGCCCGGGAGTGGGTGTCCCACGCGGCGGACGGCACGTCGTCCCAGACTGACGCAGTGGTGAAGTGGGCCTTGGCCCGGATCAACCACGCCGATGTCCCGTCCGTTGTTCACGGCGTCATGCTCACCCTGACCGGGAACAAGAAGACCGCCAAGGAAGCCCAGCGGGCGGCGGCCAAAGCTGTGATCAGGACGACGCAGGCCTTGCGGCGGAGCAGTCCGCAGCGCGCTCCACGTCTGTCCGGGTGGGTGATCGGGCTCATCGTGGGGGCCGCTGTTGGTGCCGGGGCCATGCTGGCTTGGCGCATGATGGTGCCCCCGGGTGAACCTCAACCCGTCAAGCAGCCCGAGGCTCCGGTCCAGCCACCCGTGCCGCCGGTTCCCTAGGACACATTCCCGGTCCGAACCTCAGACGGCTGCACTAAAAGGTGAGCGGCCCCGCTAAGGTGCGGGGTCGTCGTCGTGCGTTCCGAATCTTCGTCGAAGCCAGGTCCCGGCCAGCAGCCAATATGCCCCGGCGCTGGCAAGGAGGAAGCCCAGCACCCCCAGGACTACAAGCTGGGTCATGATCCCGGCAATCACCATGGCAAAGCCGCCTAGAACGGCCAGGGTTCCGAGAATGGTGCGGGCAGCTTCTCCACGCGGCCGGCCCGATGTCAGCTCGGAGGCGAGATCGGGATCGGTCGAAGCGAGTTCCCGCTCCAGCTCTTCCAAGCTCCTGCGTTCTTCATCGGACAACGACACCGTCATCACCCTCACGATGCTCGGGCCATCAGCACGTGCGCTGCTTGCCGTGCCATGTCTTCATTATCTGCCCCTTTTGGTGTTCAAGCCACAGGGCTGCCTGCCGGAACCGGCCTGCGCCTTGTTTCCGTGGCCTCGACTTACCAATAGTCCTCAGCATGCTTACCATGGTGGTGCGGGTTACAGCCTGCTCATGCACGGACTACCGAACGCCGACCGGAAAGTTGAACTCCCATGGCACGACGAAACTCCAAAAAGGCACACCCCAACGGGACAATTCCCAAGCGCCGCGGACCAGGCCGGACCATCTGGCTCATTGCCACGGGACTCATCGCCGGTGTGGCAGGCGGAGCCTTTGCGTTCCGTATGTTGGTGCCGCCGGGAGAACCCGAACCCGTCAAGGGCCGTCGTCAGGAGCCCAGGGGCGCGTCACGGCTGGAAACGCCACGCATGGACGCTTCCGAGCCGCACGTGGCCCGGCCGGCGGAAATCCTGGTTCCGGAAGAGCCGGTGGAAATTTCAACGAGAATGCGTCCAGGCGAATGGACCGAAGAGTCGCTCGAAGCGCACCTTGAGGAGTACCGGCGGCAGATCCGTGACATGGGCGCCCCGGAATCGCAGATTGTCACTAACGTGGAGCGGACCGAAGAAGGGGCTGCCCGCGTAGTGGTGAGCTGGGACCGGACCCTGCCGTAACTCCCGGCCTAGAGGTTCTCCCCTTGGCGCGGCCGCCATACAACTACCGCTTGGGACCTTGCCCGGGGACGCTGTCCGCGGGCAAGGCTCACGACGTCGCCCGCTGCTCCCGCAGCGAAGATCCTCGCGTCCAACGGTGAGCGGCGTCGGGACAGTTCCTCGGTCAACTCGGCCACCCGATACTGGAGGGCAGCTACTTGGTTTTCGAGGTCGAGAATGCGTTTGATGCCCTCAAGGGAGACGCCGGACTGCGAGAGGCGCTGGACCTCCCGCAGTTTGTTGACGTCGTTCTGCGAGTAACGGCGGGACTTGCCGGGCGCACGACTAGGGGAAACGATGCCCAAGCGGTCGTACTGGCGCAACGTCTGCGGATGCATGTCGGCAAGCTCCGCAGCCACGGAGATGACAAAGATCGGCTGGTTGACGTCGATTGCCATGACCGCCTCCTTACAACCGGGCCTTTGCGGCCAGGTCGTGACGCGGGTTGGCGTCAGTAGTGGCGGCGGCGAAGGCCTTCACGGCTTCCTCCGCTTCCTTGTTCAGGTTCTGCGGAACCGCGACGTCGATGGTCACCAGCAGGTCACCTGTCACTTTGGAAGTCTTCACGCCACGGCCCTTGACCCGGAGGGTACGGCCCGACGGCGTTCCTGCCGGGACGCGTACCTTGACGGTGTCGCCGTCGAGCGTTGGCACTTCAATGGTGGCGCCGAGCGCCGCTTCGGCGAACGTGACGGGCACGTGGATGCGGATGTTGTCGCCATCGCGGTGGAAGAAGTCATGCGGCTTCACACTCACGGTAATGATGAGGTCGCCGTTGCCTGCCGGGCCAACGTTGCCCTTGCCGCGTTGGCGGACTTTCTGACCGTCTTTGATACCGGCGGGAATCTTGACGTCGATCACGTTCCCGTTGCTTTCGCGCAAGCTGACCGTGGTCCCCTTGATGGATCCGGCAAACGAGATGGAGGTTGTGGCCGTACGGTCCGAGCCCTTCTGGGGGGCGCGCTGGAAGCCGGTCTGGCCTGCACCGCCGAATCCACCGCCAAAGAGGTCAGCGAACTCCGGAGGAATGCCGCCGCCGGCAGGCTGACGGGCACCCGGGCCACCGCCAAACAAGCCGCCGAACAGGTCCTCGAACCCGCCGTTGGCTCCCGCACCACCGCGTCCGGCGCCGGCACCCGGAGCAAACCGGGCACCACCCATGGCGCGGATGGCATCGTACTGCTGGCGGTCCTCAGGGTTGGACAACACCGAGTATGCCTCGGAGATGTCCTTGAATTTCTTCTCCGCAGCAGCGTCACCCGAGTTGGTATCAGGGTGATGCTCGCGGGCTAGCTTGCGGTAAGCCTTCTTGATATCCGCGTCGGACGCGTCCTTGGCAATACCAAGGATCGCGTAAAAATCCTTTTCAACCCAGTCCTGGCTGGCCAAGAGCGTTTCCTTTCGTTGTATGTTGCGTTGCGCTCCGTGGATTATGGGCCCCCGCCCCTACCCGGGGCCCATAATCCACTCCGCGCTGCGGTCAACTCACCTCAGGCGAGCTTACAGCGGGCGCGAAACCGGATATGGGGCGGCGGTGTGGAGGGCACCGCGGAGCGGGCACCGCCCCATTTCCGGTGTAGCGACAAGGTGAGACCTACGCCGGAACAGCCACGATCACTTGGGCTGCACGCAGGACACGCTCGCCGGAGCGGTATCCGGAGCGCAGTACCTGGCTGACCGTGTCAACCTCGATGTCTTCGCCGGGCTGCTGGATGAGTGCCTCGTGGATGGTGGGGTCGAATTCGACTCCAGTGTCCGCGATGCGTTCCAGTCCGTACGTCTTCAGCGCGTTCTCCAGCTTGGTGGCGATCGCGGCGAAGGGGCCGTCTTCGAGGTCACCGTGCTGGCGGGCGGCATCGACGTCGTCCAGCACCGGGAGCAGGGAGTTCAGGACGCCGATGACGGCCATCTCTCCTGCTACGGCGCGGTCGCGTTCGACGCGCTTGCGGTAGTTGACGTACTCAGCCTGAAGGCGGAGGAGATCGTTGCGGAGCTCCGCTGCCTGGGCTTCAGCCGCGGCACCGGAGGCTACCGATTCCTCGGCCGGCACCTCAACCCCGTTGAGGATTTCCTCAGCCTGGGAGAGGGCGTCGCCGTCCGTGGGAGCGGCGTTGCCTTCGGTGGGAGCCGCAGCTTCGCTGTCAGGCTGACGCGCCTCACCGGTCTCCGGGTCAACCTTGCGGTTGTCCCGGATAACCGGCTTGCGCGGCTCGTTGCCTTCTGAGTGCTCTGCTTCGTTGCCGTGGTGAGGCATGGCTACTTCTTCGCTTCGTCTTCGTCGATGATTTCGGCGTCGACGATGTCCTCGTCAGCAGCAGCCTTCTCACCGGCAGGAGCACCTTCAGCACCGGCACCCGGAGCGTCAGCTGCAGCGGCCTGCGAGTAGATGGCTTCGCCGAGCTTGGTCTGGGAAGCCTGGAGCTTCTCGAACGCAGTCTTCACGGCGGCGTCGTCGGTTCCTTCCAGCGCGGACTTGAGGGCGTCGACGTCGGCCTTGACCTCGGTCTTGACTTCCTCCGGCAGCTTGTCGTCGTTGTCGGCGATCAGCTTGTCCACGGAGTAGGCGAGCTGCTCTGCGGAGTTACGGGTGTCCGTAGCTTCGCGGCGGGCCTTGTCCTCAGCAGCGTGCTCTTCGGCTTCACGGACCATGCGGTCGATGTCGTCCTTGGAGAGCGCCGTGCCACCGGTGATGGTCATGGACTGTTCCTTGCCGGTGCCCTTGTCCTTGGCGGAGACGTGGACGATGCCGTTGGCGTCGATGTCGAAGGTGACCTCGACCTGCGGAACGCCGCGGGGCGCCGGAGCGATACCGGTCAGTTCGAACGTGCCCAGCGGCTTGTTGTCGCGGGTGAATTCACGCTCGCCCTGGAAGACCTGGATGGCCACGGACGGCTGGTTGTCGTCAGCGGTGGTGAAGGTTTCGGAGCGCTTGGTGGGGATAGCGGTGTTGCGCTCGATGAGGTGCGTCATGACGCCGCCCTTGGTTTCGATGCCGAGGGAGAGCGGGGTGACGTCGATGAGGAGGACGTCCTTGCGCTCACCCTTGAGGACACCGGCCTGGAGTGCTGCGCCAACTGCCACAACTTCATCCGGGTTGACGCCCTTGTTGGGCTCCTTGCCGCCGGCGAGTTCCTTGACGAGCTCGGAGACAGCAGGCATACGGGTGGAGCCACCGACGAGCACGATGTGGTCGATGTCCGAAACCTTGATGCCGGCTTCAGCGATGACGTCCTGGAACGGCTTCTTGGTGCGGTCCAGCAGGTCCTTGGTGAGGTCCTGGAACTTGGCGCGGGTCAGCTGCTCGTCCAGGTGGACCGGGCCGTCGGGGGTGACGGAGAGGTACTGGAGGGAGATGTTGGTGCTGGTGGAGGAGGACAGTTCCTTCTTGGCCTGCTCAGCAGCTTCACGGAGACGCTGGAGGGCGATCTTGTCCTTGGAGAGGTCGATGCCCTTGACCTTGAGCTGGTTCAGGAGCCACTCGACAACGCGGTTGTCCCAGTCGTCGCCACCGAGGCGGTTGTCACCGGCGGTTGCGCGGACCTGGATGGTGGAGAAGTTGTCTTCGTCCTTGCCAACTTCGAGGAGGGAGACGTCGAAGGTTCCGCCACCGAGGTCGAAGACAAGGATGAGTTCATCTTCCTTGCCCTTGTCCAGGCCGTAGGCCAGTGCAGCCGCGGTGGGCTCGTTGACAATGCGGAGGACGTTGAGGCCTGCGATTTCGCCGGCTTCCTTGGTGGACTGGCGCTCGGCGTCGTTGAAGTATGCCGGAACGGTGATCACAGCGTCGGTGACCTTTTCGCCCAAGTAGCTCTCGGCGTCGTTCTTGAGCTTCATGAGGATACGCGCGGAGATTTCCTGCGGCGTGTACTTCTTGTCATCGACGGCGACGTTCCAGTCAGTGCCCATGTGGCGCTTGACCGAAGCGATGGTGCGGTCGATGTTGTTGACGGCCTGGCGCTTGGCGATTTCGCCAACCAGGACTTCGCCGGACTTGGAGAACGCGACGACGGACGGCGTGGTGCGGCCGCCTTCCGCGTTGGCGATGACGGTGGGCTCGCCACCTTCGAGAACAGAGACCACGGAGTTGGTGGTTCCGAGGTCGATACCTACTGCACGTGACATATCTTGTTTCCTTTCAATGGCCGATGTTGGAGATTGCACCCTGGCAGCGGTCCGCTGGGCGGTCTACGTGCCGGAAGCCTGCTCAACAATCGGCTAGTTGAGCGTTCTGGACTCAACTGTACTCAGCCTCGGATTTAAGTCAATCCAGAGTTGAGTGAAGTACGCTCAACTTTGCATTCAAGCCCTGAAAAGATGCCGGAATTCCGGGGCGTGAGGGCTGGTTTCGCCTACGGTGAACTGGCAGACTGACGCGATGGAGATCGCAGGATTCTTACCCCCGGACAAGTTTTGGGCCTTCAGCGACCAGCTGGATCAGGAGGTCCGGGACGGCGCCGCAAACCTGCCACTGTTCACGATCGATCACTGGGATGGCACGGTGATGCTAGACACGTGGCAGCTGGACGGCACGGAAGGTGGAGTGGTCCACGGCAACGCCTATTCACCGGCCGGTCCGCTGCTGGAAGTGGTCACGACGACCCAGGACCCCTATATCGTCGCCAGAAACCGGTGGCGCCCCTCGGCCGGAATTCCACACAATTTCGAAGAGGTCCAACGCCAGAACGCCACCTTCAGCGCCCTCTACGCCGAGCCTGTGATGATCGCCGGAGACGACGCAGACACCAACTTCACGCTCTGGCTTGGAACAGGATCTTGGCTGGCAGCCGGCGCGGCTGGCGGATTTGGGATCGTTATCAACGCCCAACGCAATCCGCCCTCGGCTAAAACAGTGCGCCTCAGCCGAGTACCCGACGTCGAACCTCTGCTGCAAGCGCGCAGGGCAGCACTCAAGAAGATACGCGGCGAAGCCTAGAAACCTCCGCGTCCGTGGCAGCGTCCAACGGCTCCGGTTTGTACACCCACGCCACCAGCACCACGGAGATGATCATGAGCAGGAACCACGCCAACAGCTTGTCGATGGAGACGGCCTGCCAACCCTCCAACTGGTTCGGATAGAGCCACGCGCGCGACCACGTGCCGATATTCTCGGCGAACCAAATGAACAGGGCCACCAGCAGGAACGACACCAGGATCGGCATGCGGAAGCGACGCCGGAACACCCGGAAGTGCATCACGCACCGCCCATAGACAAGCACGACGGCGGCCAGCAGCACCCAGCGCGCGTCGAAGATGTAGTGGTGCGAGAAGAAATTGACGTAGATCCCACCCGCCACCATGGCCGTGATCCACCGGCGCGGGTAGCGGTCGAAGCGGAGATCGAACAGCCGGAAAACCCGCACCATGTAGGAGCCCACAGCGGCGTACATGAACCCGCTGAACAGCGGGACTGCGCCGATCCGCAGGACGCCCTCGGCCTCGTAGGCCCAGGATCCGACGTCCGTCTTGAACAGCTCCATCACCGTCCCCACCACGTGGAACAGGAGGATCACCCGCAGTTCCCGCAGGGTTTCCAGCTTGAAGGCGATCATCAGCGCTTGAATCACGACGGCGGCAAGGGTCAGGAAGTCGTTCCGGGCGAGGCCGGGGTTGTCCGGATACCAGAGCCGGGCCGCGATGATCACTGCGAGCAACGCTGCCCCGAACACGCATGCCCATGCCTGCTTCAGCCCGAAGACCACGAACTCCGTGAGCCCGGCCTGGAGGCGACCTCCGCGGAACCGGTCCAAGTAGCGGTGGGCGGCGTCGTCAATTGACTCCTCAACCGAGGTGAAGTTACGCATGCGGCACCTCGACTCCCACGTCCAGCCCGCCAAGGTAGTAATCCCGTGGCCAGTGCCGGATCCGTTGCGGCAACCGCGGATAGATACGCCCCAGTACCCGCATGGTCCGCTCAAACCGGCGGGCATGGCCGGCGCCCCATTCGAAGCCAAAGCCTTCACGAAGATGCTCCGGCAACAGGCCCGCCGTGAGGAAGCGCGCCAGCGGCATTGCGAGCCGCAGGACCCGCGGGCCGCCCACCGGATAGAGCAGATCCCGGGCAACCCTCAGCGCCTGGTCGTCCGGCCGGAGTCGGCGCACGCGAGCATCCCAATATGCGGCGAACGCAGCACGATCAGCGGGCCACATATCCGGCGGAAGCTGCAGGGCTGTCCCGATCCGCGCGTATTCGCGGTAAATGCGGTCGGCGGTGTCGTCGTCGAGCTTTCCATGCACTTGTTCGTAGACAGTGACGGCAGTGTCATAGAGGGTGGCGACCACCCACAGCTGCGATTCGGCGTCGAAGGCGTTGTACCCCTTGGAGGCGCCGGCCGGTCCGCGGCGGACGGGCGCGTGGGCGCGGTTGACGGCGCGGCGAACGGCCGTAAGCTGCTGTTCAGAACCGTAAACCACCGCGTAGACGTAGGTCATGGTGGCCCGAAGCCGTTCCATGGGACGCTCCGCGAAATTGCTGTGCTCGGCTACGCCGTGGCCCACCCTGGGGTCTGCGATTTGCAGGAGAATCGCGCGGCCGGCGCCTGCGAGCAGGACGCCCTCCGCACCAATGTCTGCAAGCCCTCGAACCATCTGAATACTGTAGCGCCCTAGCCTTGGAGCCCCGCCAGGCCCTGGAGCACCCGCAGTTGGTGGTCAAAAAGTTCGTCCCGCGCCTTGAAAGTATCCGGGCCGTACTGCCCAAAAACCTCAAAGCTGACAGCCCCGAACACGGACGTCCATACCAGCACACCGCGCGCCAACGAGGCGTCCGGGGCCGCGAGGTGCATCTCCTCACGGATGGTCGCCAGATCTGCTGCCAGCTTTTCGGGAATCACGACGGCGGGACTCACCTCTGCGTTCAGCGCCCCTGCACGGTAGGCCGCATCAAAGATACCGACTAGCCGGACGATGACCCGCGTCCCCGGGACTGTGGTGCGTTCGCCGGGCGCTTGGTATCCGGGCACGGGACTGCCGAAAAGCAGCGAATAGCTGGCAGGTTCACGGATGGCCCAGGCGCGGACAGCCTTGGCGAGCGCTGTGAACTGCCCGGCGAAGTCATCCCCGGACACAGCGTTCACTGCTGCGTCGACTTCATCACCCAGCTCGTTGTAGCCGTCAATCAGCAGGAGCGTGAGGAGTTCGTCGCGGTTGTCCACATAGCGATAGACGGCCGACGATACGACGCCGAGATCCCTCGCCACAGCGCGCAGGGACAGGGCCGCCGCACCATGGACCGCAAGGTGCTCCCGGCCGAGCCGGATGATGTCGGCGATGGTCTGGCGGCGGGCACGCTCGCGGGGAGTGGGCGGCTTTGCCTTCGTCATGGATGCGGCGGGGTCGGCTGGAGTCATGTCCCCAGCTTGCCACAATGGAGAGCGGTGTCAACCAATGAGAGCAATGCTCTTGACAGACGATAATGCGCAGTCCATTCTGATTGAGAGAGCAGTGCTCTCACATTCAAATCCCTGCAGACCCGAAAGAAGGACCACCATGTACGTCGTCACAGGAGCAGGACCCGTTGGCTACGGTGTTGCGGAGCAATTGGCAGAGCAGGGTCACCGAGTCCGGGTATTGACCCGTTCCGGGACCGGACCGGAGCATCCCCTCGTTGAACGGATCCGTGCCGACGTCTCTGATCCTGCGCAGTTCAAGGACGCCGTGCAGGGTGCCATCGCCGTCTTCCACTGCATCCACGGATCCGCCTACCGGACAGCGGCATGGGCCGCCGAACTCCCGCAAGCAGAGCAGGTGGTGATGGATGCAGCGGCGGCCGCGGGCGCCGTCGTCGTCTTCCCCGAAAGCCTGTACTCATACAGCGAGCCGGACAATGTCATGACGGAATCGAGTCCACGGGAAGCCGCCGGCGGCAAGCGCGGCATCCGGGTCCAGCTGCTGAAAGCACGGGAGCTGCACGCTGCCAATACGGTGAGCATCATAGCCGGCGACTTCTTTGGACCACGGGTAAAAATGGCCCATGCCGGCGAACGAATGGTTCCCCTTGTCCTGGCGGGCAAAGCAATCCAGGTCATCGGAAGCGCAGATCAACCGCACTCCTTCACGTATGTGCCGGACCTCGCCGCGGCCATGATCGCTGTGGCGCAGAAGCCCGAGCTGTGGAACAGCGTGCTGCACGCACCAACCGGCCGGGCAATGACCCAGCGTGAAGTGGCAGCAGCCTACGCCGAGGCTGCCGGGGTGTCCGTCCCGAAAGTGAGTGCAGTACCCGGTTGGGTGCTGCGGGTAGCCGGCGTCTTCTCCACTGACATGCGTGAGCTGGCGGAGATGCTCTACCAGTTCGAGCGCCCTTTTGTGATGGACTCGACCGCCAGCCAGCGGAGGCTCGGGCTTGAACCCACTCCCCTGCCCGAGGCAGCAGCGGTCACCGTGGCGTGGTGGCGAGGCGGTGTACCGCAGGCCACGTGAGAGGTGCGTCGAATGTCTGAAAATGTTCGAATCATGGATTCCGCGGTCTCCAGCTGAAACCCTGAGGGAAGTGCACGTGGACGTATCCGGATCGTCCTCAAAGCACCATAGCCACCCCCACGGGACACTCAATGAGGAGATCTTCCATGCCCACCTTTGCCATCAATCGCCGTCAATTGCTGCAGACCGGGGGCATCGGCGGACTCGCCGTAGCACTGTCGGCAATGTCCACCGGCACAGCCCACGCCGTCCGGCCGCTCAACACCTCGGCTCCGCTGATCACGGACCTGGGACCCGCCGTCGTGCAGTTTTCCCTGATGAGCTCGCTACTGGTGGGCGACACCGTCTACATCGGCTCGCGCAATCTGAATCCTGTGCGGATCATAGGATTCCATCTGCCCACCCGCAAGGTGACCTCCCGCACCGATCTCGGTTCCGGTTACAGCATCCAGGCGCTGGCCGCTGACTCCACCGGCCGCTATCTGTACGCGGGAGTACTGCGGGACGGCGTGGATGGGAAACCAAACCTCTACCGCTGGGATCTGACCACACCCAACGCTCCGGCAGTGGGCGTGGGCGAAACCGGGGACCGCGACATCAGGGCGCTGGCGGTTGCTCCCGATGGCAAGGTTTACGCGGCCGGTGGCGGTCAAACCACCAACGCACCTTCCCTCTGGGAATACGATCCCGGCACTAATGCCATGACCAGCTGGGGCGTGCCCGATCCCGGGGCGACCATTGCCCAGGCTGTGGCAGCCACTGCCAGTCACGTGTATTTCGGCACGGGCAGCACCTTGGGCGGGGCAACGGCTCCAGTCCCGCGCGTCTGTTTGCGTTCGATCGGACAACGAAGACGTCCACAAACATCCTCCCGGCCGAGGTAGCCACCGGCGTCTCGGTGACATCTCTCAGCGTCCTGAACGGCCAGCTCGGAGTGGGCGTCAAGGGACCCGGAAAATCCGTGCTGATCAACCTGGCAGATCACAGCAAGTACGCGATCATCGCCAAGACCGGCGTGATGTTCCGGCAGTTGGGCAATGACGTGTTCTTCATCAAGGAGCCGGGAGTCTGGTCCTACAACATGGTCACCAAGAGGATCACCCAGATCCTCACCGAGGATGTTGGCGCCATGTGGGGCTTGGACGTCTACGGCACCAAGGCGCTCACGGTCTCTTCCTACGACGTCATTGAAGTCGATCCTGTGGCGAAAACCGCTGTCAAGCATGACCTGACCGAAGCCGGCGCACCTGGCGGACCTCAGTCGTGCATGGGCTTGGCGGCAGGAGCCGGGAGCGTTTACGTGGGTGGCACGGGAACCATCGCGCGTCACCAGTTGGCCAAGAATCAGGTTTCCTACCTCCGGGCTACCGGCGAGGCCAAGGACGCCGTAATCGTGGGCGGAGTTTTGTACACCGGTCAGTACAACTCCCGCGGAATCTACGCCTACGACCCCAACACCGGGCAGCTCCCCTACCAAGTGGCGGCACTTCCACCCGGGCAAAACCGGCCCCTGGACGTCTGCTGGGACGCCGTCAACGGGCTGGTCATTGCCGGGGCGCAGAACGATACCGCCGGTGGCGGGTGCTTCGCCGCGTACAACCCGGTCACGACCCAGGTCATCTCCAAGGTCAACCCCATCGATAATCTCCAGATGGTTCGGGCCGTGGCCACCAAGGATGGAGTGGCTTATCTCGGCGGGGACAATATCTACGCCACAGGTCCCCGGAGCACCGTGGTGGCCTGGGATCCAGTAGCGAACCAGGAGTTGTGGCGCCTTGATCCCGGCCAACCCCAAGGGATCGCAGCAATGGCCATCCACGGCAAGTTCCTTTACGGGATGTCGCGCAAGGCGGCGGGCTTGTTCGTCATTGACCTGGACACCCGGCAAGTGGTTCACCGCGGTGACCTGAGCACCGTGTGCACGGACTTCGGCGCGCTCCAGATCAGCCGCGGAATCGTGTACGGCGTTTCGGACACCACAGT
>NZ_JABMCX010000091.1 GCF_013179505.1 Paenarthrobacter sp. CM16 | reverse complement strand
TCCAGGATCAATGTGGTCCGGTCGACAACCTTGACCTTGACGATGTCTTCAAGGCCGCGTCGCTGCGATGGAGCCAGCTCTGTGTCCACCACCACGGTGTCCGCACCGGTGGCAGCAACAATCTCCTTGAGTTCCTGGGCTTTGCCCGAACCGAGGAAGGTCCCGGGGTCCGGCTTCGTGCGCCGCTGCACCAGACCGTCGAGGACTTCCGAACCGGCAGTCTCTGCCAAGGCAGCGAGCTCACGCAGCGAATTCTCGGCATCGGCCAGCGTGCCTTCGGTCCACAATCCTGCCAAGACGACGCGTTCAAGGCGCAGTTGCCGGTATTCGACCTCGGTGACATCTTCGAGTTCCGTTGACAAACCGGCAGTACGGCGCAGTGCACGGCGTTCGGCCAGGTCTTCCTGGTCGCCGTCGTAGATGCTGTGTTCCTGGTCCAGCGTGGAAATGGCCTGCGCCTTGCCGAAAACGCCAGTGGCGTCGTCGTCACCGGATGTCTGCGCGGGAGCATCCTTGGAAAGAATCCGGTCGATCACGGCCTGGATTTGTTCAGGACTCATGTCCTGGGCGTCGGAATCGGATCCGGAGTGCTTCTGGGTGGTCATGGTCTCCTTAGACTGTTCGGCTATTCCAGAATAGTGCTGTTTGCTGCTCGATGGGGCGCTATTCGCGCTGGGCTGACGGGCATCGGCCAAAGAGGGCCTCCTGTGCTGAACGGCCACCGGTAAAACGGGCGGCGGTTGCTGTGATCTGGCGGTTGGAATCCGCGGGGAGGTTCCTGGCGATCTCGAGATTGCACCGATCAGCTGATCTTCCGGACTGCGCCAAGAGCTGGCGGTTCGGATTGCGCGTCGGAAAGGTGTGATCTTCGATAAGTCCGTGGCCCTGGTGCGCCGACAGACTTTGCCGTGGAACCTGCCTGGCGGAAAGACCGTGTCCTGGCTCTATACCAAGGAACGGCCTGCATCGCGGGCGGTGCCGTGCTACGCCTGAAAGCTCAGGCGGATTTCGGCGGGAATACTCGAATTACTCGAAGATCAAGAACATGCATTCCACATTATCATCCGATGTCAAATCCCCCGTTGGCTGCGGCAGTTTCCCATGGCGCCGATAGCCAACTAATCTGGCAAATTATGGAGTCTGCACACTATTTCACCGCCCAGCCAGCCGGACCGTTCACGAGGAAGCCGCTGACGGTTGAACTCGCCGGGGCTACTCGCCAACTGCAGACCTCCACGGGCATCTTCAGCCCGGACGGAGTGGACAAGGGCACCGCGATTCTCTTCTCCGAAGTTCCGCCGCCGTCGCCGCAGGGAAACCTGCTGGACATTGGCTGCGGGTGGGGTCCCATCGCTCTAACGCTGGGACTCATGGCACCCCATGCCAAGGTGCACGCTGTGGACGTCAATGAACGGTGCGTCACGCTGACCAACGAGAATGCGGCAGCACTTGGCCTGGACAACGTCACGGCAAGCCTGCCTCACGAGGTGGACCCCGCCGTCGAGTTCGACACCATCTGGTCCAACCCGCCCATCCGCATCGGCAAGGACGAACTCCACACCCTGCTGATGACCTGGTTGCCGCGGCTTGCGCCCGGAGGAAACGCCTGGCTGGTGGTGCAAAAGAATCTTGGCTCGGATTCCCTCCAGCGATGGCTCGCCGAGGAACTGGACAAAACCTACACGGTGAGCCGTGAGAGCACGTCCAAATCGTTCCGGATCATCCGTATCAGGAAAGCGTCCCTGTAGCTACGATGACTGCCGGGCCGCTGAGCTCGACGTGCTCGCGGCCGCCCGCACCGGGGAAGAACTTGACGTCCACGACGCCGCCGGGCACCTTTACATGCCAATCGTCGGGTGCCGTGTTTCCGGCCCAGTGACGGATGGCGACGGCGGCAGCACAAGCACCGGTGCCGCACGATTGGGTCTCCCCCACGCCGCGCTCATGGACCCGCATGGTGATGGTGCCAACGCCGTCTTCAACCAGCGGTTCGGCCGGCACCACGAATTCGACGTTGGTTCCATTGGCAGGCTTGGGATCAACCACCGGCGCCCTGAACAATTGTGTTGCCGACAACTCCTTGAGTTCGGCCAAGGCAACAACCGTATGAGGATTGCCCATGCTGACGGACAGTCCAGGCCGTGCCACTTCCAGGCCTTCCGCGCTTACCAGCGCGTCCATGGCCTTGGTGGTGGCTTCCTGAGGGAAAATGAACTCCCACGGGCCCATGTCCACTGCATATCCGTTAGCCGTGCGGACCACCTTCTTGATCCCTCCACGGGTGCCGATGGTCAGTGTTTCTCCCGGACCAAGGTCCACCAATTTCTCGGCAATCAGGAAGTGAACAAACACGCGAACGCCATTGCCGCACATCTCGGAGAGGGAACCATCCCCGTTGCGGTAGTCCATGAACCATTCGGCCTCCGGATCCTGTTCCAGAAGGTCACGGCCCTCCGGGAGGAATCGAGACGGAACAGCGCGGATAAGACCGTCTCCACCGATGCCCACATGCCGATCACACAATTGCGCGACCTGTTCCGGAGTGATCTCGTGGGCATCGCCGGGATCGGCAATCAGGACGAAGTCATTGCCCGTTCCATGGCCCTTGGAAAACGCCAGGCCCGCAAGGCCGGACGCGGTCATGGAAGCGCCGGAAGTTGCTGACTGCCGGGCGGGAACTGCGGAGGATTCATCCATGGCACTAGGCTACCTGCCAGCCGCGTACGGCCAGAAATTATGCTGGCTCCGACTTGGCAGCAGCCACTGCCTTGCCGAGCAACCCGGGATCCTGCCAGTCCAACCACTTGATGCGGGGGTCAGCCCTGAACCAGGTGAGCTGGCGCCTGGCGAACTGCCTCGTCGCTACGATGGTCTCCTCTGCGGCCGTGGCAACGTCAGCCATGTTGTCCAGGACCCTCAGGAACTGCGAGTATCCCAACGCACGGGAGGCCGTCTTGCCCGTCCTGATTCCTGCAGCATCGAGCCGTTCAACCTCGCCCAGCAAGCCGGCGTCCACCATTCGATGGACCCTGAGCGCCAACCGTTCCCGCAAAACATCCCTGTCAACAGACAGTCCGATCTGCAGCGCCGGCCGGAAGTACTCCCGCTGGGGCATGAAAGAACTGAAAGGGCGTCCAGTGAGCTGGTGCACTTCAAGGGCGCGGATCACCCTGCGTGCGTCCCCCAGACGGGCAGCCGAGACAGGATCAACCGCCTCAAGGCGGGCGCGCAGCGGTGCGAGCCCGTGCGCGTCACATTCGTCCTCCAGGGCCTTTCGAATCGTGGGCTCGGTGCCGGGAAACTCCAATACATCCAAAGCGGCCCGGACATACAGGCCGGATCCTCCCACCACAATGGGATGCTTTCCCCGCGAACGGATTTCCTCGATGGCGGCACGGCAATCCGCTTGGAAGTCAGCAACGCTGGCCTCTTGAGTGACGTCCATGATGTCCAGCAAGTGATGGGGCACGCCTTTGCGCTCTTCTACGCTGATCTTGGCTGTGCCAATGTCCATGCCGCGGTAGAACTGCAGGGCGTCTGCGTTGATGACCTCGCCGTCCAGGGCAAGGGCAAGGTTGACACCCAGGTCCGACTTACCGGAACCGGTAGGACCCACCACGGCGATGACGGGCAGGGAAGCGTCGCGGGCAGGAGTAGACACGTGATCCTGGTCCGGCGTCAGGCGCGACGAGCCGGCAATGACGGCATGCCAAGGGACACTCCAGCCTTGCCTGATGCCGCCCCGGGCGCCGGGACGCCGCAGGAGTCAGCTTGTGAACGATCCCAAGCATCGCCGGCGCGGGAGCGGCGCAGCACGTAGTCTCCGGCGTCGGCCGGATCTGCCACCAGGTGGAATGCAGCAGCCTCAGTGATGGTGACCGTCACAAAATCTCCGGGGCGGGGAATTTCAGCGCCGGACGGCACAGAGAAGTGCACCAGTCGCTGATCCTTGGACCGACCTGATAAGCGGTGGGTCTCCTCCGCCTTGCGCCCTGACTGGGCTGTCACCAGGACTTCGACGGTTCGGCCCAGCTGCTTGGCGTTCTCCTCGGCAGCAATGCGGTCTTGGAGAGCCGTGAGCCTTTCGAAGCGTTCTTGAACCACGGCTTTGGGAAGCTGATCAGGCAGATCCGCGGCAGGAGTCCCGGGCCGTTTGGAGTACTGGAAAGTAAAAGCCGTAGAGAAGCGCGACTTCTCCACAACGTCCAGAGTCGCTTGGAAATCGTCTTCTGTTTCGCCCGGGAATCCGACAATGATGTCCGTGGTGATGGCGGCGTTGGGAATCAGCTCACGAACCTTGTCAAGGATGCCCAGGAACCGGCTGGACCGGTAGGAGCGGCGCATGTCCTTGAGGATTTTGTCCGAGCCGGACTGGAGCGGCATATGCAACTGTGGCATGACGTTGGGGGTCTCAGCCATGGCCTCGATGACGTCGTCAGTAAATGCCGCCGGATGCGGACTGGTGAAGCGGACGCGCTCCAGGCCTTCTATTTCACCGCAGGCACGAAGGAGTTTGGAGAAAGCCTGACGGTCCCCGAACTCCACGCCATAAGAGTTAACGTTCTGGCCAAGCAGGGTCACTTCCACCGCGCCGTCGTCCACGAGCGCCTGGATCTCAGCGAGGATCTCGCCCGGACGGCGGTCCTTTTCCTTGCCGCGAAGGGAGGGCACAATGCAGAAGGTGCAGGTGTTGTTGCAGCCGACGGAGATGGAAACCCACCCTGAATAAACAGATTCCCGCTTGGTGGGAAGGGTGGAAGGGAACACATCCAGGGATTCGAGGATCTCAAGTTGCGCTTCATTGTTGTGCCGGGCCCGATCCAGCAGCGCGGGCAGGGCACCCACGTTGTGGGTACCAAACACGGCATCAACCCACGGTGCCTTCTTGACGATCGTTTCCCGATCCTTCTGGGCCAGGCAACCACCCACAGCAATCTGCATGCCGGGATTTTCCGCTTTGACCTGCCGGAGCTGGCCGAGGTTTCCGTAGAGTTTGTTGTCCGCGTTTTCCCGAACAGCGCAGGTGTTGAAGACCACCACGTCAGCGCGTTCACCATCGGCGGGAACGTAGCCCGCATCTTCCAGGAGCCCGGCCATGCGCTCGGAATCATGGACGTTCATCTGGCAACCGAAGGTACGGACCTGATAGGTCCTGGGTTCAGCCGAAGGAGTGGTGGCAGCTGTTGGGGAAGGAATGGTCAAACTCACTACTCAAGGGTACCGGCTTCTGCGAGCACTTCACCGACGATCCTGAAGGCCATGGAAGGCGCATAGCCCTTCCGTGCCAGCATGGATGCCAGACGGCGGGTGTACTTATCCCGCTCCGCCCGATCGTTCAGGTCAACACCTGGCCTCAGTTTGCGGTGAATAAGTTCCCGCGCAGCCAGCTCTTCATCCTGGTCGCTGAGCTGCGACAAGGCCTCTTCAGCAGCATCGAGTTCAATTCCCTTGTCCGTCAATTCGCGACGAAGTGCGCCCTTGGCGAGCTTCTTGCTCTGCGAACGGCTGCGCACCCACATCCTGGCGAACTCAGCATCGTCTATGAGCTGAACTTCTTCGAACCGGTCCAGAACTGCCTCTGCCACATGCTCGGGCACATTGCGTTCCGCGAGCTTGCGCGAAAGCTGAAGCCGGCTCCGTGGCGCCATCGTCAACTGCCTCAGGACGATGGCGCGAGCCACGGACTCGGGATCGGGCTCGGGGTCGGCGGATACGGACGATTCCGGATCCGGCCCTCTTCTAACCGTCAACGGCCTTCAGCTTTGGGGAGTCCTCTTCCGGCTTGACGCCTACGCCAAGCTTTTCCTTGATCAGGCGCTCCAGTTCCTGGGCGAGCTCCGGGTTGTCCCGCAGGAACCGACGTGAGTTCTCCATGCCCTGACCCAGTTGATCGCCATCATAGGTAAACCACGAGCCGGACTTCTTGATGATGCCGTGCTCGACGCCCATGTCAATGATGCCGCCCTCGCGGGAGATGCCCTGGCCATAGATGATGTCGAATTCAGCAATTTTGAACGGTGGAGCCATCTTGTTCTTGACGATCTTTGCTTTAGTGCGGTTACCGACCGAGTCCGCACCTTCCTTCAAAGTCTGGATACGACGGACATCGATTCGCACGGAGGCGTAAAACTTCAGGGCCTTGCCACCGGTGGTGGTTTCCGGGGAGCCGAAGAAGACGCCGATCTTTTCACGAAGCTGGTTAATGAAGATGGCGGTGGTCTTGGTCTGGCTGAGCCGGCCGGTGATCTTACGCAGGGCCTGGCTCATCAGTCGTGCCTGGAGACCCACGTGGGAGTCACCCATCTCGCCTTCGATTTCCGCACGGGGCACCAAAGCTGCCACGGAGTCAATGACAATGATGTCCAGGGAGCCGGAGCCCACCAGCATGTCCATGATCTCCAAGGCCTGCTCACCGGTATCCGGCTGGGAGACCAGGAGTGCGTCCGTATCAACTCCGAGCTTGGCCGCATAATCCGGGTCCAGTGCGTGCTCGGCGTCGATGAAGGCAGCGATGCCACCGGCGCGCTGTGCATTGGCAACAGCATGCAGGGCAACGGTGGTCTTACCCGAGGATTCAGGACCGTAGATTTCAACGACGCGGCCGCGGGGCAGGCCGCCAATGCCAAGGGCAACATCCAAGGCGATGGAGCCGGTGGGAATGATCTCGATCGGAGCGCGGGTGTCATCACCCAGGCGCATGATGGAGCCTTTGCCGAACTGCTTGTCGATCTGGGCAAGCGCTGCTTCGAGCGCCTTTTCACGATCCGGGGTTGCCGCCATGGTTCACACCTCTGATGCTTTCTCGCTGTGGAGTGGCCCGAAAGGCCGCTTTCCTGTCATGTCAGACGCTATTACGGAGCGCTGACATTTTTATGAGCCGAATCCGGCTATGTGGACAACCGGGCAATCCGGAAGCTCGGAAACACGGCCTTCGGGACCAATTTTCCTCTCAAAGGAGCATATCCCCATCCGAACAGATATTCGAACAATGGCTCGGCGTGTCACCCGTTGCCGCGCCCGGAACCGGCGGTCCCGCTGCTGGTATGGCGTTAGCTGGAGGCAGGCCTGATGTCCCGCCCCAGCCTGCGTTCCGGGGGAACATCCTGGACTTCGCACATGGCCAACCACACCTCGCGGGGGTGGTAACCGGAGGCCAAGGCCTCAACGGCAGTCCTTCCACCCACGCCTGCGAGTACCAAGGAGCCGGCCAGGACCCGGGAATAGCCTGCCCCGAATTCGTCGTCCATCAATCGCCAAAAGTCACTTGCCCTCACGGATAGAGTCTCTCACGGAGCCGGACTCTAGAATGGTTGCCATGAGCAATCCTCTCCAGAGCACGCCCGACCAGGCTGTGCCAGGCGACGCCGTGGACGACGCCCTCCAGCAGGTAGAACACCAGCTGAGCCTGCTCTGGCGCCGCGCCCGATCAATTTCCCACCAGCTGTCACGCCAGGTGCATCCGGATATGGAACCGGCCGCCTACGGGCTGCTGACCGTCATCAGGAGGGAAGGGCCCATCCGGCTCACCGATCTGGCCACCTGCATCGGGGTCGGTAAGCCGTCTGTGAGCCGTCAGATCGCCTTCCTGGAGAGCATCGGCTTGGTGTACAAAGAGGCGGACCCGCAGGACGGCAGGGCCCAGTCAATTCGCCTGACGGACAAAGGCGAGGACAAGATGCACCAGGTCCAGGATGCACGGCGGCAGGTGTTCAGGGAACGCCTCGGCGAATGGCCGCTTGAGGATGTCCAAACGCTCGCCGATTACATGGGCCGCCTCAATGCCATCTACGGCGACGGCGTGCTCAAGGACGTCACCCTGCGGGAAACTGATTCCTCTTCCGATCCCGCTGCGCCTCCCGCCAGCTGATCCGTCCGGCCCCTGGTCCGGAGGACCACAGTTGGAGGCCACAGTTTAAAGCCACAAGGAAGACAAAAAGAAGGTCCCCAGCCGTTGGCTGGAGACCTTCTTTCCAATTCTGGTGGAACGGCTACCGGGCTCCGGAGAGCATTCCCTGCGGGAAGTCGTCCGTGAGGTCCAGATCGCGACCGTAACGCTGGGAGAACTCCTGCGGAACGGTGTCCGGGACGGACACTCCTTCAGCAACAGCCACACGGTCGCTGACTTCGCGGAGCATGTGGGACAACGGAACATCCAGGGCTGTGCAGATAGAGGACAGGAGCTCGGAAGAAGCCTCCTTCTGGCCGCGTTCAACTTCACTCAAGTAACCAAGTGAGACGCGGGCGCTGTGCGAAACCTCGCGGAGGGTACGGCCCTGACGCTGGCGGACATCGCGCAGTACATCACCGATCTCGTGGCGTAGTACAACCATTTTGCGCTCCTTCTGTTCGCTCTGTGCCTGATCAGCCAAGCCCACATCCTTCCAGCGGACAACGCCGTTCACGGATACGGGCTGCTTTACCATCTGTATCGCCTTGCTCCCTCGTTCTTCCGGTTTCGCTGGTGGGCGGACCGGGTTGGTTTTTATATCCTAGGCGCCCCGGCTCTTCCGAAGCGACACAATGACACAACTATTGGCAATCAGTTTTTGTTCCCGGCTACTTTACGAACGGTAACCAACGCCTTCCAACGCAGCAAGCAGACGCGCCAGGGCAGCCTCGCAAGCTTGCTCGCGGATGGACTGCCGGTCCCCCGTGAAGCTGCATTCAAAGGCCTGTGTTCCGGCTTCCGTAGCGATTCCGATGAACACCGTCCCAACCGCTTTGCCGTCATGGGGATCGGGTCCGGCCACTCCTGTGGTGGAAACCCCAACGCTGGCACCGCAGGCACGCCGGGCGCCATCGGCCATGGCCTCAGCCACCCCACCGTCAACGGAACCGACGGCCGCAAGCAGTTCCTTGGGGACGCCCAGGACGTCGGATTTAACGGAATTCTGATACGCAACAACGCCGCCCTGCAGCATCCCCGATGCGCCGGGCGTATTGGCCAATGATGCAGCGACCATGCCGGCGGTCAACGACTCCGCCGTAGCCACAGTCTGCTTCCCCGCGATCGCAGCGGCAACCACCGCCGTCGACGTTTGCCTCATGCGCGGCGGCCCGCCGCCCGCAGCTTAAGCGCCTGGATAACATATTCGACGCCGGTCCACAGGGTGATGGCAAGTGCCACCATCATGACCCAGAAGGCGACGTTGCCAAGCCACGGGGCGATGGCCTTCAACGGAAGGATGTAGAGGAAAATGGCCACGGTTTGCACCACCGTCTTCAGCTTTCCACCGCGGGAAGCCGGCATGACTCCGTACCGGATGACGACGAAGCGCAGGGCCGTGATCCCCCATTCGCGCACCAGGATCAGGATGGTCACCCACCAGGGCAACTCCCCCAGGATGGACAAAAGTACCAGGGCGGAGCCGATCAGCAATTTATCGGCGATGGGATCTGCGATCTTGCCGAAGTTGGTAATGAGGCCCCGCGCCCTGGCGATGTCGCCGTCGAGCTTGTCCGTGTAGATGGCTACCGCGAAGGCCACCACCGCGGCCCAGCGCCAGATACCGTACTCGCCGTTATCCGCCACCAGGAACCATACGAAGAAAGGAACCAGGACGATGCGGAGCATCGTGAGGATGTTGGGCAGGTTCCAGACGTCGGAGCTGCTGGACGTGGCGTTATCACCCTCGGCTGTAGTCACCCCTCTAGGCTACCGTCTTTGGGGCTGCCGCTTTTTGACGCTAGCGCCCTGTGAGCGACCAGGCGTCCTCGCCGCCCTCGTCGTCCTCATTCGGGCCGTCAGCACCGTCGTAGTACTCAATGGCCTGCGTCCGGTTGTCCAGGTCCGCCTGAACCAGGTCCTCCGCATAGCCGCCGACGGCGATATTGGAGTTGGCGTTCTCACTCAGGGCTGCCGTGTGGGCGTCGGGCGCAGCAGGCGATTCCTGGCCCTTCATGGCAGCCAGGACGGCCGCGAGGTCATCGGGCTTGACCAGGACGTCGCGGGCCTTGGAGCCTTCGGAGGGGCCCACAACGCCGCGTGATTCCAGGAGGTCCATGAGCCGTCCGGCTTTCGCGAAGCCTACGCGCAGCTTGCGCTGCAGCATCGAAGTTGAGCCGAACTGCGTGGTGACCACCAGCTCAGTAGCCTGCAGCAGGACTTCGAGGTCATCTCCAATGTCGTCGTCGATCTGCTTCTTGGGAGCCTCGGCAGCAACGTCATCGCGGTAGACAGCCTGGAGCTGTCCCTTGACGTGCTCCACCACCTTATGGATCTCCGATTCCGTGACCCAGGCACCCTGGACGCGCATCGCCTTTGAGGCACCCATCGGCAGGAAGAGCGCGTCACCCTGGCCAATAAGCTTCTCCGCGCCCGGCTGGTCCAACACCACGCGGGAGTCCGTCACAGACGAGGTAGCAAAGGCCATGCGTGAGGGAACATTCGCCTTGATCAGGCCGGTGACAACATCAACGGAGGGGCGCTGCGTTGCCAGCACCAGGTGGATACCGGCAGCACGGGCCAGCTGGGTGATGCGGACGATTGAGTCTTCGACGTCGCGAGGCGCCACCATCATGAGGTCGGCAAGCTCATCGACAATCACCAGGAGGTACGGATAGGGCTTGATGATCCGCTTGGAGTCCACCGGCGGCACCACTTTGCCCGCCCGGACCGCCTTGTTGAAGTCGTCAATGTGCTTGTACCCGTAGTTGGCGAGGTCGTCGTAGCGGGCGTCCATCTCGCGGACCACCCACTGCAGGGCTTCAGCAGCCTTTTTGGGGTTGGTGATGATGGGTGTGATGAGGTGCGGCACACCTTCATACGCGGTGAGCTCCACGCGTTTGGGGTCCACCATGACCATACGGACTTCGTCCGGGGTGGCGCGCATCAGGATGGAGGTAATCATGGAGTTGACGAAGCTCGACTTACCAGCACCGGTGGCGCCGGCCACAAGGAGGTGCGGCATCTTGGCGAGGTTGGCCACCACGTAGCCGCCCTCGACGTCCTTGCCGACACCCATGACCATGGGGTGGTCGGTTCGTCGGGCGTTCTGGCTCCGCAGCACATCGCCCAGGGACACCGTTTCGCGGTCCGTGTTGGGAATCTCGATGCCAATGGCGGACTTGCCGGGTATGGGGCTCAGTATCCGGACATCGCTGGATGCGACGGCATAGGAGATGTTCTTGGACAGTGCAGTGACGCGCTCCACTTTGGTGCCCGGAGACAGTTCGATTTCATAGCGGGTCACGGTGGGACCACGGCTGAAGCCGGTCACAGCGGCGTCTACATTGAACTGCGTCAGGGTGTCCGTCAGGGCTGCGACGACGGCGTCATTGGCCTCCGTACGCTCCTTCGGAATGGAGCCCGGTGTCAGATAGTCCGAGGCCGGCAGGGTGTAGGTGACATCCCCGGCGAGGGACAACTGCTCCGTGCGCTGTGGAATCGGCGTTTGCGGGAGGGGCGCTCCGGCAGGCTTCGCCGGGACCTGGGCGGCAGGAACCGCAGGCGCGGTCATCTCAGGAGTAATAACCGGGATGGCCTCCGTGGGGTTGTCGATGCCAGGCGCAGCACCGAGACCTTGGGCGGCCTTGATCTTCCCGACGGCGATCTCGGCCTGGGTGGGGCGACGTACGCCCGGCGGAACGCGGGGTTCGGACGCGGCGGGAGTTTCGTCGTCGTCGACTATTGCGTGTTCGAAAGCTTCGTCCCCGACGTAGCCTTCCAGCCCTGCCTCGGGTTCCTGGTCCTTGCCGAAGAGGCGCATGCGCTTCTTCTTGGGCTTTGCAGGTGCGTCGTTTTCGTAAAGGTAGCTGCGGTCGTGGGCGTCTTTGCCCGAACCGTCCATGAGGTCAACGCCCATCAGGTGCTCATACGCCCCCCGGATCCGGGCGGGAATGGCACCGAACGGGGTTGCGGTGACAATCAGGAAGGAGACGAACGCCAACAAGCTGTAAAGGATCACCGGCACCGCGACGTGGATCGCGGCCAGAGGAGCGGCGGCGAGGAATCCAAGCATGCCGCCTGCCTTGCGCAGGCCATCGAACCCGTCGGCCACGGTGGGCAGGCCCCCAATGACGTGGGCCAGCCCCGAACCGGCCAAGGTCATGATCATGAAGCCAATGCCCACACGATTGTTGCCACGGCCGTCCTGTGGCTTCCGGAACAAGCGGAATGCGCAAACAAAAAGCATGAAAGGCAGGATCAAGGTCATCCAACCAAACGTTCCGTTGACCACGCTGTAAACGACGTCCGGGAGCCAGCCTGTCAGGCCCCACCAGGCGAAGGTGGCAATAGCAATGCCCAACACCAGGTTGAACAGGGCTGCGCCGTCACGCCGGTCGGCGGGCTCGAGGTCACTGACGTCATAGCCAATGCGCCGGACGCCGGCGCCGACCACATGGCCGATCCCCTGCCAAAAACCCGAAAGAAGGCGCAGGGGCAGCGGGGCCTGGGGCTCGACGGCGGCTGCCTGCTTGGTGCGGGCAGTGCTTCCCCGACCGTTCCTGGCCGCGGCTGCAGTGCTTTTGGATGCAGCTGCGCCCCGGCCTGTGCCGCCGGATTTACTGCTGGAGCTGCCTCGTGGCGTGGAGGTAGTACGGGTCGCCATAAGTGCCACGGTACCCCAAGGGGGCCTGAAATCCGCGGATTTCAGGCCCCCTTGGGTGTGCATGTTGCCCGGACTACGCCTCGAGGACCACCGGAATGATCATAGGACGGCGGCGGAGCTTGCGGTTGACCCAAGTGCCGATGATTCTGCGGACCACCTGCTGCAGCTGGTGGTTGGTGTGGTCTGCGTGATTAAGCACGGCTTCCTCCAACGCAGCATTGATCTTGGGGATGATCTCATCGAAGACCGAGTCATCCTCAGCAACACCACGGGCGTGGATTTCCGGCCCGGACACGATCTTGCCGGTAGTGCGGTTGATGACCGTGATGATGGAAATGAAGCCTTCGTCGCCCAGGATGCGGCGGTCCTTGAGGTCGGCGTCGGTGATCTCACCCACGCTGGAACCGTCAACGTAGACGAACCCGACCTCCACCTGGCCGACGATATTGGCCTTGTGGTCCTTGAGGTCGATCACGGTTCCGTTGTCGCTGAGGATGATGCCCTCGGACGGAACACCGGATTCCAGCGCAATGTTGCCGTTGGCGATGAGGTGCCGGGTTTCCCCGTGCACAGGCATGGCGTTGAGCGGCTCAAGGATGTTGTAGCAGTACAGGAGCTCCCCTGCCGCTGCATGCCCGGAAACGTGGACCTTCGCAGTGCCCTTGTGGATCACATCCGCCCCGAGTTTGAGCAGACCGTTGATGATGCGGAACACTGCATTCTCGTTGCCGGGAATCAGGCTGGAAGCCAGGATGACGGTGTCGCCGGGGCCAACTACTACGCGGTGGTCGCCGTTGGCCATCCTCGACAGGGCCGCCATCGGCTCGCCCTGCGAACCAGTGGACATCAGCACCACGCGGTCATCGGGCATGTTGTCGATGTTCTTGATATCCACCAAGATGTTATCCGGCACATCCAAGTACCCCAGTTTGGCCGCTATGGCCATGTTCCGCACCATGGAGCGCCCAACGAACGCGACCTTGCGGCCGTGCTTTTCGGCAGCATCAAGGACCTGCTGGACCCGGTGCACATGGGAGGAGAACGAAGCGACGATCAGGCGCTTCTTGGCCAGCCCGAACAAGCGGTCCAAGGTAGGACCGATTTCTTTCTCGGCCGTGGTGAATCCGGGGACATCCGCGTTGGTGGAGTCTGCCATGAAAAGGTCCACGCCCTCTTCACCCAGTCGCGCAAAGTGGCGAAGGTCTGTGATGCGCCCGTCCAGCGGCAACTGGTCCATCTTGAAGTCGCCGGTGTGCAGGACTGTGCCACCCTCGGTCCGGATGAAAACTGCCAAGGCATCCGGGATGGAGTGGTTGACGGCGATGAACTCGCACTCGAACGGGCCGAACTGCTCCACCTGGCCCTCGGTGACCGTGAGGGTATACGGCTTGATCCGGTGTTCCTGAAGCTTTGCTTCCACCAGGGCAAGGGTCAACTGGGAACCGATCAGCGGAATATCGGCCTTGAGGCGCAACAGATAAGGAACAGCGCCGATGTGGTCCTCGTGCCCGTGAGTCAGAACGACGCCGACCACGTCCTGGAGCCGGTCCTCGATGTACGAGAAATCGGGCAGGATCAAGTCAACACCGGGCTGCGTCTCCTCAGGGAAGAGCACGCCACAGTCAACGACCAGCAACTTGCCGTCGATTTCGAAGACGGCCATGTTGCGGCCGATCTCTCCCAGGCCACCGAGCGGAACAATCCGCAGCGTGCCTTTGGGCAGTTTCGGCGGAGTAACCAGTCCGGGAAGGGCGGTTTGGGTCATATTGTGCTACTTTCCGGCGAAACCGGCCTAGACGTTGAAGTCCATTCCGGCTTCCGCCAAATCCCCGCGGATGATTTCGATCTCGGCCGCGTCCGGCTCCACGAGGGGCAAACGGACAACCGAGTTGGGCAGGACTCCCTGCCACTTGAGAATCTGCTTGGCGGCTACTGCGCCCTGGACCCGGGTCATGGTTCCACGAACCACGGGTTCCAATTCAAAGTTGATGGCCCTCGCCGCAGCGAGGTCGTTGGCATTCACGGCATCCACCAGGGCGCGGAAACGACTCGTTGCCACATGGGTGGTGACGCCCACCAGGCCGACAGCGCCCAGCGCCATCCATTGGAGGGTCAATCCGTCATCACCGGAGTAGAAAACGAGGTCCGTCTCAGCCATGACCCGCGTGGCAGCGGCAAAGTCCGCCTTGGCATCCTTGACCGCAACGATGTTCCGGTGCTTGGCCAGCTCGATCATGGTCTCCGGGGCGATGGCAATGGAAGAACGGCCGGGGATGTCGTAAAGCATGACGGGCAGGTCCGTTGAAGATGCAATCGTCTCAAAGTGTGCCCGGACGCCGGCCTGGCTGGGCTTGTTGTAGTACGGGGTGACGATCAGGAGGCCGTCAACGCCAACTTCGGCGGCCCGCTGGGAAAGGTGCACCGAGTGTGCGGTGTCGTTAGTGCCGGTTCCGGCGATGATGGCAGCTTTGCCACCGACGGCTTCTTTGACTGCCCGGAACATACCAACGTTTTCGTCATCGGTGAGCGTCGAGGTCTCACCTGTGGTGCCGGTGACCACAAGTCCGTCACAGCCATCCTGGACGAGCTTTTCTGCCAGCGCGGCGGCTTGATCGTAGTCAACCTTGCCGTCCTCGGTGAACGGGGTGACCATAGCGGTCAGCAGGGTACCAAGGGCGGGAGTGTGGGCGCGCAAGTCAGACATAGGAAAAACGTTACCCTGTCACTGGCTTGTTGCAAGAATGGGTTCCGCGTGATGGTCCTCATGCCATGACCTCAGCCCCGTTCCGGGCCGACCAGGTTACGCGAGGCCTCTTGTCCGGGTCGGTTGCTCCGCACAGTACTGAGCCACGGCCCGCTCCTTGAGGTGTTCCGCCCATGTCACCAAGCGCTGGGACGCCCGGACATACTCGAACAGTTCCAAGGGGGTCAGGGAATCCAGGTCCGTCTCAGAAAGGCGACGGGCGAGTTCCGCTCCCGGCGCCTGCTCGGCCAGGACTGTCCCCTCGCGGCGCCACTGGGTGTCTTCCGGAGGTTCGCCGGCCACGAGTTGCCTGAACAGGAAGTCAACAACGCCGGGGCTCATTGCTTTCATGGGACCGGCCAGGCCGTCCGGCGACTTGGGAGCATCGTTCATGGTGCCATGGTATTCGAACATATATTCGAAGACAAGACGTGCACCTTTCAGCCCGCAGCCATGCCAATGCAGCAGTGAGCAAAGACCTGTCAGTTGCGGAGGTTGGCAACCGCCGCCAGTTGCGGACCCAATCTGGCAGCCATCAGCCGGTAGCCGTCATTGTTCGGATGCAGCGTATCGGGCATAAGCGCGGCGGCCTCCCCCGGGGTAAACACCCCTTCCCCGTCCAATAGATGCAGCCGCGTATCGCCCCGCCCGCGTACTGCCCGGACGACGTCGGCAACAGCGTTCCTGTAGTCAGCAAGTGTCCACCCGGCCGCGTTGGGAGCAGACTCCCTGGGAAGTGAAATTACCGGCGAAATGACGGCGATGGGCACCCTGGGGTGCGCCTTCCGGATGTTGCTGACGAAGCCCAGGACCTGGCTCGCGAACGTACGCCCCGAAAAAGCCGCCACGTTGTACGTATTGATCCCCAGGCACAAGGAAATGACGTCCGCCGGAAGCTGACATATGGTGCTCTCCGCTGCCGGGTCCAACTGGCATTCGCCCCCGAATCCCAACGACTGCAGTTGCCAGCCGTACTCCCTGGCCACCAACGCGGGCCAGGCTTCAGAAGGACCATCGGCTTGCCTGCATTGCGTGATGGAACTGCCATAGGCAATCCACCGCTTGCCTTCGGCTGCAGCTGTGCTGACGCCTTCACCTTTCAGGGACACCTCAAGCACACGCAGGAACCCGTACTGCGGGAGCCACAATTG
>NZ_JABMCX010000090.1 GCF_013179505.1 Paenarthrobacter sp. CM16 | reverse complement strand
ATCGCCAGGCCCGGCAGGTAGCCGACCAGCACCCCGGCGGCCTGGGCCACCGCGACGGGAAGCGCACCGATGGTCGCGGGCTGGTCAACAACAAACAGGATCCGGCCGTTGTCCTCCAGCTCGGCCATGATCTCCCGGATTTTGGCTTCATCATTGGGCAGCGCCCGGTCCAGCAATTTCCTGCCGGCCCGGTCCACGGCAACGGCATGATGGACGCCCTTACCAACATCCAAACCAATAAACACTTCGACAGCGTCGTGGTTCGTGATCATCTGGCACCTCCAGTCGTAGTCAACTACCGCACTGGCCCGCCAGCGGTGTCAGGACCCGGCACCCACGTTACGCACGACGTTCCCGAACTGTCCTGCCCCTATCAGCGGTCTCCCGGCACCTACCAACCCCGGTGACAACACTCTCAAGATCATCGAATCAACAGAGGGTCGCAATCATGCCGGGATCAGCAGGCCAGCACACCCATATCCTGCACCAGGAAACGGGCTACGAAAAAGGTAACGAGGGTCAGAGGGCCGTGAACCGCAGCAGGATGGCGTGCTCCGGGTTCAGGACCGGCATGGGCAGACCTACCTCGCCCAGGAAGCGCCCGCTGGCCTCCGCTCCCGAAGCCACCCACGGTGCCGGCCTGGCCTCAGTGAACGTGTGCCCGTAGTCGGCATCACCGGGGGCAGGGAAGATAGCCTCCACCCGGTATGTACGTAACGGGTCCAGCCCCGGAACCGCCACCCGTCCGGGCAGTTCGGCAAACCCTGTCCGCGTCTTCACCACAGCGAAAAGTGCCGCCGTGGCGCCGGCCGGGGTGCCGGCGTCGGACGTTTCAGTGTCCGCAACAACGCCGTGCACCATCAGTGACTCGTCCGGCACATCGGCCCGCACCATCCGGCCGCTGTGGATCAGTCCGCGGTGTTCCTTGTACAGGCCAATGAAGCGCTTGAGCTCATCGCGTTCGGCACCGGTGACGGAGCGGACATCCCACTCCATGCCGAAGTGTCCGAACAACGCCGTGATGGCGCGGAAGGAGAGGTCGTGGGTGCGGCCGGTGGTGTGCGATGTGGTGGGTCCAATGTGGCCGCCCACCAGCTCGGGTGGAAGCACCAACCCTGTCCATCGTTGAATGGTCTGCCGTTCCAAGGCGTCGTTGCAGTCCGAGGCCCAGATGCGGTCGGTCCGTTCCAGGATCCCAAGGTCCACACGGGCGCCACCGGAGGAGCAGCTTTCAATCTCGACCCCGGGATGGGCTGTACGCAGTGCATCAAAGAGCCGGTAGGCCGCCAACGTTTGCTCGTGCACCGAAGCCCGGCCGGCATGCCCGTGTTCCAGGAGGTCGCGGTTCTGGTCCCACTTGAGGTAGCTGATGGTGTTCTCGCTCAGCAGCGCGTCGATGCGGTCGTAAATGTACTGCCATGCGTCCGGGTTCACCAGATCGATCACGTGCTGCTGCCGCCATCCCAGGGGCAGCCGGCCACCGTCCTTGTGGGAAAGCGCGGACGGACCCACGAGCCATTCGGGATGCGCCCTGGCGATGTCCGAGTCCAGGTTGACCATTTCCGGCTCAACCCACAGCCCGAACTCCATACCGCGGCTGGTCACGGCATCAATTAGCGGCGTCAGCCCATCAGGCCAGAGGGTTTCGTCCACATACCAGTCGCCCAGGCCGGCGTGGTCGCCGCGGCGCCCGCGGAACCAGCCGTCGTCGAGCACAAAACGCTCAACCCCAAGGTCGGCAGCGGACTCCGCAAGCTCGATCAGGGTGTCCAGGTTGTGGTCGAAGTACACCGCTTCCCAGGTGTTGAGGACTACCGGGCGGGCCTTTCCGGAAGCTGCACCCACGTGGTGCGGACGTGAGCGGAACCAGGAGTAGAACGCTTCCGAGATCCCGTCCAAACCACGGTCCGAGTACGCCGCAAACAGTGCGGGCGTGGTGTAACTCCCGCCGGGCTGCAGGACTACTTCGGCCGGCCCCAGAAGCTCGGAGCCACCCACCATGGTCCGGCCATCGGCAACGCTGTCCGCAAATTGCTCGTGGTTGCCGCTCCAGGCCAGGTGCGTGGCCCACACCTTGCCGTGGCGGTTGCCGAATCCGGCGGTCCCCGCAGCCAGCAGCAACGAGGAATCGTGCCCGGTGCGTCCGTGGCGTCCGGTCCGTACCCAGGTTCCCTGCTGGATGGCCCGGCGCTGCGGGTGGCGTTCACGGCACCAGCGACCTGTCAGGTCCAAAAGTTCGACGGCGTCAGGCGCCACCGGGAGCATCGTCGCCAGCTCATCAATCTGGAAAGACGAGGTGCCGTCGTTGTTAGCCGTGTGCCGCAGTTCGAGAAGCCCGCCCGGGTGCAAGGTGAGGTTGCTGGTCACGGTGATGCCGGCGTCGGGATCGGACTGAACCACGACGGCGGCAGTACCGTCCGCCGTCGCGCTCACCGTGCGAAGGCGGAGGGAGAAATCAAAGCCGGGTACGCCGTCGGTAATGCGCTGGCCACGCAGTCCGGGCCGTCCTTGCCAACTCGAGGAAGCCTGCGGCAGGAGCCCTGCGGGGACGTTGGCGTCGATGGCGGAAGGCGGAATTGGCTCGTTGAGAATGGCCAGGTCAGGCAGGGTCTCGCCCAGGTCGGCTCCCCAGTGGGTTATCTCAGCCTCGCCACGGTGGGTGCTGATCACCAGGCTGGTACCTGCGGAACGGAGATGGAGCGGGTGCATGTATGAAGTCACTTTCAATCGGGTGGGCTGTGAACCGGTAGGGAGGTGTTGTGGGGCCCGCTCTGCGCGCTTCGCAATCAAAATAGCGCGCAAAGCGGGCCCCACAACGGGTGGGGGTGTTACTTCGCGAAGAGGGCGTTGACCTGTTCGTTGGCGGCCGTCAGTGAACTGGCCGGGGACTTGCCGGCGATCACAGCGTCCATTGCCGGCTTCATGATTCCTGAAACCTTGGAGGCGTTGTCCGTGATTGGGAGCATGAAGGTGGTCTTGTCCTTCACGTGCTGGGTGAAGGCGCTGACGTCCACGTTCTTGGCCTTGAAGGCTTCTGCGGCTTTATCCGAGGAAGTGCTGATGGCCGGGAACACCACGGCTTTGGAAGCCACGACATCCTGGCAGGCTGCCGAGCCCAGGTATTCGACCCACTTGATGGCGGCGTCCTTCTTCTTGGTGCCGGCCCATACGGAGTCGGCCAAGCCGTTGAACATGGAGGCACGCTTACCTTCGGGGCCCTGGGGTGTGGGGGCGATCCCGACGTCGATGCCCTTGTAGCCGGTGTACTGGCCGATCATCCAGGAGCCATTGCTGTTGATGGCGGCCTTCCCTGCACCGAAGTTATCGGCGGCATTGGCGCCAACGGTGGTTTCAAGCTTGGGCATGTAGCCCTTCGCGGCGAGCGAGGCCCACCAGTCGATGGTGTCCTGGAGCTTCTTGTCGTCGTAGTTGAAGCGGGTGCCCCAGGGGTTCTTGTCTGTGGTGGTCCAGCCCGTGGTGGCGGAGAGGTAGCTCCATTGGGTCTGGCCGGCGTTCTCGGCGTCGGAGCCCGGCAGGCCCAACCCGTAGACGGCAACGTTGTTCTTGTCGAAGCCCGTTTCGTCGCCGCGTTTGCCGTTCTTGTCCACTGTGAGTCGGGCGATTGCTTTCTCGTACGTTCCACCGTCCTGCGGGTTCCAGGTCAGGGAACCCATCTGTTCAGGGGTGATGCCGGCCTCTGTGGCCATCTTCTGGTTGTAGAACAGGGCAATGGTGTCCCAGTCTTTGGGCAGCCCGTAGCGCTTGCCATCCTGGCCCACCCAGAGGTCCGCGAGGCCTTCGTTGTACTGGGAAAGGTCTACCTTGTCCTGCGCGATCTGCTCGTCAAGGGCCACCAACTGCTTGGTCTTGAGGAAGTCCGGGTACTTGGACAGGTGGTCCGTAAAGACATCCGGTGCAGTGCCGGCGGCCATGCCGTTGGTGAGCTTGGACCAGTAGTCGTCCCAACCGGTCTGGGTGATCTTGACGGTGATGTCAGGGTTGGCCTTGGTGAAATCCGTGGCGCACTGCTGGTAGGCCGGGAGCTGGTTGGCGTCCCAGAGCCAGTAGCTGATCTCGCCCTTGGCAGCCTCTGCTCCGGAGGCTCCGCCCGAGCAGGCGGACAGTGAGAGGATAGCGGCTGCGGCGACGGCGCCTAATGCCTTCTTGTTCATCATGGTTGGTCCTTTCAGGACGGGGTGGGGTGCGTGCCGGTACATGCCGGTTTCTGCGGGAGGGAGGAGGTTATTTGGTGCCGTTGAAGCCGATGGAGTTGACGATTCGTTTGCCGAAGATGGCGAAGAGGATCAGCACGGGCGTGGCGGAGACGAGGGTTGCGGCCATGAGCCCGGACCAGTCCGGCGCGCCTTGCGGGGACTGGGATTTGAAGACTCCCAGACCCACGGTGAGTACCCGGGATTCCTCCGAAGTGCCCACCAGCAGGGGCCAGAAGTACTCGTTCCACTGACCCATGAACGTCAGCAAGGCCAGGGTCGCGATCGGGGCAGCGGCGTTGGGCATGATGATCTGGAAGAAGATCCGCCAGTGCTTGGCGCCGTCCAGCATGGCGGCTTCTTCAACTTCCCTGGACATGTTCAGGAAGAACTGGCGCATGAAGAAGATCGCGAACGGGGTCATGAACAGGTAGGGCAGCACGAGCCCGAGCATGGAATTGAGCAAGCCCAGGTTCTTGATGAGCAGGAAGTTGGGCAGCGCGGTGAAGATCGGCGGGACGAGCATGGTGGCGAGGAACAGGGAGAAGACCGCGTCGCGGCCTTTCCACCTCAGCCTGGAGAAGGCATAGGCGGCCATTGAGCTGAAGAACACGGCGCAGGCTGTGGTGATGCCGGAGAAGACCAGCGAGTTCCAAAGGTACTGCCAGAAGTTGATCGAAGCGCCCGAGCCGCCTTCGGCGATGGCTTCGGAGGCACTCTGGAGACCGAAGACACGCTTGAACGCGCCTAGGTTGAAGTCCGCCGGCAGCAGGTTGGCGGAGTTCGCGGCGAGGGAGCCGTTAGAGGACAATGCCGTACGCAAAACCCAATAGAAGGGCAGGATGCTTACGGCAACGGCCAGGGTGAGGAGGGTCAGGGCGATGGCGCGGCGCCAGTTGAAGGGCCGGCGGAGCGGCCCGCGGCGGCTGCCGTTCTTTGTGGATGCAAGGGTGGTCATGGCGTGTCCTTAGTCCAGGTCCGACTGGTTGCCGCGGAGGAATTTCATCTGGATGAAAGCGACGATTGCGAGGATGAGGAAGAGGATGACGGCCAGGGCGGATCCATAGCCGAAATCCTGCTCATTGAAGGCGCGCTGGTAGATGTAGAACTGCAGCACGCGGGTTGCGTTGACCGGGCCGCCGGCCGTGGTGACGGCGACGGTGTCAAAGACCTGGAAGGAACCGATGACGGTCACTACCAGGACCAATACCAGGACCGGTCGCAGCAACGGCAAAGTGATCCGCCAGAAAGTGCTCACGGCCTTGGAACCGTCGATGCTGGCGGCCTCGTAGACGCTGTTCGGGATGGCTTGGAGGCCGGCGAAGATCAGGAGCGCCGTGTAACCCATGTGCCGCCAGGTGTTGATCAGTGCCTGGGTGGGGATGGCCCATTGCTCACTTCCGAAGAAGGCCACCCTGGGCAGTCCGGTCCATTCGATGATCTGGTTGATGATGCCGATCTGGTAGTCAAGCATCCAAAACCAGAGCAGGGCCGCGATGACGTTTGCCATCAGATACGGCATCAGGAGCGCGCCGCGGATGAGGGTCGACTTGGCGACGCGGTGCATCAGGATGGCAAGGCCCAGGGCCAACGCCGTTTGAAGGACGATGTTGATGATCACGTATTCCGTGGTGACGCCCAGGGCATTCCAAAACAGCGGGTCCTTGGCTATGCGTTCGTAGTTCCGCGTGCCGATCCATTCGGGGTCGCCGAGGATGCTGTACTCGGTGAAGCTGAGGTAGATGCCCCGGATGGTCGGGACGAGGTAGAAGAGGATCAGTCCGACCATTGCCGGAGCGATGAAGAAGAGCGCTACCTTCAGGTCCCCGATGCCGCGGAACCCGTCGGATGGTTTTCCCCGCTTCCGTGATTTCCGCGGCGCCCCGGCGGCGAGCCCGGGATCTGGTTGTTTGGTTATCGTGGTCATCGTCGACCCTTTCCTGACTGTGATATGCGTAACAACTGGACCAGAATCTACACGAGTAGATCCGAGCATAGCAAGAGCAGTCGCAAATTTTTGGTGAAAAATGTTCACATATGTTGTTTCTGTTGACTCGAGTAGATCCCGGTGCAAGACTCGACGGGAAATCAGTGAGTACACAGCGGAGGCTGCTTCGACGGCCCCAGGAAAGGTAAACAATGACGTTTTCGATCGGTGTTGTGGGTGCCGGACAGTTCGGCAGCCAATTCGCCCACTTGTTCAAGATCCACCCGGGTGTCAGCGCGGTCTACGCAATCGACGAACTCCCCGAGCGGGCAGCTGCAGCGCAGGAGCGTTGGGGACTGGATGGAGTGATGGGCAGCTTCGAGGAACTGTTGGAGTCCGACGTCGATGCTGTCGCCATCTTCACGCAGCGGTGGACTCACGGCCCCTTGGTCGAGCGCGCCCTCAGGGCCGGAAAGCACGTCTACTCAGCCGTGCCCATGGCCATTTCCGAAGAGGAAATTGAACGGATCATCGAGGCCGTGCGCGAGACCAAACTGGTCTACGCCATGGGGGAGACCAGCTATTACAACCCCGCCACCGTCTTCGCCCGGCAACAACACGCTGCCGGTAAGTTCGGCCGCATCTTCTACACCGAGGGCGATTACGTCCATGACATGGACCTTGGGTTCTATGAGGCGTATCAGTACAGCGGCGGAGAACGATGGAAGGAAACCGCCAGCTACCCTCCCATGCTCTACCCCACCCACGCCATCGGCGGAGTCCTGGGCGCCGTCCCCGGCCACGCGGTCAGCGTCAGCTGCATCGGTGTGAAGGACCAGCGCGGTGACGGCGTCTTCGACAAGGACGTGAGCATGTTCGCCAACGACTTCTCCAACGCCACGGCACTGTTTGAAATGAACGACGGCGGTGCGATGCGCACCAATGAGATGCGCCGGGTCGGGTACCCCTCACACATCCGCGAGTCCCGCTTCCGTTTCTTCGGCACCGACGCCAGCTTCGAGCAACTTGCCACCACTACCGTGTGGCAGGACAAAACCACGGTTGAAGACGTCTCCGATCAGGTGGAAACCAAGCCCACCATGTCCCTGGATGATCCCTCACTGGCAGATGTTGCGCCCGAATTGCGGGATGCCTTCATTTCCGGACTGGCCCCGGTGCATGACCAGTCCAGGCTCCCGCAGGAGTTCCTGGGAGCACCCAACGGCCATGAGGGAAGCCACCAGTTCCTGGTAGATGACTTTGTGACGGCCGTGAACAACCGCAGCCTTCCTCCCGTCAACGCCTGGGTGGCTGCCCGGTTTACGTTGCCGGGCATCGTCGCCCACGAGTCCGCGCTGCGTGGCGGGGAGCGTCTTCCCATCCGCGACTTCGGTGATGCTCCAGTGGAGTAGCTAGCATTTACCTCATGACAACTTCGGCGGTACAAACCTCGCGCGGCCCGGTTACACGCAAAGACGTGGCCCGGTACGCCGGGGTGAGTACCGCCGTCGTGAGTTATGTAGTGAACGGTGGACCCAAGAATGTGGCCCCGGCGACGGAAGCCAAAGTGCGCGATGCCATCCGTGTCCTCGGATACCGGCCCAACGCAGCTGCCCGGGCGTTGAAGCTGGGGTCAAGTGAGACGATCGGCGTGGTGGTTCCGGACAACACCAACCCGTTTTTTACGCATCTGGCCCACGCCGTGGAAGACGCCGCAGCGGAACTTGGCTTCGGCATGGTGCTCACCAACTCGGACGGCAGCCTGACGCGCGAGCGCAAGAATATCCGCACCCTGGCCGCCCGTCAGGTGGACGGTGTGTTCCTGGCCAGTTGCGTGTTCGATCCCGATGTCTCGGAACTGGAAGCCTCGGAAATCCCCGCAGTGCTCCTGAACAATGCAGGCTCGCCGCCGGAATTCAACAGCGTGGGTGTTGATCTCCAGGCTGGAGCGCGGGCTGCCGTGGAACACCTGATCGGCCACGGGCATACGAACATCGGGTTGGCGATCGGCACCAATACCGGCAACCAGATGGATGGCCGCGAGGTTGGCTGGCTGGCCACCTTGCGGGACGCCGGGTTGCCGGACGGGCCCATGCTGCACGGTCCCTTCAGCCGACCGGGCGGATATGAAGTTGGCAAGCGCTTCCTCTCCATGGCCAACCGCCCCACCGCGATCTTCGCCAGCAATGACATGCAAGCAATCGGCATCCTCCGGGCCCTTCATGAGGCCGGCGTGCGGGTGCCCGAGGACCTGGCGTTGGTCTCCTTCGATGGCTCCCTGGACTCCGAATACAGCTGGCCTGCGCTCACTACTGTTGCCCAGCCCGTTGAAGCGATGGCCCAAGCGGCCGTGCAGGCACTGGTCGGCAAGAGCCGCGGCGAAGAGCTGCAGCATCACATCCTGCCCACTGAGCTGATCATCCGGCAGTCCTGCGGCTGCAAATAGCCCCCGGGAGGTTACGACGGCGGATGGCCGGGTCAGGAGTCCATGCTCGCGTAGCGCTCCGGCCGGGCCAGCACCTGGCCGATCTGGGCCGTACCCGCCGCGACGGCCAGCCGGACCAAAAGGAAACCGGCCGCGAACACACCACCGATGGTCAGGAACACCACGGGCCGGGTCAGCAACACCATGCCCGTCAGCGGCAGGACCAGCGCGGACGCGGCAGCCGCGGAAATGCCGGCCACCAGGAACAGCGGCGACATCACGGCCTTGACCCGCGAGGCCACCATCAGCTTGCGCGGCATGCCCACACGGTCCAAGGCAACCAGCATGGATGCCCGGTCAAGCACCGCGGCTGCCTGGTTCACACCCGCTGAACACGCCACCATCAGGAACGAACCCAACAGGGTAATCATCACCCCGGTGTTGATGTCGCGGACCAACAGGGCCGTCTCATCCCCGGCGCTTCCACCCATGGTGTCCGCCACGGCCATGCCGACACCCACAAAAACGCCCACAAAGCTGGTCATCGCAACGCCCCCAACTTGCCGCCACGATTCCTTGGGGCTCTCCAGCACCGTCCGCGCGGCCAGCAGCTGCTCGGGACGCTTGGCCCGCTTGAGCTGCGAGGACGCCCTCAGGCGCAGGATCCAAGGACCCATCAGGTTCAACGCCAACAACGCCAGGCCAAAGCACCCTCCCATCACTGCGACGATCACAACGAACGCGCCAAAGCTGCTGAGCATGCCCATCGTCACCACTCCCACAACCACCACCAGAGCCGCGATGAGACCGCGAACCCAATGGACGCCGTCGGCCGTCTGCCTGGTCCGGACACCCAACGGCGTGACCACCACCTTGCGAAGTCCCAGGGCAGCACTCGCCGCAGCCAGCACGCAGACGGCCAGGATGCAGCCCAGGATGGAGGGTACGGACAGCCAGGCGTGGCCGGCAATGGCCTGGCCCCGAAACTGGATCAGCCCCAGGAACGGTGCCGCGCAGGCGTACAGACCGGCACCCGCCAGCGCGCCCACCGCAGCGAGCACGGTGGATTCGATCACGGTCATCCAGACCACGGTTGCGCTGTCGGCGCCCAACAAACGCAAGGATGCCAAGCGGTCATCACGACGACGCGCGGCGAGTCGGGCGGCCGAGGCGCCCAGCGTCAGGAGCGGGATGATGAGCAAGACCATGGCGACGACGGCGAGTGCTTGGTAAGTGCCTGCGATGTCGTCCGACCAGGACCAGAAGACCTGCGAGCCGCCGGCCACGGTCAGGAGCAGTGCGGTGACGGTGCCGAACGCGAGGACCGGCAGCCCGGCGTCGCGCAAACCAGTCTCGCGGAGGCTGCTGTCGTTGCTTCGTGCCAGGTAAGGGGTGAGCCGAAGGGCCATGGCGAGACTAGACATTGAAGGCACCTTTGAAGCTGGTGGCCGGGGTCCCCGGGACGGCTGGGGAAACCGGTCCGGCGCTGTCCGCCACGATCCTGCCGTCGCGCAGCTCCACCACGCGCTGGCATCGGGCTGCCACGTTGGGATCGTGGGTGACCACCAGCAACGTCCGCCCATTGGCTGCCACGGAGCGCAGCAGAACGTCCAAGACTTCCGTTGACGTGGCTGAGTCCAGGGCGCCGGTGGGCTCGTCCGCGAAAACAACCCGCGCGCCCGTGACCTGGGCCCGGGCGATGGCCACGCGTTGGACCTGCCCACCGGACAGCTCGCCCAAGCGGCGTTGCTCCATGCCGGCAAGGCCCAACGCGCCGAGCCACTCCGCGGCCCTTGATTCGGACGTTGCACGGTCGGTGCCGTTGAGCATCAGTGCCAAGGCCACGTTCTCCACGGCAGTCAGTTCCGGCAGGAGCATGCCTTGCTGGAACACGAAGCCGAATTCTTCCCTGCGCAGGCGGGACAACGCGGCGTCGCCCAAAGTATCCAGGCGCAAGGGGGCCGATTGCGTACTCAAGGTGATCGAACCGGCGTCGGGCCTCAAAATCCCGGCGAGGCAATGCAGCAGGGTGGTCTTCCCCGAACCGGACGGTCCGATGATCGCAATGGACTCGCCCGCATTCGCGGTGAAGTCGACGTGGTCCAGGGCAATGCTGCCGGGGTAATGCTTGGTGAGTTGCTGGGCGTGGAGGATGGCGTTCATACATCCAGCATCCCCGCCGGCCCCGTCCTGCCGCGTCAGTCCCGCGGCTGAACTCTGCGGACGCGCCTCCACCCGGGGTATGAGACCCAAGTGCTACCTACATGGGTGGGGCCCCGGATGAAGACTTCTTCATTCCCGTTTCATCAACCCCTCATAGTGGCCTGCAACGATGAACGCATGCAAACAATGCGACGAGTTCTCCTGCTGGGGGCGCTGCTGGTGATTCCGGTGCTTCTTGCAGTGGCCGGGACCTTGCTGGCGGCGCCTTCGGGACCGCCGGCGGTGGATGCGAATCCGATCGAGTTGGGACCCGGGCCGGACGGGAAGCCGGCCCCCGGCCTGGAACCAACGCAGACGCCAACGCAGACCCCGTCACCGTCCCCGACACCGACGCCCCCGGCACCAACGCCTCCGCCGGTGGCCCCGCCGCCCGCACCTGCGCCCCCTGCACCATCGCCTGAGCCGGTTGTCCCTGTTCCGGTGGTGCCGCCGGTAGTGATTGATGATGACGACGATGCTGGAGAGGTGGAGGACTGATGACCATGACGGACACCACCACAGCCACCGCAACCATGCCTGCAGTGCCGGAACGGCATCCACGCAACGGCAGCCCGCGGGCCCGGTCCGGCTCTAAGGTTCCTGCCCGTTGGAGGATCGCGGGCTGGATCCTGCTCACCACGGCACTGACGTTGCTGGCGGTCATGTTGACCATGCGTTCCCTGCTGCTGAACGGTGCGCAAACGCAGGCTCACCAGGATATTGCCCAAGAGCTCCAGGAGTTCCGTGCTTTCGCCGCGGAGGGTGTTGATCCCACCACGGCCAAGCCGTTCACGTCCATTGAGAAGATGCTGGAGATTTTCCTGAGCCGCCAGTCCGCAGCCCAAGGCGAGGTGATTGTGGGGACCGTAGGCCAACGCATCCTCTACACCCCCACGGGAGCGCTCAGCTCGCAGGCCAACGGCCACGACCTTCCGCGGGACCAGGCATTGATGGACTCGATCCGCACGGGCGACGCTTCGTCGGGGATCGCGCATACCAGTGAGGGCGAGATGCACTGGGTCCGCCTGCCGGTGGTTTCCGGCCAGGAGACAGGACACCTGATCGTGGGCATTTACATGGCCCCGCGTGAAGCGCAGGTGGCAGGAACGGTGCTCACCATTTTCTTCGTGTCCCTGGGCGGGCTGGCAGTGACAGCGGGCATCGCCTGGCTGGTGGCAGGTCAGATCCTGTCGCCGGTACGCGAGGTCCGCCGCGTCGCCGAGGATATTTCCGAGAGCGACCTGACCGCCCGCGTGCCGGTCCGGGGCAGCGATGACATTTCGGCGCTCGCGGTCACGTTCAACACCATGCTGGACCGCATTGAATCGGCATACCGGACTCAGCGGGCCTTCGTGGATGACGCGTCGCACGAGCTGCGCACGCCCATCACCGTGATCCGCGGGCACCTTGAACTCATGGAAGACGACGAGGCGGACAGGGCACGCACCCTTGCCTTGGTGGATGATGAGCTCGCCAGGATGGGCAGGATCGTCTCGGATCTGCTGCTGCTGGCCAAAGTGGACCGTCCCGGTTTCGCGCAGCCCCGTCGCACGGACGCCGCAACGCTCCTGCTGGATATTGAGGCGAAGGCGCAAGTACTGGGACCGCGGGGTTGGCCCATCCTGGAGATCGCCGAGGGAAGCATCAGCGTGGACACCCAGCGGATGACGCAGGCTGTGCTGCAGTTGGCCACGAACGCCTGCCAGTACTCGCCGGAGGACAGCACCGTCAGCCTCGGGTCACGTTTTGAAGGGGAAGGCGGCGCCCGCCGGTTCACCATCTGGGTCTCGGACCAGGGACGCGGTGTGGAGGAAGAAGAAGCGGCGCGCATCTTTGGCCGCTTCCACCGTGGCCAAGCGGCTCAGGACACCGAGCGCGCCAGGCCGGGCGCTGGACTGGGGCTGGCCATTGTCCGCAGTATCGCCGAGGCGCACCAGGGTTCTGCCTGGGTTCGGAGCACGCACGGCAACGGCGCAACGTTTGGCATTACCGTGCCATCACCGATTTACGACGACGGCGATCCCGGCTCGGGCGGCGACGTCACCGAACGCCTGGATGAAGTGAAGGAGCACCACAAGTGAGCAGGATCCTGATCGCAGAGGATGACCGTCGGATCGCCGACTTCATCGAAAAAGGCCTGAGGGCCGCCGGCTATACGTGCTTGGTGGTGGACGACGGTGCCAGCGCCTTGTTGCTGGCTCGTTCGGGCGAGTTCGGCATGATCATCCTGGACATCGGCCTGCCTATGCTCAGCGGCTTCGAAGTCCTTGAACGCCTCCGCAGTGAAGGTTCCAAGACACCGGTGATCGTGTTGACGGCCAGCGACTCAGTAGCTGACACGGTGTATGGGCTGGAGAGCGGAGCCAACGATTACATGACCAAGCCGTTCCAGTTCGCGGAGTTGCTGGCCCGGATCCGGTTGCGGCTCAACGATGACGCTGACAGCTCGCCGGTGCTGAACCTCACCCACGGCGACATGGTCCTGGACCTTCGGAGCCGGAGGGTCCGGGTGGGGGACTCCGGAGCTGATCTTACGGCCCGCGAGTTCTCGCTCCTGGAGGTCTTCCTGCGCCACCCCGGCCAGGTGCTCACCCGGGAACAGTTGATCTCCCACGCTTGGAACATGGATTTCGATCCTGCGTCGAACGTGGTGGATGTCTATGTCCGCGCGCTCCGGGCCAAGATCGGGGCGGAACGGCTGGAGACTGTTCGTGGCGCGGGGTACAGGTTGACATGAGAGAGGTCTATTACAGCTCAGCGCCCACCCCGGTGACGCAGCCGGCGGAGGGTGATGGCGGCAGGAAGATCCTTGGCGTCCTCCGTCCCGCAGCAGCGATCGCCATGATGGCGGCACTGGCCCTGATGACGGCGTTTGCCGTGAACTCGGTGAACGGGTGGGGCCTGGACGGTCACGCAGCGGTGACCCTTTGCATCTTTGTTGCAGCCATCTGGTTCTGGATCTTCTCCCCGGTGGAGGACACCTATGTAGCCTTGGGTGCCGCCGTCGCACTGGTGATCAGCGGGACCCTTCCCATGCAGAGTCTCTTTGCCGCCTTGGGTGAGGACACCATCTGGTTGCTGATGGCGGCGTTCGTCATTGCCAGTGCGGTGGCTTCCACTGGCCTGGCGGCGAGGGGTGCAGCCTTCATCATTTCCGGTGCGCGTTCTGTCCGGCAATTGGCGCACTTGTCCTGCCTTGGCTTGGTAGTGACGGCTTTCGCCATCCCTGCGACGTCCGGCAGGGCAGCGCTGGTCCTGCCCATCTTCCTGACGTTGCGGAAAGTCCTTCAGGACCGTCCTGCCGTGGTGAAGATGTTGGCGGTGCTGTTTCCCACGGTGATTCTGCTGTCCGCGGTCAGCTCCTTCCTCGGTGCCGGAGCTCACCTGATTACCAGCCAGATCCTGCAATCCGCGGGCTTTCCGGGCTTCGACTTTGCGTCCTGGCTGTTGCTGGGCCTGCCGTTGGGTCTGGCCACCTCCTTCATGGCCACAGAACTGGTGGTCAGGCTGTTCACGGCAGCCCCGGACAGGACCAAACCCCTCGGGATCAACATGGCCGAGCTGCAGAAGGACAGCCCCCAACGCATCTCGGGACCACTGGACCTGGACGAGCAACGATCGCTGTTGCTGCTCGGCGCGGTGGTGACACTGTGGTGCACCGAACCGATCCATGGGCTCGATCCCGCCCTGGTGGCCCTCATGGGAGCCCTGGTGGTTTCACTGCCGTCCTACGGATCCGTCACGCTGGGCTCCGCGCTGAAGAAGGTGCCCTGGTCCATGCTGATCTTCATGGCTGCCACCCTGGCGCTGGGATCGAGCCTGGTGACCACGGGTGCCGCCGCATGGCTGGCACATTCCCTGTTGGGACCTGTGGCTGTGTTCGGCGCGGCGAAGCCTTACATCTTTGTGGTGGTTGTTGTGGTGGTGTCCACTGCCGCGCACCTGGTCATCCAGTCACGATCAGCCCGTTCTGCAGTCCTCATCCCCATCGTGGTGGCTTCGGCAGCGCCCATGGGAGTGGAACCCATGGCAGCAGCTTTTGCCTCCACCGCCGCAGCAGGCTTCTGCCATACGCTCACCAGTTCCGCTAAACCGGTGGCCATCTTTGCCGAAACAGACGGCAAGGCCAACTACCAGCCGGCGGATCTCCTCCGGCTCTCTGCCTGGCTGGCACCCCTGAGCGTCGTCGTCGTCCTGCTGTTCGCTTTCACGGTGTGGCCCCTGCTGGGCCTGCCGCTCATCACCTCGCCATAACCCACAAGAAAAAGGTGTCCTCATGGTCATGTCCATTCCGCAACGCATTCTGGTTGCGCCCTCCGGTTTCAAGGAAAGCCTCGACGCCGTTGAAGTCGCCGCCGCGATTTCTGCCGGAATTCGCCGGGTCATTCCGGGCGTCAGCATCAACTCCGTCCCCATGGCTGACGGCGGCGAAGGCACGGCGGCAGCGCTTGCCAGCGCCACCGGCGGCAAGATCATCCGCACCCGGGTCACCGGTCCGGTAGGCCTGCCGGTTGATTCCCACTTTGCAGTCCTTGGCACGGTGGACCGGCCAACAGCGGTGGTGGAGATGGCTGCCGCGGCCGGCCTGCGCCTGGTCCCGGGCACCATGCGCAACCCCGGGCTGACCACTACCCGAGGGGTGGGGGAGTTGATCCTGGCGGCCTTGGACCAAGGCGTGGAACGCATCGTGGTGGGCTGCGGGGATTCAGGAACGTCCGACGGCGGTGCGGGCGCCCTGCGTGCCTTGGGCGTCAGGATTCTGGACGCGAAGGGCAAAGACCTGCCGGAGGGCGGTGCTGCCTTGGCAGATGCCGGGAGTGTGGACTTCTCGGGGCTGGATCCCCGGCTGGCCGCGTGCCAACTGGAGTTGGCGCTGAACCCGTTCAATGTCCTCTGTGGTCCGCAAGGCGTGGCCCGGGTGTTCGGCCCGCAGAAGGGTGCCACGCCGGATCAGGTGGAACAACTGTCCCAAGGCCTGGATCATTGGGCTGCCCTGTTGGCCGAAGCCACCGGCACCCCGGAGGAATTCCTCAGGACCGGCCCGGGAACAGGAGCCTCGGGCGGGCTTGGCGCCGGACTTGCTGCGGTAGGTGGCCGGTTGGTTCCACGATTCGAACTCTTGCTGGATTCAGGGCTGGCCGGGATAGACCTCGACGCCCACATTGCCAACGCCGACCTGGTGGTCACGGCTGAGGGCGCTATCGATTTCCAAACGCCGCGGGGCAAGGTCCCGGCGGAAGTTGCGCGGCGCGCACAACGGGCAGGAGTCCCCGTGCTGGCTTTCGCAGGTTCCATTGGCAAGGACGCAGCGGACGTCCACGCCGCCGGCATCGACGCCATTGCCGGGATCATCCCGATTCCCATGGACCTGGACAGGGCCGTTGCCGAAGGAGCCACCTTGTTGCAGGAAGCTACGGAGCGCACCTTCCGGGTACTGCTGTTGGGTTCGGCTATCTCGTCCCGCGTGGGTGCGGCCGCCTAGCCTTTTAGGCGCCTGCGATCCTCAGCTTGGCCACATTCTCGGCCAGGACACGGCGGGCATCTTCGCCGAGCATCGAATCGGTGATCAGTTCGTCGGCCTCCTCCAACTGGGCGATCGACGCGATGCCCACCACGCCCCATTTGCTGTGATCAGCCAGCACCACGGTGCTTCGCGCTGACGTCATGAACGCGCGGTCGGTTTCGGCTTCCAGCAGGTTGGGCGTAGTGAAACCGGCCTGTGCATCCATGC
>NZ_JABMCX010000009.1 GCF_013179505.1 Paenarthrobacter sp. CM16 | reverse complement strand
CATATTTCTTCCCACACGCGCTATGACATGCACCCCATGCACGACTTGGGCTTCCGGAACCTCTGGATGCTGGACCGCGGCTACGACCCCATCGGTCATGGCTACGACCTCAGCACGGCAAAATCCCTGGACGAGATCAACAAGCACCTCGGACTCTGAGACGACGAGGCGAAAGGCCAACCCCGTGAAACTTGTTCCTTACTGGCTCGATACCGCAGAGCCATCCGGCGATTACCGCCGCACCCCAGTCCCGGAGAACGTTGATGTTGCGATCATCGGAGCGGGATTTACCGGGCTGTCCGCAGCCCTTGAATTCGCCAAGCAAGGCGCCAGCGTAGCTGTTTTCGAACGCCACACCGTTGGTTGGGGTGCATCAGGCCGCAACGGGGGCATGGCTACTACTGGTTTGGCCATTGGTTTCAGCACGGCGGTCAAACGGTACGGGGCGCCCCGGGCGGTGGAGATGTTCCGTGAATACAACGACGCCATTGAGACCATCGAGAAGCTGGTGCACGACAACGCCATTGACTGCGACTTCAAGCGTTTCGGCAAACTTTCACTCGCCTTCCACAAATCGCACTACGACGGATTCCTGAAGTCCCAAGAGCTGCTTGCCAACCTTGTGGATCACCAAGTAAAAGTGATTCCCAAGTCCGAAATCCACAGCGAAATCGGAACGGACTTCTACCAAGGGGCCATGATGGACCCCTTGGGCGCGGGCCTGCATGTTGGCAAGTTCGTCCACGGGCTGGCGAAGGCCGCAGCCGACAACGGGGCGGACATTTGTGAGAACGCAGCGGTCACCGAACTGAACAAGGTTTCAGGTACGGTCCATGACGTGCACACCACGAGGGGCATCACCCGGGCGAAGCAGGTTCTGGTGGCTACCAGCGGCTACACGGGCAACATCACCCCCTGGCTCCAGCGGCGTGTGATTCCCGTAGGGAGCTTCATCATTTGCACTGAGCCGCTTCCCGAAGAAGTCGTGAACCGTATTCTGCCGAACAGGCGGCAAGCATCCGACAGCAAGATGCTCACCTATTACTTCCGCATTACCCCGGACAACAGGCTTCTGTTCGGCGGCCGCGCACGCTTTGCGCTCTCCAGCCCGGATTCCGACGTCAAAAGTGCAGAAATCCTGCACAAGGCCATGACTGAGCTCTTCCCCTATCTGTCCAAGGTGGAGGTGGACTACATCTGGGGTGGTTTGGTGGACCTGTCCATGGATCAGATGGTCCATGCCGGTCAGCATGACGGACTGTTCTTCTCGCTCTGTTACAGCGGGCACGGTGTTCAAATGGCCGCGCATATGGGCAAGCGCATGGCACATTACATGGCCGGAGACAAGCATGCGAACGTCTGGGAAGACCTGAAAAACCCGCCCGTGCCTGGCCATTTTGGCCCGCCATGGTTCCTGCCGTTCATTGGCGGAGCCGCGAAGATCATCGACCGCATCAAATAGGCAGGCAAGGATCCCATGAGTTCATCAACCACAGTCCCTGAAGCGCGCCCTGAAACAGGGCAGGAGACGGCCTACCGGCGGGCAAGGATCGCCGCACTCCCGGGCGGCGCATTCCTGGAAGGCCGTTGGGAGACAACCGAGATGACCGTTGAGGTCCGGGATCCTGAGGACGGCGTCCTGTTGGGAACCGTGTGTACCTCCACCCCACAAGACGTGCGCCGGGGTATCGCCTATATCCATCGCCACCTCGAAAAAGATGATTGGGCTTTACGGGACCGCCGGGAGGCGTTGGAACGCGCTGCAGTGTTGCTGGCCGACCAAGGTCTGCGTTTCGCCGAGATCATTGCCGCCGAAAGCAGCAAGACCATCTCCGAGGCGGAGCGCGAAGTGCGCCGGTGCACGGAGACGCTACGGCTCTCCGCCGCCGCGTCCAGCGAACTCGTCGGAGAGACTCTCGCCTTTGAAGACAGCATCGCGGGAGCTAACAAAATCGGCTGGTATAACCGCAAACCAGTTGGAATTATCGCGGCTATCACCCCCTTCAACGATCCGCTCAACCTCGTGGCACATAAGCTGGGCCCGGCCCTGATTGGAGGCAACGGCGTCGTGCTTAAACCCTCTGGACGCACCCCGCTTACCGCCCTCGCCTTTATCCAGCTGCTGTTGGAAGCGGGTGTCCCCACGGGTCGCCTCGCCGTATTTGTTTCGGGACCCGGCGTCTCGGAGGCGATCGTCACCGACCCGCAGGTTGACCTCATTTCCTTTACCGGCGGACCGAAGACTGCCGACCGGATCGCTGCCGCCGCCGGAGCAAAGAAGATCCTTTCCGAGCTCGGCGGCAACAACGCAACAATCGTTTGTGCGGACGCTAATGTCCAGACAACCGCAGAGGCAGTCGTGGCCGGTGCTTTCGGGGTGGCAGGCCAAAATTGCCTGTCCGTGCAGCGCGTCTACGTTCACATCTCCCTCTTCGATCAAGTCCTTGAAAAGGTGGTCGCGGGCACCCGGGGGCTTCGTGTCGGAGCAAAGTTCGATCGCACCACGGACGTCGGGCCGCTGATTTCTGAAGCCGAAGCGCGCCGCGTGGAGGAATGGGTGGAGGAGGCCAAGGCACTTGGCGGCATCGTGCACGTCGGCGGCCAACGTCTCGGCGCGTTCTACCAGCCCACCGTGCTCACGGACATGTCCGCAAAGGCCCTGGTCATCAGCGAGGAAGTTTTCGGCCCGGTGGTCAGCATCATCCCGTTCATCCAGCTCAACGATGCCATCCACGCAGCGAACGACTCCGAGTACGGGCTTCAAGCCGGCGTATTCACGGAGTCGATCGAGCTGGCCTTAGCCATAGCCGACAAGCTGCATGTAGGCGCGGTAGTGATCAATGAGACCAGCGACGTCCGGATTGACTCGATGCCTTTTGGAGGCTTCAAGAAATCCGGGGTGGGACGTGAAGGCGTCAAACACGCGGTACGGGAGATGACCGAACCCAAGAGCACCATCATCAAATTGGCGGGGCCCGCCACGCGCTGGCAGGAACTCTCCGCCACCTCAGAACGGAATGCATCATGACGGACCACAAAATCGCAGTCATCGCAGGCGACGGTATCGGAAAAGAAGTTGTTCCCGCAGCCATTGAATGCCTGGAACGGATCGCCGGCATCCACGGCATCGGTCTGGAATTCACTCATTTCAGCTGGGGCTCGGACTACTACGGCGACCACGGGCGGATGATGCCGCTGAACGGACTCGACCAGCTGGCGCAGCACGACGCCATTTTCCTGGGTGCTGTGGGCTCACCCGAGGTTCCGGACACTGAGTCGCTGTGGGGGCTGTTGATTCCCATTCGCCGTGAGTTCCAGCAATACATCAACCTCCGGCCGGTGAAAACGCTCGACGGCGTCAAGTCGCCTCTCGCGTCCAAGGAACCGATCGACATCCTGATTGTGCGCGAAAACAACGAGGGGGAGTACTCGGAGGTGGGCGGACGCGCCTACCGCGGGCTGCCGCATGAGACCGCCGTCCAGGAAACCATCTTCACCCGCCTGGGCGTATCACGTGCCGCGCATTACGCCGCATCGTTGGCTTCTTCCCGCAAAGGCCACCTGACTTCGGCCACCAAGAGTAACGGCATCATCCACACAATGCCCTTCTGGGATGAGGTGGTGGAAGAAACCACCCGGCTCTATCCCGACGTAACCCTCACCAGCGAGCTGGTGGACGCGCTGGCCGCCCACCTGGTCCTGAAGCCCTGGACCTTCGACGTCATTGTTGCCTCAAACCTGCTGGGGGACATCTTGTCCGACCTCGGCAGTTCGGTCACCGGGTCCATTGGTGTCGCCCCCAGTGCAAACCTGAATCCCGACGGCGATTTCCCGTCCCTCTTCGAACCGGTCCACGGTTCGGCGCCGGACATTGCGGGTAAAGGGCTGGCAAACCCGGTAGGCCAGATCTGGTCAGGGGCAATGATGCTTCAGCACCTGGGCCACCCCGAAGCTGCGGAGCACCTGCAGTTGGCCTTCGAGTCAGTGTTGCGCGCGGGCATGGGTACCCGCGACGTCGGAGGACCGTCGTCGACGTCGGAGTTCACTGCCGCCGTGTTGGTTGCCATCGATGCCCTGGATGCTGTCGGCCAGACGGAGAAGGCGGCTGCCAAGCCGACGGCTGCATCGTCGTCGTCATTGTGACCTTTTACAAGGGCGGGCGCCCCGTCGTCGCCGTGCTGTATCGGGAGGCCTTGCCACCCCGATTGGACGAGGTCCGGGAACTCGCCGAAGTCCGTCTGACCAAGGCTGACAGACTCCCGGAGGCGCTGGCCGGTGCGGATGTGCTGTATCAATGGCATTCGTTCTCACCTGCCCTGCGCGAGAACTGGGCGGCAGCCTCGACCCTGAAATGGGTTCATGTGTCAGCGGCGGGCGTCAGTGAGTTGTTGTTCGAGGACCTGATCAACAGCAACGTTCTCTATACGAACTCGCGGGGTGTGTTGAGCCGTGCGATTGCGGAGTTCGCGTTGGGTTTTGTCCTGGACAGCGCGAAGGATGCCCATGGTTCGTTCAGGCTCCAGCAAGGCAGGCGCTGGCAGCATAGGGTTACCCGGAAGATCCAGGGGCAGCGTGCCCTTGTGGTGGGGACAGGGTCCATCGGACGGGAAACTGCGTATCTTTTCCATGGCGTCGGCTTGCGCGTCAGCGGGGCCGGACGCAGCAGCCGTCCCGGAGGTGCGTACTTTGAAGAGATCCATTCTTCAAAGGACCTGGCCCAGGTGGTCCAGGACTTCGATTACGTGGTGTTGGCTGCGCCGCTGACCGAGCACACCAAAGGACTGGTGGACGCTGACGTCCTCTCCGCGATGAAGCCAACGGCCCACCTGATCAATGTGGGCCGTGGCGAACTGGTGCAAACCGACGCGCTGGTGGACGCGCTCTGCTCGGGAACCATTGCCGGGGCAGCCCTCGATGTAGTCCACCCGGAACCATTGCCTGTGGAACACCCTCTCTGGAGCATGGAGAACGTCATCCTCACCCCGCACATGAGCGGCGACACCGAGGATTACCTTGACGATCTAGGGAAGCTGTTCGTGGAAAACCTCGGGCGGTTCAGCCGCGGTGAACCACTGCAGAACGTCGTGGACAAGCAACTCGGGTTCGTCCCCGTTCCCTGACTTCTCAACCCCGGGGATGGCCGGCCCTTCCCAAGGACCGGTCCTCTTTAGCGCCTAGTGAAGGTCCATGGCGTTGCGTACTTCATCCAGGATGTGATGCATGGCAGCCTCAGCTGCCGTTGCATCCCCTCCAGCCACCGCGGCGGCCACGTCCTGATGGGCGTCAAGGGCTTCGGACCTGGGTTTGAAGGGCATGAGGCCCTGGCGTGTCCGGCTGGTGAGCACCTCTGTCACCATGCCTTCCAAGGCTTGGAACATCTCATTGCCACAGCTTCGGAGCAGCAGGCAATGGAACTCAATGTCAGTGGCAAGGAAGGCCTCCAACTCGCCGGCTTCACCCAGTCGTCGCAAATCCGCAGCCAGGGAAACCAGGCGGGCACGCTCAGCGGCACTGGCCCGGCGCGCTGCCGCAGCAGCTGCAATGGGCTCGACGGCGATGCGCAGCTCGGTGAGGCTGCTGTACTGGTTCTCGCGGCGGTCCGAGGCAAGCCGCCAGCGGACCAGTTTGGGATCGAAGACATTCCACAGGTGGCGCTCCCGCACCACTATGCCCACCCGGCGCCGCGAGTACACCAGGTTCATGGACTCAAGGACCTTCATGGTGTCGCGGGCCACGGTCCGGGAGATGCCGTATTCCTGCTGGATCCCCTCCAAGGTGAGCCGGCCTCCCGGCGCCAATTCACCTGAGGCTATGGCTGTGCCAACAGCCTCCAGCACTCGTTCGTGCATAGCAGGAGACGCTCCGCCCTGAAGATAGGCCGCGTACTGTGGTGTCGCCGTCGACATTCTCCCTGCCTTTCCCTGTGCTGCTGCACGCCCTCATCGTAGCGTCAAAAAACGCAAAGGTATGACCTGTGCCACGAATAAATACTATTTATTCGCCCGAATGGTGCTACCTTATCTACGTGGCGTTTCAACGTGAGATGCGCCGCACCCTTCTTCACTTAGCCAACGGCGTCTTCGGAGGTAACCATGGATCATCCCCCCACCCACCTCGTGGTGATGGGAGTTGCCGGTTCCGGCAAGTCCACCATTGCAGCAGCCCTGTCCCAGCGGCTCGGATGGGCATGCGCGGAAGCGGACGAGTTCCACCCGCAGTCCAACATCGAGATGATGAGCCGGGGCATTCCCCTCCAGGACGAGGACCGCTGGCCCTGGCTGCGGCAGATCCAGCAGTGGATGAGCACCAAAGCCCAAGCCGGCGAGAGTACCGTGCTGACCTGCTCTGCCCTCAAGAAAAGCTACCGGGAATTGCTCGCCCAGGCTGAAGGGCACGTTGTCTTCCTGCACCTCCATGGCGAAGCGGATCTCCTGAGCCAACGCATGCAGGGCCGCGAGGGTCACTTCATGCCGCCGACGCTCCTTCCCAGCCAGTTGGCAACTCTGGAACCGCTCAGCGAGGACGAACTTGGTGCCGGGAGTCTCCGGCTGGACATCTCCAAGTCCCCGGAAGAACTGGTTGGAGCGATCATCGCTTCACTGAAGCTCACCGCGGACCAGGCGCCGTAACCAGCTTTTCGTCTTAACCCCATCAATACTGTTTCAAAGGAGAATCATGGTCATCGAAGGATGGACCCAAACGCTGGGGGCCGGGCCCCTGCTGCTTATCGCCGCGGCGGCCATAGGTGCGCTGCTGTTCCTGATCATCAAGCTGCGGATGCACGCGCTGCTCGCGCTGATCCTCATCAGCCTCGCCACTGCTTTTGCCACTGGAATCCCTGCCAACCAAGTGGTTCCCGTGCTGATCAACGGTTTCGGCACCACCTTGGGCACCGTGGCACTCCTTGTTGGCTTGGGCGCCATGCTAGGTCGCATCGTCGAAACCAGCGGCGGCGCCAAGGTGCTGGCAGACTACCTTATTGGCCTTTTCGGTGAAAAACGCGCCCCCTTCGCCTTGGGGCTCGCCTCTCTGATCTTTGGCTTCCCCATCTTCTTCGATGCCGGCCTTGTGGTCATGCTGCCGGTCGTCTTCGCTGTCGCCCGCCGTCTCGGTGGTGGAGTGCTCCGCTATGGGCTTCCCGCTGCCGGCGCGTTTTCCGTGATGCATATCTTCCTGCCGCCGCATCCGGGGCCGGTGTCCGCTTCGGCCTTTTTCGAGGCAAACATAGGCTTGGTAACGATCGCCGGTCTGCTCGTCGCCATCCCCACGTGGTACATCGCCGCTTACCTCTTTGGCCTGTACACCGGAAAGAAGCTGGTGCTGCCGGTTCCGGAAATCCTGGGACACGCAAGCGCTGAAGCGGAGGCAAACCCGCCCCGATTCCGCACCATCGTAGGACTGCTGCTCCTGCCGTTGGTCCTGATCTTCATGAACACCGGGCTGAACACACTTGCATCCTCCGGCGTTTTGAGCGAGGGCGTCAAAAAAGAACAGTGGTTCCAGGTTCTGCGCACCCTCGGTGAAACCCCCGTGGCACTGTTGATCGCGGTTGTCGTAGCTATGTTCGTCCTGGGTGCCAAGCGCGGAAAAGATGCCGGGGATCTGGAGAAGCTCCTTGAATCGTCCCTGGGGCCGGTTTGTTCCGTCATCCTGATCACTGGTGCCGGCGGCATGTTCGGCGGCGTCCTGCGCACTTCCGGCATCGGAACGGCACTCGCCGATGTCCTGGGTGATCTGGGCATCCCGTTGATCCTGGCCGGCTTCCTGATCTCGGCCATCCTGCGCATTGCCCAAGGCTCTGCCACAGTAGCCCTCACCACTACAGCGGGCCTCATTGCGCCGGCCGTGGCGGTGGCCGGACTGAACGGCATGCAAATCGCCGCGCTGGTGATCGCCGTCGCCGCGGGTTCCGTGGTGGTCTCCCACGTCAACGACTCCGGCTTCTGGCTTGTAGGCCGTTTCTTCGACATGGACGTCAAGACCACCCTGAAGACCTGGACCGTCATGGAGACCCTCATTGGTGTGATGGGCTTCGTGCTGGCCGCCGCAATCTTCCTCCTCGCTGGACTGGCGGGTTAGCGTCGCGACGACGCCAGGTGGGCGTCGGCAGGGGCAGAGGTGAACTAATCACCATGTGCCCTCGCTGACGCCCACCCGTCATGGAACTGGCGTTCCTGCCGGTCAGCAGGTGTATTTATAGAGGGCGTAGGCGAACTTTCCGTCCAACTGGAAGAAAGTATTGCCATCGCCGTCCACGGTACAGAATGTCGCTTTGGACTTCCTTCGGAGAAGGTTTCCTAGAACAGCGGCCAAGGCACCGCAGGCATTTCACCGCTCGGTGCGGGGAAACGTTTTGTTGAGCGCAACCGCGCGCAGCGTGTGGCAAGGGATGCGATTTCTTCGGCGCTGATGAGGTCTGCCAAGTCGCGGCCCAGCCCATCATTCAGCCCCTCGGTGACGTGATCGATGCCTTCGATTTCCTCAGGAGCCAAAGCCTCTCCCAGCCAACCCCACAAGACGGTGCGCAGTTTGTGGTGATGGTGGAACGTCAGTCCGTGGTCCACGCCGTGCCGGTGTCCGTCGGTCATGGCAAGAATATGGTCGCCCTTGCGGTCGGCGTTGTTGACTATCACGTCAAAGACGGCCATACGCCTGAGCGCCGGAGAGTCTTCGTGAATCAGGGCGACGGTTCGGCCTTTCTCATCCTGACCTTCGAGCACGTGTCTCCAGCCTGTCTCCGGAGCGTCGTCCGCTGCTACGAGCTCCACGGCCCGTTTGGCAGGGTCTTGGTCCTTCCAGAGTTGGACCATCCCTTCGCCCAAAGGGCCATCCCGTAGCCAGGTGCGTGGAACGATATCCCAGCCCAACGCCTGCGATACCAAATAAGCGGCCACCTCCCGGTGAGCGAGGTTGCCATCGGGAAAGTCCCACAGCGGGCTTTCGCCTGCCATGGGCTTGTAAACCACAGTGGCGTCGCCGATGCTGCCCAGAAATGTAGCATTTGAAGCCGTCGTGATGCGGCCGGTGAGCGTCAGCTCGGCATTTACCAGGTCCGGCGCCGGCATCAGAGCTCGGGAAGGGTGCAGCTGTGTCCGTCGGCATCCATGGGGTAACCGCACAGTGGACACGTAGGCCGCCCGGCTTCGACGATTTCCCGTGTGCGCTTGGCGAATGCGCGGGCGGTGCCCACCGGCATGCGCACCAGCAGCATTTCGGACTCGCCGGATGCCTCCTCGACCAGAGGATCGTCGTCGTCGGGATCGATGTCTGAAATGGGGTAGGCCTCTATGACGACCTGCGCCGTGGTTGGATCCCAGCCCAAACTCATGGCCCCCGCACGGAACTGCTCTTCGACGGCCTCAAGGGGCTCGTTGTCGACCAGCTCAATGGGGGTACTCGTCGGAACACTAAAGGGGTTGCCCTTAACAGTGATGAGCTGGTCGAGTATTTCGTCGATTTTCTCTGCCAGCTGGGCCGACTGCTGCTTCTCCAAGGCGATACTCACGAGCTGTTTACCTGCGCGCACCTGCAGGTAGAACGTCCGCGCCCCTGGAAGGCCAATGGTGCCAACAACAACCCGATCAGGCCAGGCAAACTCGTGAACACGTGTAGGCATGTCAGTATTTTAGGCACATAAGGGTCACGGCGCGTTCTGCCCAGCGCCGCCGCCCACCGGTGCGTCGCCGGAATGGATACCGTTGGCGAGCCAGGATAGATCGCCGGCATCGGTGTTGGTCGCGTGGACGCTGGGCCGATCAACGCCGTAGCGCACAATCGACACGGAGGCGGGGGCCACGCTGATGCGCTGGAAAAGGTCAAGGTGCATGCCGAGCGCGTCGGCGAGGATCGACTTGATGATGTCTCCATGACTCACCGCCACCCACACGGCTCCCGGCCCGTGCTCGGCTTCGAAGGCTGCATCGTGGCGTCGAATCGCTGCCACGGACCTGGCCTGCATTGCGGCCATGGATTCGCCGCCGGGAAAAACGACGGCGGATGGTTGCGTTTGTACTACCGGCCATAAGTCTTCGGTTGCAAGATCACTGAGTGCCCGGCCCTGCCACTGGCCGTAGTCACATTCCACGAGATCGTCCTCGAGCGGCGCGTAAGGCGAACCGGGCTGGCGATCGATGATCAGCTGGGCGGTCTGCCGGCAACGCTCCAAGGGGCTCGACACCACCCCGACGACCGGCACGGCTGCGAGCCGCTGGGCTGTAAGGCCCGCCTGTTCAAGCCCGAGCTTGTCCAGGCTCACGCCCGGGGCCCGTCCCGCCAGCAGTCCAGTGGCATTGGCTGTGGTGCGGCCGTGCCGCACGAGGATTACTGTCGCCATGCACCCAGCCTAGTCACCTGGAAGATGCGGCTGTGAACAGGCTGCCGCCGATCGTGCGATCGTCAGTCCCCAAGTGCCCTCGTATCACCTAAGCCCCTGATCCCATGAGGCCGGACAGGATAGCCAAAGCTTTGGAGAGCTGCAGATCGGACACGGCACCATAGCCCAGAACGAGCCCGTTCTCGGCCTGGCGATCAGCGTAATATGCGGCGAGGGGTACCACCAGCACACCCTGGGCCAAGGCCTTGGCCGCCACTTCAGTTGCCTCCGGGGCCTTGAAATGCACCACGGCGTGCAGCCCGCCATCCAAGGCTGAGAGCTCCAGGTCTTTTCTGTGACCAAGCCGGTCAATGAGAAGGGATCGGCGATGGGAGTATTCGCGCCTGGCTCGGGTGACGTGACGGGAAAGGCCACCACCCTTGATGTAGTGAGCGATCGCGGACTGCAGTACGCCGGCCACCGGCGTGTCCAGAGCTTCCCGTGTGGCTTTGATCCGTTGGCCGGCATTACCCCGAACCACCAGGTAACCGCATCGTAGCCACGGGCTGAGGTTCTTGGAAAACGTTCCAAGCAGGACGACGTCGGCGGTGCCGGGGAGGGATGCCACTGCCGGGAGGGGCATTCTGCTGTGTCGAAATTCGCTGTCGTAATCGTCTTCAAGCACAAGGACGTTGTGGTGTCCGGCCCAATGAAGCAACCCGATTCTTTCCTGAACCGCCATCCTGCCACCCAGGGGATACTGATGGCTGGGTGTTACCAGGACTGCGTCCGGCGTGCTCTTCAAGTCGGCCAACTGAGAGGCCCTAAGACCGTTCTCATCCACAGGGACTGTATTGATCCGGGCCCCGGCAGCTGTCATGACCCGGCGCGCGGTGGGGTACCCCGGGTCTTCAACCAGGATGTTCGGACGAGCCACCCGGGTGCGGAGCATGGCCACGATGAGCTGCAGTGCATCACTGGTTCCGGCGGTGATGATGACACCATCAGCATCGATGGCCAGGCCCCTGGAAACGGCCAAATGGTCAGCCACGGCTTCTCGAAGCGCCCAGGTTCCCAATGCCGGCGGAAGTTGGACCTTGCCTTCCTCCGCTACGGCCAATTTCCAGGAGCTGCGCCATTGCCTGTCTTGAAACGGTGATCCGGAGGGGCGGCCCGGCGTGAGGTCTATGACGTCAGCCTTGGGCCGGGCACTGGAAGGTTGCCTGACTTGGGCAGGGCGTGGGTGCATATCCGGGCGGACGGCCACTTTGGTGCCGCCCGCACCGTTGCCCTCCAGGAACCCCTCGCCGGACAGTTGTTCGAAGGCACGCACCACCACACCCCTGGAGACCGACAATTCCACGGCAAGGCGCCGGGTAGAGGGAAGTGTATGCTCCGGCTGCAAAACGCCGTTGAGGATGGCCACCCGCAATTGGCTGGCCACCTGGGCTGCGAGGGAAGCGGGGCCGCTCCTGTCCAACTCGATCGGTAGTTCGGCTTCACTCACTTGGACCTCCGGACTTCTTGTTTCTTGGACCTAGTGTAGGACCAAGGCCTTTGGGAGCATGGACTGTGACACATAAGCGCTGCCTCGTTGCAGCACGATGAAAGCAGGAACCAGTGTTTAACGGCCTCAGCGCATTCCCCCTCACCCCCATGGCTGGTGAAAGGGTGGACCTCCGTGCCCTCGCCAAGGTGGTGGACCGTGCAGCTCAGGCCGGTGTGGACTCTCTGGGTGTTCTTGGTTCAACGGGAAACTACGCATACCTCTCCCGGGAGGAGCGGCGGTCGGTCTTGGAGGTCGCGGTGGAGGCTTCCGGCGGCGTCCCCGTCCTCGCCGGAATTGGGGCCGTTCGCACACGGGACGTCCTGATGTTTGCCGGTGATGCCCAAGGCGCCGGCGCTTCAGCTTTGCTGCTGGCCCCCGTGTCCTACCAGCGGCTTTCGGAGGCGGAGGTCTTCGGACTCTTCGATACCGTAGCGGCGGAGTCTGATCTTCCGATCGTTGTGTACGACAACCCGGGCACCACCGGTTTCACATTCAGTGACCACCTGCACTCCAGGATCGCAGGAATCCCGGGGATAGCCTCCATCAAGATTCCGCCGCCCGCAGCGGGGGAAGTTGCTGCCAGGGTGACCAGGCTCAAGACGGGCCTGCCTCAGGGAACATCACTTGGCATCAGCGGCGACTGGGTCGCCGCCGAGGCGCTGCTGGCTGGATGCAATGTCTGGTACTCGGTGATAGCCGGGGTGTTGCCCCACCAGGCCAGGGTTCTTGTTGACCACGCTGTGGCGGGTCGAAGTGATCTGGCATTGGCCGCTTCCTCGGCCCTGGAACCCGTCTGGTCCCTGTTCCGCACCTATGGAAGCCTGCGGGTGACTGCGGCTTTGGCCGAGGATCTTGGCATCGTGCCGTCCTCAGCATTGCCACTGCCCCTCCACGGTTTGGATTCCGAGGGGCGGGAAAAGGTGGCCGAGGCCATTCGGCGCTGTGGTTTGGAGGCTTAGCAGTTGGGTCAGTATCGAATTGCCCCGGCAAGGAGGGGGATTGGGGCCCTTCAATCATCAAGGAAAAACAGCCAACCAAGGATGGAGCAGCAGGGGACAGCAGGCGGCCTTGCCCGCTATGTGCTGGCTGCCACCCTGGCTCGAAGTGCTGATGGTGGTGCCGTTGTAGCCATCGTCCTATTGGCGACCACCAGTGGGTCGCCCGGTTGGGTGGCCGGAATTCTGGGAGCGTGCATCACGGCTCCGCACCTCTTCGGACCACTCGTTGCGCGCAGCCTCGATACAGCCAAGGATGGCAGGACGGTGATTGCGTGGGCATGCGTGGTCCACGGGGCCACCCTGGCAGCCGCCGTTCTCCTCTTCCCGTTAGCGCCGCCCGGCGTCCCCGGCGTGTTGCTCATTGCCTCCGGACTGGTCGGTCCCCTCCTGACGGGCGGTATCAGCAGCAGGCTGGCAGCAATCGCAGGACCCGGCAGGACCAGCCAAAGGCGTGCTCAGGGCTGGGACGTGGCCACCTACGGGATCAGCGGGACAATCGGGCCATCCTTGGTTGCGGCGGTCTCTGCCTGGGTCAATCCGGCTACGGCAGCCTTGATGCTCGCGGCATTGACGTTCGTGGCCGCCGCCTTGATCAGGCTCCTGCCTTACACGCCCCCGGTTTCGATCGCCGCTGAGGTTCCCCGGCCTGGCCGGACGTTGCTGATGATGGTCTCCAGCGGCCCGCTGAGGCGCACCCTGTATATGACAGTGATCGTGGCGCTGTCAGTGGCGGCGTTGCCGATTACGGCGGTGGCCTCAACCGGGGAATTGGGGGTTGCCCCGGCTGCAGCCGGTATCCTGACAGCCGCTTACGGGCTCGGCGGACTCCTGGGTTCAGCCGGAGTCATGATCCGACCACTGAAAACCGACGCGGATCCGCTGATGACGTGGCTGGCTGCCGCAGTCGCGGTTGCTTTGTGTGGTGCAGCCGTTGCCGGTGAGTTCCCGCTGGCGGTTGCAGCTTTTGCCTGTGCCGGAGTACTGAATTCCTACTTCTTCGCGTCCACTCTGGCCGCGCGCAGCGAATACGCGCCAACCGCTGCGCGGGGCCAGGTATTCGTGTGGATCGGGGCCCTGAAAATCACGGCCGGATCGGCCGGGACGGCACTGGCAGGGGCACTCATTGCCCCTGCCACCCAGCTTCCCTTGTTCCTGGCATCCGGTCTTATCGCCCTCGCGGTGATGACCTCATTGCTGGACCGTCGGAGGGACCGGCACCGGACCTGACCTTTCGCGGCAGGGGGAGGAAGGGCAGGCCGCTTTCCGCCTGCCGCCTAATAGCCCGGGACCTGTTCAGGCAGGAGCAGGCCTTCATCGACAGCGAGGTCGAGGATGCTTTGCCCTGAGGCAAGAGCGCGGTGTGAGAGTTCTGCTGCCACGGCGTAGCCCACCAGTGGAAGCAGTGCAGTGGCTTGCGCCGTGGAGGCTCTTGCACGGGACCTCAGCAAAGCTTCATTCGCTTCGATGCCCTCGACGCAAAGGTCCCGCAGCACTTCGGTCCCATTGGTGAGCCAGTTCAGTGATTGCAACAGGGTATGGGCGATCACCGGTTCAAAGGCGTTGAGCTGAAGCTGTCCGTTGTCCGCAGCCATGGTGACGGTGAGGTCGGCTCCGGCCACCAGGAACGCAATCTGGTTGACCACCTCCGGGATCACCGGGTTGACTTTCCCGGGCATGATCGAGGAGCCTGCCTGGCGTGGAGGGAGCAGGATCTCGCCCAGTCCTGTTTGTGGTCCGCTGGAGAGCAGCCGGAGGTCACTGCAGATTTTGGAGAGCTTGATGGCTGTGCGTTTAAGCGCTCCGGAAAACGTCATGAACGCACCGGTGTCCCACGTCGCTTCGATGAAGTCATGGGCGCGGACCAACTGCACCCCGCTCACGTCCGAGAGCTGGTCAATGATGCCTGCAACATACCGGGGATCAGCAGTGATCCCGGTGCCGATGGCTGTGGCGCCGAGGCTGCACTCGAGTAACAACGCGGCCGCCTCGCGCAGCCGGCGCTGGTCTTCCTCAAGCGTCACGGAGAACGCTGTAAACTCCTGTCCCAGGGTCATCGGCACAGCATCCTGGAGTTGGGTGCGTCCAACTTTCGGGATGGAGGCGAACGCCTCGCCGCGCTCAGCGAACGCTGCCGAAAGCAAGGCCAGACGCTCCAGCAGATCCTCCAACGCGAACACCAGGGCCAGGCGCACCGCCGTCGGGTAGACGTCATTGGTGGACTGGCATTTGTTGACGTGCCCGATCGGGTCCACTATATCGTAGGAGCCCCGCGGGTGACCCAAGGCTTCCAGGGCGAGGTTGGCGATGACCTCGTTGGCGTTCATGTTGGTCGATGTTCCCGCGCCGCCTTGGATGACGTCCACCGGGAAAGCGTGGTCGACGTCGCCGGCGGCCACGGTGTCGCAGGCTGAAGCGATGGCGTTGCCAATGTCTGCCGGGAGGAGTCCCAGCCCGGTGTTGGTGAGGGCTGCGGCTTTCTTGACGAAGGCGAGTGCCCGGACCAAGTGGCGGTGGGTTCCCAAGGGAATTCCACTGATGGGGAAGTTGAGGATGGCCCGCTCGGTGTGTATTCCCCACAGTGCGGAGTGCGGGACAGCCAGGGACCCCAGGCTGTCCCGCTCGATCCTGACTCCTGTGATCATGAGGCGATCGCGATGACTTTGGGCTGGGTCATTTCCTCGTAGGCGAAGTGGACGCCTTCGCGGCCCATGCTGCCGTACTTGGATCCGCCGAACGGCATTGCGTCATGTCGGTAGTCGGAGGAGTCGTTAATCATGACCCCGCCGGCGTCGATTGCCTTGGCGGTGGCCAAGGCCCGGCCCAGGTCTTTGGTGAATACTCCGGCCTGCAGCGCATATTCGCTGTCGTTGGCCAGTTCGATGGCTTCCTCGGCGGTGTCGAAGGGTTCCACCAAAACCACAGGGGCGAAGAGTTCCTCGCTCCAGGCTTCGCAGTTGCGGGGCACTCCGGTGAGCACAGCAGGTGTGAGGACCGGCCCGTTGAGGGTTCCGCCGGCGAGCAGTTGCGCACCAGCTGAAACCGCCGCGTCGATCTTGCGTTTGGCTTCGGCTGCGGCGGCGTTACTGATCATGGGCCCGACGTCGGTCTGTTCGTCGCGGGGGTCGCCGGTCTTCAGCGCCGCGGTTTGTTTGACGAAGTCCTGTACAAAGGCATCAAAGACTGAACGCTGGACGAGGATCCGCTGGGCGCCGATGCAGTTCTGGCCCGCTGCCCAGAACGAACCGGAAACACAGGCTTCGACGGCGGTGGAAAGGTCGGCGTCGTCGAAGACAATGACAGGCGCGTTGCCGCCCAGTTCCATGGACAAGCGCTTGATGCCGGCATTCGCCGCGATGGCACGCCCGGTGGCGAAACCTCCGGTGAAGGAGACCATGCGGACCAGCTTGGAGGAGATGATCGTTTGCGCGATGGTGCGGTCACCCAGGACAACGGTGATGAACTCGGTGGGTAGGCCTGCTTCCCGCAGCAGGTCAACCAGGAGGATGGCCGTGAGCGGGGTCAGTTGGGAGGGCTTGAGGATGACGGTGTTGCCGCCGGCTACCGCGGGGCCGAGTTTGTGGGCCACGAGGTTCAAGGCGTCGTTGTAGGGGGTGATCGCCGCGATGAGTCCCAGTGGTTCACGGGTGAACCAACCCTGCCGGTTCTCAGAACCGGCAAACGAGTCGAACGGAACAACTTCGCCAACGTTCCGGCGTGTTTCCGCAGCGGAGAGTTTGAGGGTGTTCACTGCGCGGGAAACTTCTTTGCGGGCCTGCTTGATGGTCTTTCCGGCTTCGGCAACGATCAGTTCGGCCACCATCCCGGCTCGTTCCTGAAGAAGTTCCGCGGCGGTATCGAGAATCCGGCCGCGCTCGTGTCGCGGCATCGCTGCAGCATTGGGAGCGGCCGCGGCTGCGCGAATGAGCTCCACCCTGACGTCCGCCTCGGAGCACTGATCCAAGGTGGCAAGGACGGTATGGTCAAACTTGTTGCGCACCACCAGTTCATGGGTTGTCACCGGAGAGTTGGGTTCGGCGATGGCTGTTTCAGGCACGGACGGCTCCTTTAGCGAATTCGTTGACGGCCATGATGTCGGAAATCAGGGCGTAGGCAGTCTCGACGCGACCGGCTCCCGGACCCGAAACCGTGACAGGTCCAAGGAGGTCGGTGCTGAAGGAAACGGCGTTGGTGGCACCGGAAATGCCGGCAAGGGGGTGGTCAGCCGCCAGAGCGAGTGGCTGCACGGTTGCGACGACCCGGCCGTCGGTTTCACGGCGGGCTTCACCGACCAATTTCCAATGCAGTCCGTTTGCCAGTGCCGCGGCTACGTCCTCGCTCGTGATGTCCTGGATGCCGGTGGTCGCTACATCGCCGGGGTCGATGGTGGCGCCCAGCAGTTCGTTCGCCAGGATGGCAACTTTGAGCCGGACGTCAGAGCCGCCAATATCCGCGGTGGGGTCAGCTTCTGCATATCCGAGATCCTGGGCTTCGGCAATGGCTTCGTCCAAGCCCAGCCCTGCTTCCATGCGGCCCAGCACGTAGTTGCTGGTTCCATTCAGAATTCCCTGCACTGCAGTTACATCAAGCCCGCCGAGCATTTTGTGTGCCAGGCGTATCACGGGCGTGCCGCTCATCACGGCGCCTTCGTACTCAAAGCGGACGCCATTCCCGGCAGCGAGTTTGCTCAGTTCGATTCCCTTCAGGGCCACGGGTCCCTTGTTGGTGGTCACTACATGCTTGCCGGACTCAATGGCCCACCTCACGTGCGAAACAGCCGGTTCGCCGTCGATCGGGCTGGTGAAGGTCGCTTCGACGACGATGTCTGCAGGGCTGTTCTTGATGACATCTTCGTTGCGGGGGTCGGAACTGCCGCCCGGGAGCCCGTCGAAGGATGATCCGCGCGGCATGGCCAGGACAGCTGCAAGGTCGATGCCGTCGCCCTGCACGAGCGATCCGAAGGCAAGGTCGGTGATGGCTACGACGCGGAGCTCGAATCCGAGGGAAGCGAATCGCCGGGGCTTGTCGCGGATCAGTTCTGCCAAGGCGCGGTTGACGCCTCCGAAACCGATCAGGGCCAGGTTGTAAGTAGTCACTTCGATCTCCTTGGTAGGGCGGTGATGCTGTCCTTCAAGCCTCGGCCCAGGGAGTGTCAGTTACCTAGATACGAATCGCCCGTCGGGGATGCCGAAACGCCCAAACCACAACCGATGTGAACGGGATGCTGGTGGCCGCATCTTCAACGCAGGGTTCCGCTGCTCCAGCGAAGAAAAGCCGGAACCCCTTTAGCAACTGATGGGAAGCAGACACAATGTATTTATTGCAATCAGCCGAGAGGGTTTCAGAGCTATGAGCAAGCATCAGCAGGCACAGGCCCTGGACATCACCGCAATCGATCCCGGGCTTGGTCCTGATCTTGGGTGCACGTTGCAGGACATGGTCCTGGACAGCCCGGACGTTGGAGATTTTCTGTGTCACTTCTCCTCCCTGGCGGCATCGAGGTTTTCCACCGATACAAAAACGGTGATGTGCGGCGTTACCGTCGTCAGGCGAAAAAGAGGAGTTGTCGCGGCCAGCAGTGATGAGCGGGCCCGCCGACTGGACACACTTCAAAATAGTTTCGGGGACGGGCCGTGCCTGACCGCGCTGCGCGACAGGAGCGTCGTTTACGTCGCTGATACCACTGCCGAGAGCCGCTGGCCCCAGTACATGAAGGCCGTCAGGAAGGAGGGCATTGGATCCATCCTGGCAGTAGCCTTGGAACTCGCAGGCGAAGCTGAAGCTGTCATGAACCTTTACTGCGTTCCCGCCGCGGGGTTTGGAGAGCCCCGCATCCTGGCGGCGGAAGCGTTCGCTGAACATGGGGCTGTCTCGCTAAGGCTGGCCCTGAGGATCGCTCACCTGAAGCACACCCGCGATGACCTCACGTCGGCCATGCAGTCCCGTACGGTCATCGATAACGCAGTGGGAATCGTGATGGCACAGAACCGTTGCGGCCGGGAGGCGGCATTCAGGATCATCGCTGACTCATCCAGTCATCGGAATATCAAGCTCCATGACGTTGCCGCGTCCATTGTTGCCTCCGTTGCGGGCGAACGGCAAGTCACCGCACATTTCGAGGAGTAGGGCCACCCAGGCATTGTCAGGGAGCGGAATTCATACGGGCCAGAAGCAGCGCTTCGGCAACGATTCCCTTCTGGAAGTCGGCTGCATGAATCGACTCGTTGGCCCCGTGCGCCCTGGAATCAGGGTCTTCGGCACCAGTGATCAGCACATCGGCCTCCGGGCAAAGCCTGGCCAGCATGTCCACCACCGGGATTGAACCTCCCACCCCCATGCACACCGCCGGCACTCCCCAGCTCTCAGTCATGGCAGAAAGCATGGCTTGTGCTGCTGCCGAGGAAGAATCGCCGGCGAAGCCCTCCGTCCTGCCGCCGGGGATAAAGCGCACATCCGCCCCAAAGGGGGAGAGACCTTCAACATGCTGCCTGACCGCTTCCATGGCCTCGGAAGTATTGGTGCCCGGGGCCAGGGACAGGCTGAGCCTGGCTTTGGCCACGGGCAACAGCGTGTCGGAGGATTCTGCGATCGAAGGCACGTCCATGCCGATGATGGACAGCGCCGGCTTGTTCCACAAGCGGGATGCCAAGGTTCCGCGCCCCGCAAGGATGGTGCCGGGCGGCACCCGGGCGTCCCTTCGGAACATTGTTTCGTCGAACTGCGGAACAGGGCTCCGGGTGGCAACCGGTTCAAAAACGGGTAAACCGCGCACGGCCACAGCGCCGTCGTCGTCATGCAGTGTGGTGATCAGTCGCGATAAAACCGTCGCGGCATCCAGCAGCGGCCCGCCGTAGGTGCCTGAATGCAGCGCGTGCTCCAGGGTCCGGACTTCAATGGTCCCCGAAATCAAGCCACGCAGGCTTGTGGTCAGCGCAGGTATCCCAACCTGCCAGTTCCCGGAGTCGGCCACCACCACAAGATCGGCGTTGAGCAGGGCGGGATGTTCCTGCAGCAGTACGGGCAGGCTGGGCGATCCCACTTCCTCCTCACCATCGATGAGCACGGTGATACCCACGCCCAACTCATCACCGAGGACGCGCATGACGGCGCGAAGGGCAGCGACATGGAGGATCACCCCGGCCTTGTTGTCTGCAACGCCGCGGCCCCAGAATCGTCCGTCCCGTTCCACCATGCGAAATGGGGGACTATTCCACAGCGCCAGGTCACCAACAGGTTGGACGTCGTAGTGCGCGTACAGCAGAATGGTGGGCTTGCCAGCCTGCGCGGGCTTGCGGCCCACCACCGCGGGGGCACCCGGTCGTGCGTCAGGGCGCGGCGCTTGAAGAAGTACGACGTCGGTCAGCCCGGCTTTTCGAAGGAGCCCGGCTACCTGCGAGGCAGCCGTGTCCAACTCGCCGGGATCATAGGCGTCCCACGCAATGGCTGGCGTCCGTACCAACTCCGAAAGCTGGAGTGTGGTTTCGGCAAAATCGGCCTCCACAGCCTCCCCGAGGTCCTCGATTACCGGCATCAGCCCACACCATGGCTTTGGAGCCACATTTCCAGAAGCGCCACCTGCCACAGGACGTTGCTGTTCACGGGGGTCCGGCGCTCGTTGGGATTAGCCAGCAGCCCTTCGACGAAGTCGGAGCGAAAAAGGCCTCGCTGCTTGGCCTCGGGCGCATGAAGGGCCTCGCCTACCAGGGAGAGGAATGGTTCCTCCAAGTGTCTTAGTGCTGGTACGGGGAAGTATCCTTTGGGCCGGTCCACCACTTCTTTGGGCAGAACCTTGCGTCCCAGATTCTTGAGGATGCCTTTGCCCCCCTGTGATGCTTTGAGCCCGGGCGGGCAGGCAGCAGCGAGTTCCACCAGATGCTGGTCCAGGAAGGGAACCCGGGCCTCAATGCTCCACGCCATGGACATGTTATCCAGTCTCTTGACGGGATCGTCCACCATGAGCAGGTGTGTATCCAAGCGCAGCACGGCATCCAATGCGGTGTCGGCGCCGGGTTGGGCGAGGTGCGCGGCCAAGAGGTCCCGGCTGGCATCTTTTCCTGTCCACCATTCCGGCTCCACCATGTCAGCAACTTGGTGGTTCGTGTGGTCCACAAAGGCGGAAGTAAAAGTGCTCAAGGCCTGGTCCCGAGGCACGGACGCGAGGGGCTGATGGTACCGGTAGCCGGCAAATACCTCATCTGCCCCTTGGCCGCACTGAACCACTTTCAGATGATGCGAGACAGCTTCGGACAGGAGATGGAATGCGGTGACATCGTGGCTGGCCATGGGCTCGGACATCGCGGACACGGCAGCCGGGATGGCGGGGGCAAAGTCAGCTGTGCTGATGTGGAGCCGCTCGTGCCTGGTGCCGAACGTTTCGGCAATCCGGTCTGAGTAGATGAACTCGTTGCCCGAATCTCCGCCGGCTCCGTCAAATCCAATGCTGAACGTGGAGAGCCCGTGTTGTCCTTCCTCTGCCAGCAGGGCTACCAACAGGCTTGAATCGAGCCCGCCGGACAGAAGGACGCCTACCGGCACATCGGCAACCATCCGGCGTCGTACTGCTGCTCGGAGGGCATCGGTGACCGCTTCCTCCCAGTCCTTGGCTGACCAGCCGGAATAGCGCTCGTTGCGTGTGTATTGCGGCTTCCAGTACTCACGGTCCTGCCATGTGCCGTCCGCCTTGACGGTCCTGATGGTGGCTGCGGGAATTTTCGCAACCCCTTTGAGGATGGTCCTGGGAGCGGGGACGATCGAGTGCCAGCTGAGGTAGTGGTGCAGTGCTGTCTCGTCCAGGGAAGTGTCCACTCCTCCGGAGGACACAAGCGCCGGAAGCGTCGAAGCGAACCGCATCCGTCCCTGGAGGTTGGTCACGTACAGGGGCTTGATTCCCAAGCGGTCCCGGACCAGAAGCACTTCCCGGCGATGCGTATCGGTGATCGCAATGGCAAACATCCCTGTCAGGTGATGCACGAAGTCCTGGCCCCACTTTTGATAGGCCTTCAGGATCACCTCCGTATCCGAGGTGGATTCGAAGGTGAACTCCGGCTCCAGTTCCCGGCGAAGTTCTTTGTAGTTGTAAATGCAGCCGTTGAATGTGATGGCTACGTGTCCATCCACCATGGGCTGCGCACCAGCGGGGGAGAGGTCGATGATGCTGAGCCTTTGGTGTCCCAGCACTACCCAGCCGGCGTCCCGGATGCCCTGCCCGTCCGGCCCCCGGGTTGTCATTGCCCCCATCATCTCCAAGACTGATTCCCTGGAGGCCCGCCTACCGCTGAATGCTATTTCGCCGGCAATTCCGCACATCGCTGTTCCTTGCTTTGGATGGGCTGCCAAGGCCTGCGACATCGGGCGTCATTGCTGCCGTGTCGCTGAAGTGCATTGCTGCGGTCTTCGTATGAGGGATGATGTGGCGATCCACAGGTGCTCCTCGGCAGAGCTGCGGGCTAACTGCTTAACCTCGAAAGCACCCCTATAGTAAGCATGCTTAGTTATTTAGGGCAAGCAAAACTACAGTCGTGCAATACCTGTGGTCAATGCGTCGGCAGTTGGCTTGAGGGCAGGGCCGGTGTCCCACTAAGGGCGACGCTGAGTTCTTCCGAGGCAGGAGCCGAGGACACGGGGAGTAGACGGGACAGGTACTTTCCGCGTGCTGCCTCGATAAAACCCCGGAACAGGCCGAATTCCTCCGGGAGTTCCTCGGGGTGCCACTGAATGCCCACCGTGAAGGTGTTTTCCGGGTACTCGATCGCTTCGACAATGCGGTCCTCGCTCCATGCCGAGGCCACAAGCCCCTCACCGAGCGTGTCCACTGCCTGGTGATGGGATACCGGTACGGCGTCCAGGCTCAGTCCGGTCAAGCGGGCCAAAAGAGAATCCGGCCGCACCATCACCGGAATCAAGGTGAACTGGTAGCCGCCTGCTTGATAGAGGTCCTTTCCCAATACCTCGGGGAGGTGTTGGTGCAAGGTGCCGCCGAGCGTGACGTTCAGCAGTTGCTCGCCACGGCAGATGCAGAGCAGCGGGATGTCCTGGCGGATGGCTTCCCGGATCAGCGCTTGCTCCCAGGCGTCTCGCTCCGGGCGTGGCTGATCGGTCTTTTCGTGGCGCTCCTGCCCGTAAAGAGCGGGGTCGACGTCCCAGCCGCCGGGGATCACCAGGCCATCCAAACGGCTGATAAGAAGCTCTATGACCCCCGCTGTGATCGGCTGCGGCGGCAGAAGGACGGGGATCCCTCCAGCCCGGGTCAGGGGAGTCAGGTAGGTTTCCGGAAGGAAGGCGGCCTCCACAGTGCCGCAACCGTCTGTACCTGCCTGTTCCAGGTACGTGGTGAGTCCAATGACGGGTTTTACTACTGTGTCTGTGGTTTCCATGGGGTCCTTCCGGGGTAAAACGTCCCTTAAATTCTAGGACAGGGGACACCGCATTTTATTTCGGGAATGTCAAAAACGGATGTCAGTCCGGTCACGTCCTCTTGCTGTCACGGATGCTTGGGAACCACGGTGAAACGCCGGTTCAGCAGCGAGGGGACCCGCGCGCGGACCTCACTGATCCGTTGGGCCGTGAGCTCGGAATGGATGACCTCCGGGGCTTCTCCGGCACTGGCCATGACCACACCAAAGGGGTCCACCATGACGGAATATCCGGTGGCGAGGGGTCCTGTTTGATTGGCTGCGATCACATAGGCAGTGTTTTCGATGGCCCTGGCCCGGATCAGGGTGCTCCAGTGATCCTCCTTGCCCGGACCCACAATCCACATGGCCGGGATGAGCAGGACGTTCGCCCCGGCGTCAACCAGGTATCTGGCACTTTCGGGAAAGCGGAGGTCGTAGCATGTCAGCATTCCCAAACGCAGGGCACCGAAAACCAGTAGCTCCGGCGGTGTGATGGTGCCTGGACTGACTCCGGAACTTTCGGTGTATCCGAAGGCATCGTACAAGTGGACTTTTCGATACGTCGCGTGAACTGAACCGCGTGCATCGAGCGCCACGACGGTGTTGAAGGGGAGGCCGACCGGGTTCGTTTCCGTGGTTCCCACCACCACGGGGAGCTCCAGATCGCGGGCTGATGCTGCGATGGCGCTGATGAACGGACCGTCCAGTGGCTGGGCGGCCCGGGCCAAGGCTGCAGGCGGCTCGCTGCTGGCGTAGAGAGAGGACTCGGGCAAAACCAGCAGCTCAGCACCCCCACGGGCAGCCGATGTCATCATCTGCAGGATCTCTTGGAGATTGCGCTGCGAATCGATCCCCGCGCTGAACTGCCCTGAAGCGATCCTCATACATCAAGAGTGCCGTGGAGAGGGCGATCGGTGAACCCCAGGCCTCCATGAACCGGGCCTTGCCCGGATCATTGATCCCGCTGATGTGCCACCACCCTGATGGTTTTCACCGTTGGATCCGCTGGATCCGGCAGGACCATCCCTGCCGCAGTTCCAGTTCGCAGGTATTCCACCACTGCGGCGTTGATTCTTTCGCCGGGGAGGATTGCCGGCACTCCAGGAGGATAGGGCGTCAATTGTTCTGCCGCGATCCGGCCTGCAGCTTCTTCGGCCGGCACATTTTCCACGGGCCCGAAGAACGCATCGCGGGGGAGCAGGACGGTTTCCATTTCCAGATCTTCCGGAGCCGGAAGCTCCACCTTTGCCGGTTCGGGCATGTCCGGGGCCGCATCGATGAGCTGCCGCATGCCCTCGAGCAACCGAGCGGTGGTCTTGTCATCGTCGGATTGGGACAAGGTCGCCTCGATGCGGCGGTGATCGTTGAGCCCCACGTCCAGTCGGCACTTATCACGCAGCCAGTCCGCTGCCTGGTAGCCGCTAATGCCCAGCTCAGAGACATCGATCAGGATATGGAGGGGATCAAAGTCATGGGATGCTTCGGCCCGGACCAGTTCAGGTCCCAAAACATGGAGTCCGTCCAAGGCGTCGAGCCCGGTTCTTACGTTCCCGGCAAGAGTCAGTGTCTTCTCCAGTGCTGCTTGTCCCTCGAGGGCCATCTTGCGGCGCCAGCCGTCGATGGCCGCATAGATCATGACGTTGGCACTCGTGGTGGAGAGTAAGTCCGCACACTGGCTGAGGCGTACTGGATCCACAAGGCTGCCTTGGAGGTGGTAGACCGAACCCTGCTCGAAGCCCATGCCCATTTTGTGGACGCTGACCACACAGATGTCGGCGCCGGCGTCCATGGCCCAGGTGGGCAGCCGATCGTGGAATGGCAAGTGTGCGCCCCATGCCTCATCGATGATCAGTGGCTTTCCGCGGGAGTGGCAGATCTCGGCAATTTTTTGGATATCTGCGCATGTCCCGTAAGGAGTGGGGCTGGTAATGAGGGCTGCAGCAGCATCCGGGTATCGCTGCCACATCTTCTCCACTTCCTCTGGAGACGGAGGGTGGGCAATGTGCAGGTCCCGGTCCCATTGGGGACGGATCCATCGGGGCTGCAGACCGGAAAGGATGATTCCGGCCACCACTGACTTGTGGGCGTCGCGCCCGATCAACAGATCGCCGCTGCCCTTGGTGACGGCCAGAATTGAGGCTTTGACCGAAAGAGAGCTGCCGCAGGTGGAGAAGAACGCTTTGTCCGCGCCCACCGCCTCGGCCATCAGTTCCTCCGCCTTGCTGAGGTACCCGCCGGAGGATTTACGATCATCCACGCCGGCCGTGGACAGGACATCGGAGCGGAAAGGGTCCGAACCCATGACTTCCAGGGAGCGGGGGTCGGCGCCGCGCCCTTGACGATGACCGGGTGGCGTAAAGCCATAGCGGTCCAGGCGGTGGTAATCGGCCAAGGCGTCAAGCAACGGTGCTTCGTTCTGGTCCATGGTCTTCTCCATCCCTCGCGCAGATCTGACTGACAATTCAGTGATCGGACTCTCCCTGTTAGTACCCGCCAAAGCACACGGTGAATCAGGAATGAATGGTGGGCGGGTTGGCCGAGGCGTTGCTTCGGGCCCGCAGACACTTCACCGTCCCTCGCGCGGGTGAAGGGTGAAACTGAGTGAGAAGGGATTGAGGTTCGCAGGAAGGGGTTCTGTTGGTTCCAGTCGCTTGGGCTCGTTGAGGAGAAAATCCGTGCGCTCTACGAGCTGGGCCAGGAAGGCACTTGTCAGCATCAGGACCAGCTGACGGCCGGGGCAACGGACCGGGCCTTCGCTGAAGGGAACCAGCGCCAAATCCGGACTGTGATCCGGGCCCTGTCCGATCCAAAGCTCTGGTTGAAATAGCTCAGCCCCCGGAAGCGCTCGAACGTCCCGGTGGAAATAGGGTGCGAAGACCAGGACGCCGCAGTTCCCCGGCATCATGCCGTGGGGCCATTGAACCTCCCGGATGGTTTGCCTCAGGATCATGGGGGTGGTGGGCCAAAGCCGGAGCGACTCCAGGACGCAAGCCCGGAGGTAGGGCAAATGGTGGTGCTCGGATGCGTCCCGGGAAAGTTCCAGCCTGACGCTTTGCAGTTGGGGCCCGTGGGATGCCAAGAGGGCCAGCGTGCGGAAGGTGGCCATGCCCGCCGGGTCGAAAGCGAAGAGCCACTGCGGAATCTGGTCCGCCGGTGCCGTCTTTGGTGATCCATCATGTGCCTTCAAGGAATGCGCCAGGCTGCCAGGTTCTGCTGCAAGCATCCGTTGGCGGACTGTCGATAGGAAGGCCGCGCGCGTCGTGGAGCGCATGGGCTTCAAGGAGGACCAGTTGGCGTCCTTGCGCAGGCGCGTAAGCTTCGCGGTCAAATCAACGTCGTCCGCGGCGTTGTTGCCGAAAACAATCCGTCGGACAACCCGGTCCCACGCGCCGGAAAACTGTTCCCAGTCCAGCTGCTTCTCCTCCGCCAGCCCTGCGATGAGGTGCCCGGCTTCTTCGTTGATGACTGGCAGGAAGTGGCGGGCAAGGTGGTGCACCGGACTGTGTGCATCCAAGGCTTGTTCCTGCAGCGCACGGCGGGCAGACCGTTCCCCGCCCGTGGAAATCAGCACGTTCCGAGGTTCAAAATGTGCCAAGGCGCCACGCTTTTCGCTGCTGGCGGGAGAGAAGGGATCGGGAGAGTTCTCCAGGACCAGGTGCACCTCTGAGGGATGAAGGGCCACGGCCTGCTTCCGGAAAGGCAGGCGCAGGAGGAGGGGACCCTCCGGGTAGGTGCGGCTCAATTTCTGCATTCTGGCGACGGCCCTGGCATCCAGCCCGAACCGTTCGGCGGCGGCTTCCATCCGTGGCCTCCTCTTGATGGGCCCTTTGGCCACCGTGGGGAGGAACACTTCAGCAATGAATGCGGCCGTGTCCCGCATTGAGGCTTGTGGGAGTGAGGCAGGAGAGCTCATGCCATAAGCATACTTAGTTTCCCCTGGCCAAGGCGCTATGGCCGGATCGGGGATTACAGTGGATGTATGGCTGCAAGCCGAAATCCGCTCGATGAGTTGAGGGAAACCATCGGCCATCTGGCCAATCAGCTCAAGCTGCCAGGTTCAGAACGCGTCGATGACCTGGTAGGCGATCTTATGGGTGCCCGGCCCGGCCCGGCCCGGCCACTATCCGAGGTGCAAGCTGAGCTCGATGCCCTGGTTGGGCTGGAGACGGTGAAGGAGCAGGTGCGGGCGCTGGTGGCACTGCTCCAGGTGCAGGCCCGCCGCAAAGCCCATGGCCTTCCTGAGGTGGCCACATCCCAACATTTGGTGTTCCTCGGAAATCCAGGCACTGGCAAGACCACCGTGGCGCGGCTCCTGGCCGAGATGTACCGTGCGGTTGGCTTGCTGCAGAAGGGGCATCTGGTGGAGGTGGACCGATCCGGACTGGTGGGTCAGTACGTCGGGGCCACCGCCATCAAGGCGGACAGGGTGATCCGGCGGGCGCTGGATGGTGTCTTGTTCATCGACGAGGCCTACGCCTTGGCTCCGGATGACGGTCGGATGGATTTTGGACCGGAGGCCATTGAGGTCTTGCTTAAGCGAATGGAGGATCACCGCCACCGCCTGGTGGTGATCGTGGCCGGGTACCCCCGGCTCATGGAAGCCTTTTTGCTCTCCAATCCTGGGCTTCGCTCCCGGTTCGCCCGGGAGATCACTTTCCCCGACTACTCCGTGGACGAACTCGAGACGATCTTTCATCAGATGCTGGCTCAACACCAGTACACGCTGGAGCCGGGCGCAGACGGGATGCTGCGGCGAATCCTCGCCGGGCTTCACGCCGGCGAGGATTCCGGCAACGCCCGGTTCGCCCGCACCCTGTTTGAGCAGGCCCTCAACCGTCAGGCGCTGCGGCTCTCACGCAATGAAGGGCAAAGTCTTGATGCACTTGATCGCGAAGCCGTCATGACGCTCACCGAGGATGATGTTGTTGAGGCCGCTCTGGCCCTTGGCCAGGAGCCAGGGCCTGAACCAACGCCGGAAGGTGCCCTGGAACGGCAACAACCGCGCTGGTGGCGCTGGCTGGCCTGAGGGAAATCAGGCCTGATCCTTGCGGCCGTGATCGTTCCCCGGCCGATGCCCGGAGATCGCGGCGCGGAGATCGCCTTCTTCGTGAGCGTCCTTCTTCTTCCCGAACGGCAGGACCTTGAGCAGCGGGTGGAGGATGACCATGATGACCAGACCCCAAATGGCGCCAAGAACAGCCGAGCACAACGTGTTCACCAACCAAGCCAGGAAACCGCCCACGACGGGGATCCCGGCAAAGGGTGACTCCAGGACATGCACGAGGTCGTAAGGGCCATGCCAGCCGAGATCGTACGCGCCCTGCAACATGATGTGGCCACCCACCCACAACATGGCAATGGTTCCGATGAGGGTGATCGCGGCCAGGACGGCGGGCATCCCCTTGACCAGTAGTCGTCCGAACCGCTGGGAACCTGCGGAGTCCTTGGTGGTCAGGTGCAGGCCGATGTCGTCCATCTTGACGATGAGTCCCACAGCGCCATAAACGATGACCGTGATGGCGATCGCCACAACGACGAGGATGAGCGCCCGGGCCCAGATGGATTCGGTGGCGACCTCATTCATGGCGATCACCATGATTTCGCAGGACAGGATGAAGTCGGTGGTGATGGCGCCCTTGGTTACTTTGGCCTCTGCTTCGGGGCCGCGTTGGACCGCAGGTGCCTTTTCGGTGGCAGCGTGGTGGCCACGGAGTTTGTGCCAGACCTTTTCGGCGCCCTCATAACAGAGGTAGCTGCCGCCCAACATGAGGATGAAGGGAATGATGCCCGGGATGAAGGCGCTGACCAGCAGCAGGGCCGGGAGGATGATCACCAGTTTGTTGCGCAGCGAACCCCAGAAGATCTTTTTGATCATGGGTAGCTCGCGGGAGGGGTCCGCTCCGGACACGTACTGCGGGGTAACCGCGGCGTCGTCGATTACTACGCCGGCAGCTTTGGCGCCGGCCTTGGCGGCTCCTGCTGCGATATCGTCCACGGAGGCAGCCGCTATGCGGGCCAGGGCAGCGATGTCATCCAGCAGGGCGACGAGACCGCCGCTCACAGCGCTGCTCCGTCCTGGTTAAGGCAGGACGACAGGGAATGGTCAACTGGTAAGAGGAGCGTGAAGGGCATGCTCGGAGTATACGTTGGCGGGCAAATATCCCGGAGGGCGTGACGCGCCTTTCAGTCGACATTGCCACGTGGAATTCACCTCGATGCGCGCAATGCGTGCCGGGCAACCCCGCGCCCTCGGCCTATGCTGGCTCCATGTCTACTGATGAAGAAAAAGACCCACCCGTCCCCGCTGACGTTGAAGGCGGGATGCCGAAAAAGGTTCACGACGCCCCCCGCAAAGCGGAGCCCGAAACCGACAAAGAGGCGCCTGGGGAAAGGTAGCCGGCAGCGGCCTTGCAGGAGTGTTGACAGAGCCGAAGTAACGCGGGTAACCTAAGTCACATGCCCAGCAGGTAACGCGCGTTACTCGCCTCATCTGCCGGGCAAGCCAAACAAGGAATGTTTGGCGCGGACCAAGAGAACACCGGAGCATTCGATGGCGAAAAGCACCACCCCTGGCAACCCCGCGGCTGTACGCCAGCGCGGGGTCACCATGAAGGACGTCGCCAAGCATGCCGGTGTCTCCAGGACTGCTGTTTCCTTTGTGTTGAGCAATCGTGAAAACGCGAGCATCTCGGAGGAAACCCGCACCCGGATCAATCACGCCGTGCAGGAATTGGGTTACCGCCCCAATGCAGGCGCCCGTGCGCTGGCATCCCGGCGCAGTGATTGGTACGGGATCGTGACGGAAATCGTCACGGCGCCCTTCGCTGTCGACATCATCAAAGGTGCCCAGGATCAAGCTTGGCTTGACCGCCGGTTCCTCCTCATCGCGCCCTCCGACCAGGCCGATGCCGTAGGACCGAACCAAGGCCTGGAAGATGCTGCGACTGAAAAGCTGCTTGAACAACGGGTGGAAGGACTTCTCTACGCAGCCACTTTCCACCGGGGCGTTCACGTTCCCGAGAGCGCCAATGAAGTGCCCACCGTTTTGATCAACTGCTTTGACGCTGACGGCAAGCTGCCCTCGATCGTCCCTGACGAGCGTGGCGGCGGCCGGGTCGCCGTCGAACGGTTGCTCCAAGCCGGCCACGAACGGATCGGAGTCATCAATCTTGACCCGGTTATTCCTGCTGCAGTGGGGCGATTGGAAGGTGCACGCGAAGCACTTGCCGTTGCCGGACTGGAACTGGACCCGGAACTGGTGGTGTCCGGATACGCAACGGCGGACGGCGGTTACGACGCCGCATGCCTGATCCTGGACCGTTATCCGCCGAAGGACAGGCCAACGGCGCTGTTCTGCCTCAATGACCGCATGGCCATGGGCGCCTATGACGCCATCAAGGAACGGGGCCTGACCATCCCCGGGGACATCGCTGTGATCGGCTTCGACAACCAGGAGCTTATTGCGGCCTACCTTCGACCGAAGCTGACTACGGTTGCCTTGCCCTTCGAAAAAATGGGCGCCTTGGGCGTCCAAACACTCTCCGCACTAACAGCAGGACAGCCGATCATTGCCGACCAGCAATTGGTCGACTGTCCGCTGCTAGAACGCTCTTCGGTCTGACCGCGAAATCAACGTCGAAGAGCAAACCCCTCACCCACCCCTTCACCTTGGACGATGAAGACAGGAAAGAGATAACCATCATGACACAACCCCGATACTTCCGGGCTGCCCGGATGACAGCGGCAAGCCTTGCCGTGGGCGCGATGCTGCTCACCGGCTGCACAGCCAATGTCACCAAGACAAGCACCTCCGACGCCGGAGCGAACGCCAGCGCATTCCTCACCATTCCCCGTGAGGACATGGGTACGTTCGTGCAGAACTTCAACCCGTTCGCTCCCACCGTGAATCCGATGGTTCAGCAGTCCATTTACGAATCCCTCCTGATTTTCAATCCGGCGAAGGGCGACACTGTGCCCTGGCTCGCCACCGAGTGGACGGCAGCAGAGGATGGCAAGTCCATCACCTTTACACTCCGTGACGGCGTGAAGTGGTCCGACGGCCAGCCTTTCGTGGCCGACGATGTTGCCTATACCTTCGAACTCCAGAAAAAGATCAAGGGCGGCTTCGACTATCTGGACACCGTCACTGCTGAAGGCAACAAGGTCACCTTCAACTTCAACAAGCCATGGTCGCCTGCCCTGTACGACGTCGGTCAGCTCACCATCTTGCCCAAGCACATCTGGTCCGCGTTGCCGGACCCCGAAAAGGATGCGAACGCAAAGCCGGTAGGCACAGGACCGTACACCGAGATCGACAGCTTCCAGGCCCAGTCCTTCGTGCTGACGAAGAACCCCAACTACTGGCAGCCGGAAAAGCAGAAGATCGCAGGCATCAAGATGCTTGCTTTTGCAGGCAACGACGGCGCCAACCTCGCCGCTGCGAACGGCGATGTGGACTGGGCACCGCAGTACATCCCGAACATAGAAAAGACCTTCGTTTCAAAGGACAAGGAACACCGCCAGTA
>NZ_JABMCX010000089.1 GCF_013179505.1 Paenarthrobacter sp. CM16 | reverse complement strand
CATCAGGGTCGGCTCCAGGTCCGATGCCAACTTCGCCTACAGGGTCAGCAGGCTCTGAATCCGCCGCTACGCGGCTTCGCAGCCTCCGGGACAGCGCAGCGTTTCAGGACTGGAAGCACATTCGGCGCAGTAAAGGGTCAAAGTGCGGCAGCTGGGATTGGAGCAGTTCTCAAACTTGTTGGTGGGCCCAGCACAGCGGACGCATTCACCGATGGTCTTGGCGTCCTCGCTGAACTCCACGTGCATGCGCTTGTCAAAGACATACAGGGAACCTTCCCACAGGCCTTTGTCCTTGAACGTTTCGCCGTAGCGGACTATCCCGCCATCCAGTTGGTACACCTCTTTGAAGCCCCTGTTGACCATCAGGCTGGACAAGACTTCGCAGCGGATTCCACCAGTGCAATAAGTGACGACCGGCTTGTCCTTGAGGTCGTCGTACTTGCCCGAGTCCAGTTCCTTGATGAAGTCGTGCGTGGTGTCCACGTCCGGAACGATCGCATCCTTGAACTTGCCGATCTGTGCCTCGAACGCGTTGCGGCCATCAAAGAACACCACGTCCTCGCCACTGGACTTCTTCGCATCCACCAGCGCGTGGAGTTCCTCCGGCTGCAGGTGTTTGCCGCCGCCCACCACGCCGTTGTCATCAACCTTCAGTTCCCCGGGAGCACCGAACGACACGATTTCATCGCGGACCTTGACGCTGAGGCGCGGGAAATCTGCGGCGCCTCCTTCCGACCATTTGAAGTCGATTCCGTGGAAGCCCTTATATTCACGCGTGGTCTTCACATACTGCTTCATGTTGTTCAGTTCGCCGCCCACCGTGGCGTTGATGCCGTCCTTCGAGATGAGTATCCGGCCGGTGAGCCCAAGTTTCTCGCAGAGGGCGCGCTGCCATAGACGCACGGCGTCAGGGTCGGCGATCGGGGTAAAGCCATAGAAGAGCACAATTCGGTTCAAAGCCACTATTCAAGGGTACTTGGTGCAGTAAAATCGCCGGCCTGACGGACTGCCGGTACAGCCCGCCAAGAGGAGAAGTCACAATTCCATAAGCAACCATGCCGGGACCGATCCGGCTCTGTTGCTTCATGGTGCGCTGGCATACTCTCTCTACATGAGTCCAGACGCCTTGGTTGAAGACATTGCGCACCTCTTGGAAGTCTGGGTAGCCGGCTGGTCCGGCTGCCGCGGCTATGAGTCACGCCAAGAGGGCCGCTTCCCTGCTGCGCTTCGCGCCGACAAGACCGGTGACTGGGAGTATTTCGCCCACGATCCCTCGGACGAAGAGTTCACCGCCCTGGCGGCTAAAACCGCAGAGGCTCCCACCCGGATCCTGACGGTCCTCACCAACGATGTCCAACGCTACAAGTACCTGGCTGAGCAGCACGGGCTGACTGTGACGTCCGCATCCCAAACCATGATGATCGTGGACATGGAAACCCAGGATTCCGAGGACCCCTGGCTGCCGGATGACGATCTTGAACTTGCTACCTCCGAATCCAACGGGGTCCACTACGCGGTAGTCCATTCCGGCGAGCAGGTAGCTGCCAGCGGACGGGTCTTCGTGGTGGACGGCACTGCCGTCTTCGACAAGATCGTTACCGAACCGGACTTCCAACGGCGCGGCCTGGGCAGCTTCATTATGAAGGCCCTCGCCGCCCAAGCTTTCTCTCACGACGTTGAGAACGGCCTTTTGCTCGCCTCCCTGGACGGTCAGAAGCTCTATTCACACCTCGGCTGGGACGTGGTGGGCCACGTGCTGATGATGTCCGCCAGTGGTACCGAAGGGTCAGATCTTTCCGGGGTATAACTTCTCGCTCCGACGGCTTATTGAGCCAGGTTCGACGGCGGTGCCCTTGGGTGCCGCCGTTCGCCGGCCCGCAGAGTGACAGAATGATTCGGTGGCTGCACCTCATTCATTGATCTCCCTGCTGGGCCGGACTGCGGATCCGGAGCAGCTGCGCCATGTCCACACCATCCCCGCCCGGAAAGCCGTCAACGAGCCTTGGCCGGGCTGGGCCCACCCCGACGTCGTGGGCGCCTATGAGGCACTGGGGATCCAGGAACCGTACCGGCACCAGGTCCAGGCCGCGGACCTCGCCCATTCCGGTCAGCACGTGGTCATCGCCACGGGAACGGCTTCCGGAAAGTCGCTCGCCTACCAACTGCCCGCGTTGGACGCGATACACCGTTCCGAGCTGCGCGTCCTCTCCGATCCCGGCAAGATCCACGACGACGGCGCAGTCACCCTGTACCTGTCCCCCACCAAGGCTTTGGCCGCCGACCAGCTCGCGGCGATCCGCGCGCTGAAGCTGCCCACCGTGCGGGCGGAAACGTACGACGGCGACACCGATGTTGCATCGCGCCGTTGGATCCGCGATCACGCGAACTTCATCCTGGCCAACCCGGACATGCTGCACTTCGGAATCCTGCCTAACCACACCTGGTGGGCAAAGTTCTTCCGGCGGCTGCGCTACGTGATTGTGGACGAGGCCCACAGTTACCGCGGTGTTTTTGGCTCCCACGTGGCCAACCTGATGCGGCGGCTCCGGCGGATCTGTGCCTATTACGGTGCAGGAAACACGTTTCCCGAGCCGGTGTTCATTGCCGCTTCCGCGACGGCGTCCGACCCCGGCGTTTCTTTTGGGCGGCTCATCGGTGCCCCTGTCAGGGAAGTCTCCGAGGACTGCTCCCCACATGGTTCCACAACGGTCGCGTTCTGGGAGCCGGCGCTCACAGACGTCAAGGGTGAGAACGGTGCTAAACAGCGGCGAACCGCCGTAGCGGAGACAGCGGACATTCTGGCCAACCTCGTCTCCTCGCGCGTCCGGACCATCGCCTTCATTAAGTCCCGACGTGGTGCCGAGTCCATTGCCTCCATTACCAAGCGACTCCTCGATGAGGTGGACCCCAGCCTGCCAGGGCGGGTTGCAGCCTATAGATCCGGATATCTGCCCGAAGAGCGGCGTGCCCTGGAGCAGGCGTTGCGATCCGGCCAGTTGCTGGGGGTCTCCAGCACGTCCGCTTTGGAGCTCGGCATCGACATCTCGGGGCTTGATGCCGTGCTGGTTGCAGGCTGGCCCGGCACCCGCGCCTCCCTTGTCCAACAGATTGGACGGGCCGGCCGGGCCGGGCAGGACGCCATCGCCGCTTTCGTGGCCAGCGACGACCCCTTGGACACGTACCTGGTGAACCATCCCGAGGCCATCTTTGACGTGTCTGTGGAAGCCACTGTCTTTGATCCCGGCAATCCTTACGTCCTTGGCCCCCATTTGTGTGCCGCTGCCGCTGAGCTGCCGATCGGGCCGGCCGAGCTTGATCTCTTTGGCCCCACCTCCGAAGGGCTGCTTGACCGTCTTGTGGTTCAGGGATACCTCCGCAAACGGCCCGCGGGATGGTTCTGGACCCATCCGGAGAGCGCCGCGGGAATGGTCAATCTCCGCGCCGACGGGGGTGGTCCGGTAAGTATCGTGGACGCCGAAACGGGCTCTCTCCTGGGGACCATGGACTCTCCGCAAACCCACTATCAGGCCCACACAGGTGCCATCTACGTCCACCAAGGTGATAGCTACCTGGTGGAGGACCTCAACGAGGCCGACCATTGCGTGATGGTGCGCCGGGTCAATCCCGACTTCTACACCACCGCCCGCGACGTCACCCAGATCGAAGTCCTTGAAACGTTGCGCTCGGTCCAGTGGGGCGACATCACCGTGCATTTCGGCGACGTCAAAGTGACTACGCAAGTTGTGTCCTTCCAGCGCAAGGCCTTGATTTCCAACGAGATCCTCGGCGAAGAACCCTTGGAGCTGGGAGCCCGGGATCTCTTTACCAAGGCCGTCTGGTTTGTAGTTGATAACCGTTCCCTTCACGGTGCAGGACTGGTGGAAGCAGAGTTCCCTGGGGCACTTCATGCCGCTGAACACGCTGCCATTGGGCTCCTCCCTTTGGTGGCTTCCAGTGATCGCTGGGACATCGGCGGTGTTTCCACGGCCCTCCATGCCGACACCGGGGTGCCCACGATCTTCGTTTACGACGGACATCCAGGCGGCGCAGGCTTCGCCGAGCGGGGCTTTGAAAAGGCCCGGATCTGGTTGACGGCAACCAAAGAAGCCATTCAGGCCTGCGAGTGTGAGGCTGGCTGCCCGTCCTGCGTCCAGTCCCCCAAATGCGGGAACAAGAACAATCCGCTGGACAAGGCAGCCGCCATCAAACTCCTGGGTGTGTTGTTGAAAGACGCCATCTAGAAACCCCTGTCCTGCGGATTTCGGAGGGCTGGACGGGACCTAAGCCGGGAGCTTCCAGGGACCCTATTCGTACAGACGGTCCTGCCGGTTCTACGGAGGTGGTCCTGCCCGTGCCCGTCCCGTGGCGGCTCCCCAGTCAAAGGGGTGATCCAGCTCGGTGGCAACGTCAACCACCATCCCGCCGGTCACAGTGCAGGACGTCATGGTCGCCCCGTGCTGCGCCACGACACCGGAAGCCACAGCGCATGGTTCCCCAGATGTCAGCCCTCGGGCAGCATCTGCGGCTGCGAGCGCCCCCAGGTCTGCCGCGGATGCCGCCCTTGAGGCCAACACACCTGCCTGGGCCAAGACGAGTACGCCGACGAGCAATGCCATCACCACTGCGCCCAATGTCAGAGCAAGGACGGTTCCTGCCCCGCGTTCGGAGTGCACAGGCGCTGGTAACGGGTTCATGGAAGACCGGCACCTGAACCAACGGACCACGCCCCGGCTGAGCTGGCGCCGCCTGATTCTGCACGGGCAGAAGCCGATGCTGTCAGCGTCCAGGGGATGAGCGGCCCCATGGCGCCCCCGGCCCGGGATGAGACGGTGACCGTGAGCCATCCCCCGCCGTCGGTCATGGAAGAGGTAGCGGTGTCGCCTGCAAGGCGCCTGACAATTCCTTCCACGGTGGCACCCGTCTCGCCCCGCGCGGAGGCCCTGGCTCCTGCGGTGGCAGCTTCCTGCAATCGCAGTTGTGTTATGCCCGCAGCGCCGCCTGCCAGCAGGAACGCCAAGAGCAAGACCACCGCGGGCAGGGCAACGGCGAACTCCGCGGTTACTGCGCCCAACTCCGCCCCGTCCTTCTTCCGGCAGGACGGTGATCCGGCGAGGACAGCAGATGGACTCCCGACGGCAGGCAGCACGTGCGTCATGGCAAGGACAAGGCCGTGCGGATCAGGTTGAGCAGGAAGCTGCGGACTTCTTCGCTCCGAAGGATGACCACCAGCAGCCCGGCGAGACCCACTGCAGCGAGGGTAGCTATGGCGTACTCTGCAGTAGCCATGCCGCTCTCCGAACCCAAAAGCATGGCACGTGTCCGGCGTGGCTCCCGGCTCCTCCACAGGTTCCTCCGATGACGCCGAGCCGGCCGCCGCCGGAACAAACCCTGATCCTGCAGGTCCATGCTGGCCGGCACGGCCAGCACACCGTGTGCACCCGCCAGGTCAATGTCCGTTCCGGCGGTGATCCGGACGCCCGCTTGCCCAATGCCGGAATCCCTGAATTCCTCCAGTTCAAACTGCTCGATTCCAAAACTCCTCGTGCCAGGATTCCCGCCAACCGCGGCTCGATAAAGCGACACTCGTTCCCGGCCCGCAACACGGCGGCCCGGACGGCGGTCAGGACGACGGTCAGGACGACGGGCAGATCCGGCCCTGAATAGTGATTTCACAGTGGATTCCTTTCAAGAAAAGCCAGCGGGTCCGCCGGCTGATTCAACTCTTCCGTGACCCGGCACGGCCCGTAAGAAGCGGATTCCCCCAAGTGGATAACCCCTCCGAACCGCCAGGATGTGGAGGAGAAGTGGGCACCGTCCGCAACTGCTGTGCGCAGGTCAGCATGGACGGTTTCATCCGGCCGGAAGCATGGCGATCAGGACCGGCACGATCCCCAGGCAGATGAATGCCGGCAGGGAACACAGGCCGAGGGGAACGACGAGTTTGACTCCCAGGGCAGCTGCTCTCTTCTCTGCGGCCCGGAACTGTTCGCGGCGTTCCCTGGCAGCCTGCGCGTAGAGGATCGATGCTGAGGGAGCGCCCGTTAGGGCTGCGAAAGCCAGCGCCTCTTTGAGGCGCACCACTTCAGGCCCGTGCTTGGTGGGGGTCCGCCAGGCTGTCTCCCAGTCCGCTCCAATGGCCAGTGCGGCAACGACTGGCCTGAGTGATTTCCTGATGGGCGGTGACGCGCATCCGGCAATAAGTTCAAGGGCCCGGCCGATTCCAGCTCCGGCGTCAAGCATCGACGCCACCAGTTCCAGCATCATCGCGGTATCGCGGAGACCGTCGGACGGACCTTTCGAATCAGTTGGATTCGTGGTGTGCGGGCCTGCCCCGGGCTCAGGCGAGGTGGTGTGGGCATTTCGAATCAGCAGGCGTGCCCTCGAGCGCCGTGGTCCGGCGTACCAGATGGAAGCCGCCAGCCCCAGGACCATGACCATCGCCAACACTGGCGCACCGGTCATCACGCGTTCCCCGCTGCTGAGGCCACCAGTCGTGAAGACCAAACGCGGCCGGCCACCGTCAGGATCAGTCCGGCAGCGAAGGTGGCAACTCCCAGAACGTTGTCCAGCAGGATTCCCAGTGGATCCACGCCCAGGGCCATCCCCAGCACCAAGCCGAACACCGGGAGCCAGGACAACAGCTTGACGGTAGCTTTTGGCCCGGCGAGCGCAGTTTGCCGGGCTGCTTCAGCATCTTCCTCGGCTTCCAACTGGGCGGCAAAGCGGGTGAGGAGGTCAGCAAGCGGACAGCCGCTGGTTTCTGCCACTTCCAAGCAGGCCGCCAGTTCCATCCACACGCGTCGTTCAGAACTCCCGCGCCGGGGATAGATCCGTGCGGCAATATCCCGGATTGCCTCAGCCGAAGAGTTCCCCAGACTCGAAGCTCCCCTTGCAGCAGCCACCACCAGCAGAGACTCTTGGCTAAGTGAAGCAGTCCCCGGCCCTACCACCGTGTCCGGGCCGCCGCCATCGTTGGTCAGACGCGGACTATGAACCATCCAGAGTTCCTCCCACAACCGGGACGTTCCCCGCCCGCCACGTAGCAAGGCCGCGAGCTGTTGCACGAGCACCACAAGCGGAAGGGGTTCGGGACGTTTTCGCCGTTTCGGGTGACGGAGCCTCACCCCTGAACGGACACCTAAGGCAGCGCCACCGGCCACGGCATGCGGCTCTCCCAAGGTCTTCCGCAAGCGTCGGACATCAACACCCCTACCCCGAAAGTGCTGCCAGGCAGCCAGCGCTGCAACGAGGACAAAGGCACCGATCATGGGGTGTGCCGGGGACTCGGCGACCCGCTCGCTCCGGCCCAGTCCATACCTGCAGGTAATGCGGGGGCGAGCCTGTCGGCGAGCGCCGGCCATGCGGGCCCACACGTCATTCCTGCTTGATTCCAGTGGAGTGCGGTGACCACCCTCTGGTCTTCGGGAGTGTCAGTCAGCACTCCTATGGACGCCACTTTCCGTCCTGTCGGGGTTCGGTCCACGTGAATAACGACGTCCAAGGCACTAGATACCTGCAGCCGCACGGCTTCCGCGTTCAGTCCGGCCAGCGCACCGAGGGCCACCAGCCGGGCGGGCACGGCCTCTGCCGTATTGGCGTGGATGGTTCCGCCGCCCCCTGTATGGCCGGTGTTGAGGGCTGTGAGCAATTCACGAACCTCAGCGCCCCGGCATTCTCCGACGATCAGCCTGTCCGGCCTCATGCGCAGTGCCTGACGGACCAGTTCGCCGAGGTCCAGGGCACCTCCGCCTTCGAGGTTTCCATGCCGGGATTCAAGGGTTACCACGTGAGGATGCACCGGGTTGAGTTCGGCGGCATCCTCAATCAGTACCAACCGCTCCGTCGGCTGGCTCAAGCCGAGCAGGGTGGACAGCAGGGTGGTCTTTCCCGAGCCCGTGGCGCCGCTGATCAGAAAACTCAATCTTTGGCTGATGATGGCCCTTAGAACCCCTTCCACCTGCTCGGAAAACATGCCGCTTTCCCTCAACTCGGGCAGCGTGAACACGTTCTCACGGCGAAGACGTATGGAAAGGAGGGTTCCCGACGTGGATATCGGCGAGAGAACCGCGTGCACCCGGTAGCCGCCGTCGAGCCGCACATCTACGCAAGGGGACCCATCGTCCAGTCGACGCCCACCGGCCGATACCAGCCGGGACGCCAATGACCGGACCTGTTGCTCAGTATCGAAATGCACTGATGACTTCTCCAGTCCTTTCCCGCGGTCCAGCCATACGGAATGCGGGCCGTTGACGAAGATGTCTGTAACAGCAGGGTCCTGGGCCAACTGCTGGAGGGGTCCCAAACCATTCAATTCAGCATTGATGGACTCGGCGGCCTCCAAAGCACCGGCGGTACCCAACAGCCTGCCGCTTGCCTGCACCGCTGCTGCGACCGTGGAAGGCGTCACCGGCCCGTTCCCCGCGAGCACAGACTCCCGCACCGTCTCCAGGAGCAGGGAATCGAGCTTCCGGCCCTGCCTGCGCCGTGTTCCCTCGAACGGATTCATTGAAGAGCGCCGTTCAGTTCCAGCACGGACATGGCAAAACGGTTGATGGGCCTGCGCTGGCCAAGTTCAAGGATGCGTCCCAATTCCGTCCCGGCCGCCACTCCCCTCATTTCAGGAATGACACCCAGCAGGGGTAGTCCCAATGACTCGGCAATGAGGGCGGCATCCACGGAGGAGGCGCTGCTGCCACGAACCACCAGCCCTGCGTCCATGGGCGGGAGTTCGCTGAGGATGCGCCCGGCTGCTACTGCCGATTTGAGCTGGGCTTTGGCGAGCAGGACCATCTTGTCGCAGTCCCACGCAAGATTCCGCACTCCTTCGCCACTGCGCCCGATGTCCACCAGGATCAGCTCAAAGCTGCGTCGTGCGGCATCCATGACAGCAGCCACTGCCCGCGCGTCCGGGCTGTGGATCGCGTCCCTTGTGCCGGGCCAGGACAGGTAAGCGAACCCGCCTGCGAAAGGGAGGGAATCCCGAAACTGGCCGGAATCGATACTTCCGCGGGTTTCAGAGAAATCGGGCCATTTGAGTCCCGGAATGTCCTCGGCCGTGACAGCCAGTTCCAGGCCGCCGCCCCAAGGATCGCCATCAATGAGCATGGTACTGACACCATGGTCCGCAGCCGCTTGTGCCAGCCAGATACTTGTAGTGGTGGCGCCCGCGCCGCCACTGCCACCGATGATCCCCATGACCGTGCCCCCAGGGTCCGGTGAGCCGGACATACTGAGGTGTTCGGCCAGCCAGGCCGCAGCTTCGGGAAGGACGGCAACCCGTTCAGCGCCGAGGGCAGCGGCCAACTCCCAGAGCCCGTCCCCGTCCGAAGCCCTCCCCAACATCACCGTGGGTGAGCGTCGCCGAGGAGGCAACTCCCGGACATCGCTGCCCACCAAAACGACGTCCGCGCTGTCCCACCCGTGCACGGCCTCGGTCACGTCGGTGGCCGTGGTGAGGCTTCCACCAGCAGCTGCCACAATCCGTTTAGCTTCTTCCTGCAGATAGGGGTCTGCGGAGACGAGCAATATCCCGGCAGCGTCTTGTGGGACCCAGGCTCCGTCCATGTCCGGTTGCACTTGAAGGTTGGTGGGTTGCCTGTGCCGGCGATCTCGCTTGGTCATGGATCCACCATCGTGGACCTGGTGGAACACCATAAGGGCATGAAGACCGTATGTGCACAACTTGGACTGGAACCACCCGATAGGCGATCGCCTGTGGAGGACAAGTGCCGGGGCATCACAGCGCCCGCACACAAGGCAGAATGGAGACCATGTATTTGCTGCTCGCCGCCCACCCGGAAGGCGCAGCCATACAAAGGATCTCCCCCACCGGAAGGGCAACGGCTGACGCGCGCGTCGTCGCCCGTGGTGAGTTGCCCGGCGTCGTGCGTGAGTTCGAAACCCAGCGGCCACGCTGGGTGTGGCACCGCGCCCAGGACTGGTATCCGGAGCTCCTGACGCACGGGGTCGAGCTGGAGCGATGCCATGACCTGGTGTTGTGCGGAGCCATCCTGGCGCACTCGGAATTCACAGCCGGGACTGACTATGCCAAGCATGCGGTCAAGCTCACCCAGGACGACGACTCAACGCCGCCGCGCGTCCTCCAGCCGCCGCCACCTCCAGCTGACCAAGGAGCGCTGTTCGAGGACCTGTTGCCAGCCACCCCCAAAGCCGGGCTGGCGGAGCTCAGGGAGGAGTTCGCGGCCCAACAGCACGCCATCTCCGAGGTCTCCGAGGCACAACAGCAGAAACAACGCCTCCAACTGCTGCTCGCCGCCGAATCGGCCTGCGCGATCATCGCCATTGAGATGCAACACGCCGGTGTCCCCTGGCGCGAAGAGTTGCACCAGCAGATCCTCGCCGACGTCCTGGGACCCAGACCACCGCACGGACACCGGCCGCCGGCGCTCGAAGCTCTCTGTGCCGAGCTCAGGAGCATCCTCAACTCACCCAGCCTGAATCCGGACTCCCCGCAGGACCTCATGCGCGCCTTGCACCGGAACGGGATCGAGGTGAAAAGTACCCGCCAATGGGAACTCCAGGAGTCGAAGCACCCTGCCATCCAGCCGCTGCTGGCGTACAAGAAGCTCTCCCGGCTCCACACGGCCAACGGCTGGGCATGGCTGGACGCGTGGGTGCGTGACGGGCGGTTCCACCCCGAGTACGTGGTGGGCGGAGTGGTGTCCGGCCGCTGGGCTTCACGCGGTGGCGGCGCACTGCAGATTCCGCGCAACATCCGGGCGGCGGTCCATGCGGATCCGGGTCATAAGCTCATCGTTGCCGATGCTTCGCAACTGGAACCCAGGGTCCTCGTGGCGCTGGCCCAGGACACCAAAATGGCCGAGGCTGCGCGGGATAAGGACCTCTACGCGGGCATCGCCGCCCAAGGCTTCGGCGGTGACCGTGCCAAGGCCAAGATTGCGCTGCTGGGAGCAATCTACGGTGCCACCACAGGGGAATCAGGCAGGCTCATGCCGCAGCTCACGCGGACCTACCCCCGCGCCGTCGGATTCGTGGAGCAGGCAGCCCGCGAGGGCGAGGCAGGGCGGACAGTAACCACGCGGTTGGGCCGGAGCAGCCCGCCGCCGTCCGCCGGTTGGTTGCGGAGCCAGCAATCCACCACCGCCGAAGAACAGCGCCGCGCCGACAACCTGGCCAGGTCCCGTGGCCGGTTCACCCGCAACTTCGTAGTCCAGGGCTCGGCTGCTGAATGGGCAGCCTGCTGGCTGGCAGAATTACGACGACGGCTGCGGGCTTCGCGCGCCGAAGGCTCACCTATGGGTGAACTGGTCTTCTTCCTGCACGACGAAGTGATGGTTCACGCCCCGGACGACGCGGTTGATGCCTGTATCCAAGCCATCGAAGAGGCGGCCGCCGCGGCCAAGGAGCTCATGTTCGGACGTATCCCGGTCGAATTCCCGGTGAGTGTCGCCGTCGTCGAGTCCTACGACAAAGCGAAGTAGCCGCACAGTACCCACAACCTCGTGGACTATCCAGTCATATCTCGCCAGATGAGGCCGAATGACCGGTACCGCCAAGTAACTTTTGTTCTCCCCTGGTTCTGGCTACTTTCACTATGTGGATACATTGCTGGTCCACATATGTGTGCAAGGAAGCATCAAGGGGAGCATCAATGGCTGGCAGGTTTGAAATTCTTCAGGACAACGACGAAATGTACCGGTTCCGCCTGACCGCGGCCGACGGAACCGTCGTGGCCGAATCACCGACGTTCAGACACCTTGAGGGTGTCATTGCAGGCATCAACGCCGTCCGCGAAAACGCTGCGACCGGGCTGGTAGTGGATCGTTCGACGGCGGCGCGCAAGGCCGCCTGACAGCGAACCAGCGCTGCCGTCATTTTCAAAGTCGGCCGCGCTCGCTCCCTCGGATTTCCGGCTGCAGTGCAGATGAGTGTGACATGAGGATGTCAGGAGTCCCCTGGCCTTCAGGCACCGGCGATGTCCCTGGCATCAGATAGAAAGCGCGCCATGCGGTCGAGCTTGGTCACCACGAGCGTATCGCCGGCCGGCTTGCGGACAGCCTCTGAGGCTCACGAGAGATCGGTTTAGGTATTCGGACTGGTTTTACCGCAGACGAATGGAGGTTGGTTGGCCCGAGCTGCGGCGAGCTCGTCGCAGCTCGACTCAAAATTGGTCATGCATCGAGTAAGAGTTGGTCATGCATCGAGGCCGGCCCAGGAGTAGCGCTTCGAAAAACAGAAGGTCAGTGTGTCACCAGGGCAGGTAGTCGGGAGCTTCGTCGACGAGTCCTTCGTGCCTTGACGTCAGGCGAGTCGCCTTAGGAACAGCGCTACACACCGTGGAACTCATCCTGAAGCTATGGTCGAAAGCGTGAGTCTCGTGACCGAAGAGAATGGAACGAACCTTGGCGAGTGATGATGGTGTGGGGTCGGGCGTCGGAAAAGATCATTGGATGGGCGAACTCACCAATGGAGACCTTCGGTTAGGGAAGAAGGCTGTTAGGTTCAAAACCGTTCTGTGTGCAATCGGATTCGTGCTCGGTCTGGGGATCGCGATTTTCGTGTTTTTGAGTGTCCCCTGGGACACCCGAATGCCCTACGACGGCAAATTCAGTCGGGATGGGAGCGGCATACCAATGCCTATCGCCATGCTTCCCTGTTTGGCACTCCTTTTTGGTTTGTGGCGCTCCGGGAGGAAGCTTAACGCGCATCATATGGGCAAAGGGTCGCGCATTGCTTATTACATCCTCGCGCCGGCTCTCATCGTGGGATGTGTCTGGGGCCAGTGGGTTATTGGGGAATCGATCCTGACTGCCGGTGGATACTTCACTAGGTAGGGCCTATCGGAGCAGCCAGAATTTTCGGTAGATCTGGTGCCGAGGTTGCCGTCGATTCACTGTTCCAGTTCCCCAGACCCGGAGGACCGGTGAATGTGTCGGACGGCACGATTCTCACTTCACCCGGCGCCGGTACTAACCTCTAGCGCGCGTCCGGTGAAGGATCCAGTTACGCTCGTAGGCAGGGCTATGAAGGATCGTCAGGCAACCTTGTCCAGGTTCTACTCCTACTCCGTCGAAGTCTACGGGCAGCATGCCTGCTCGACTGGTCTGCCCAAGACGCTTCTTCGATAGCAATGATGACGTTGTCATCGACCTCGCTGGCGGGAAGTGAAGCCAGCCAGGGCACGGAAAGGGAAGTCCAATAGTCCATCTGAGTCGCCACCGCTGTCCTCGGAATCGCTGCCAACGGAACTGCTGAAAGCAATGTCCCAGGCAACATAGACAACTCACGCTCACGTGCTCCAAGTTCTGCTCGGACTTCCTCGTAAGGACGTTCAAGACACGGAAGCAGCCCTATCGGAGTCTCCAGATCGAGCTGCCTTTTAGGCAGCGTCTCATCACCTATGTAGAGGACGTCCCCAACGAGACCGAGCCATGAGTGTTGCCCAAGCCTAAGTATCCGGGTCCACGATGGGTGCATTAGACCAGTGTGAAATACGGAAGACGGGACTGCAATTACGAAACCGGGCCATCGCAGGTGGAGTGGAGCGCCGTTCGGTAATGAATCCTTCAACGGGCGGGGCCATGGCGTTTGCAGTTGGACGTGGGTGTATGCGCTGCTGAGCCTTTCAGGAAAACCCCTGAAAGGCTCCGTCGTCGTCAGTTCGCCCTGCGAAGTCTTCCCAGTCCATATTGGCAATGTTCAAGTTGTTTTCGACGTTGCCTAATTCACGGGCGATGCAGCGCCTGTTTCACTTCGTAGCCATGCATGATCAGCTTTCCTCAGGAATTCAACAACGACTCGTCGAACCAGACATCTTCGTAGCCGGGTGCTAAATAGGAGTCTCCACCCCTGAGGCAAGGCGAGATTCGGAAGGACTTCTGGACACCAGGTCGTCAGATGCTCGACGTGCAAGGTAACGAAGAAATCGCCCGCCGTTCCAAGTTCTTCGCCGCGCCAAATTAACCAGCCACTGGTGCCAGTTGCGGCGGGATGCCTTAGACCATTCAGGGGAAGAAGATGCGGCGACCGCACGTTACCGGAAACTCCTACCTTCTCTCCTTGCGAGGGCGGTGCTGGAACAGCTCCGAGCCGGTCGCTAGTTGAACCTGGGTGGAAAGCCGAAAGACACCTGTTGCTAGAGGTCGATGTCCCGCAGCTTCTCCGTGTCCCAGGGAACGGTCCAGCCCAGTTCATCAAAGAGCCCGCTGAGGACCATCCCCGTGAAGCCCCACACCAGCACGCCATTGACCGTGAACCCTGGACTGGTGTACGTGCGGCCGAAGCGGGTGATGGTGGCGGTGACGCGGTTGGCTGGATCCAAGAGGTCGCGCACCGGCACCCTGAAGACCTGCGCGGATTCGGCATAGTCCACCACGCGGACGGGCGATGGCGCATCCCACCAGCCCAGCACAGGTGTCACCCGGAAGTTGCTGCGGATCAATCCGAGCTCGGGGATGACGCCGAGGACGCGAACACCGCTGGCGTCCAGCCCCGTTTCCTCTACGGCTTCGCGCAATGCGGCGGCCACTACCGATTCATCCTCCGGGTCCACCATTCCGCCAGGGAAAGCTACTTGGCCGGGGTGGTCGTCGAGGGTGTGTGCGCGCTCCAACAGCAGGACGTCAAGGTCTGCAGGAGCTATGGGCCGCCCGGACTCAGCCGGTACGTCATCCAGCACGCCGAACAGCATCAGGACAGCGGCCGGCCGGTTGGTCTCCGGTATGACGGGCAACTTCTCCCAGAGAGCCGAATGCTGTTGCTGACCTTCTTCAAAGCGGGTGACCAGCGCGGACAGTTCCTCAAGCGCGGTCACCCGGGCCTCCTTTGTGATTCCATGCGGATCTCCGCGGCCCTGTGTGTCTCGGCCAGCAGCTTCTCCAGCAAAGCTTCGTTGCCTGGCGCGAGCTCGTACTTCAGCAGCTTGGCTGCCTTGACGGGATCCGTTTCGCCCTCACCGTAGCTCGGGCAGAGACTCGCGACCGGGCAGGCACCACAGGCCGGCTTCCTGGAATGGCAAACCCTGCGTCCGTGGAACACCACCCGGTGGGAGAGCATGGTCCAGTCGCGGGGTTCGAACAATTCAGCGACGTCGAACTCGATCTTCACGGGATCGTCCGACGCCGTCCATCCAAAGCGGCGGGCCAGCCTGCCGAAGTGAGTATCCACAGTGATTCCGGGAATCCCGAACGCATTGCCCAAAACCACGTTCGCGGTCTTTCGCCCAACACCCGGGAGCGTCACCAAATCTTCGAGGCGTCCCGGGACCACGCCGTCGTACTCATCCACAAGCCGGGTGCTAAGCGCCAGTACGTTCCGCGCTTTTGCCCGGAAGAAGCCGGTGGGCTGAAGGATGGTCTCCAACTCCACGGGATCAGCCTCTGACATGGCCCGCGCATCCGGGTACCGGGCAAACAGGATCTTAGTGACCTGGTTGACCGCCACATCAGTGGTTTGGGCGGAGAGGACCGTGGCTACCACCAGCTCAAAGGGGTTCCTGAAATCCAACTCCGCATGGGCGTAGGGGTACTTTTCAGCGAGAACCCTGTTGATCTTGCGTGCCCGGCGCTTGAGCGCGAGCAGCGAACCAGCTTCAGCGATGGCCACGGCGTCCCTGCCTAGCCGCGTTCGATGTTGCTGAGTTCCCGGAGAACCCCAACCTTGCCGTCGGTGTCCTGCACCAGGAACTCATGGCCGCGGTCCTCCAGTGCCAGCACCCACCCACCGGGCTCGATGGTGAAGGCCGGAGCGCCAGTGTGTTCGTCGTACGCAGTCCTGGGCTGGGCCACCGCGAACCAGAAAGCCTCGTACTGCGGGGAATCGGAGTCCTCCGGACGGCTGGCCGGGTCCACGGTTGCACCAATAGACTCACTCACTCGCCGGGTGTCGCCCGAGACAATGGGGGTGGCCATCGTGGCGGCCCATGGCTGTTGGGCGGCCGGCTGCTGGGCTGCAGGCTGCTGGGCTGCCGGCTGTGTTGCGTGCTGGGTAGTAGCAGGCTCAGAAGCAGCGGGCTCAGCGGCCGCCGGGGTCTTACCGGCTTCCGTCCCTGCCTCAGCACCCTTAGCAACCTCCTGCGCCGGAGCGGGCGCTGAAGTACCAGCGCTTGCCCCGGCTGATGTCTGGCCTGCCGGAGCGCTGGCGGCCGGAGTGCTGCCCGTTGAGGTCACGTCCGCTGAATGCACGACGGCGGGAGCCTCCGTTGCGGCCGGCGCTGCAGCTCCGTGGCTGGCTGGCGGAGCGAACGGACTGGCACCAGCACCAGCGGCACCAGCGGAAGCGCCGGCCCCTGAAGTAGCCGCGCCGGTCGCTCCGGTAGAGGCCGCAGCAGCCGCCGCCCCGGGAACGGCCGCACCCGGAGCCTGGTATCCGGACGTCGATCCTTGGAACCCGTGCCCCGGAGCAGCCGTGGCCGTTCCTGCGGCCGGCTTGGGAGCTGAGGGTTCCTTCGGTGTTTTGGGAGCAGCAGGCTTGCGGCTCGGTACTGCGGCTTCGCGGGCAACCACGTGGGCCGGTGTTTCGGCGCGGTCCTTGAAGTCAGCGGACAACCACGGGAGATGCGGGGCCAGGACGGTTGCGGCCAGGAGGCCTACTGAACCGATCAAACCCAGCAGCACGCCGCCATTGAACGAGTTGGCGATGGTCAGGAAGAAGAGTGGAAAAGC
>NZ_JABMCX010000088.1 GCF_013179505.1 Paenarthrobacter sp. CM16 | reverse complement strand
AACACTTTCGCGCGCATCTTGACATGAGTCATCACGCACCTCACTCCTCCGCCTGTCTTAAGCCAGCGCCTAAACAGGGCACACCCAAGACAGTGCACAACCGTCTGGAGAGAATCCGCACGACGTGTACACAACGCCGGAGTCTCTCCTGCGTTGTGTACACGTCGTGCTTCTAAACGACAGTGATCTTCCACAGGAACAAGAACGACTCCTGCTGCACTGGCTGCGCGCCGCGTGACAAGTTTGACCGGACCGAGGTCGTCCCCATCGCCTGGACCAATGAGATCGACGAGAGCAGAAGTGGATCTCGAATGAGGAACGGCTGTCGTCGTACCTCGTGGTCGAGACCTGCCAAGTCGCCAGCAGAGACCGAGGCCGAGCATCTCCGGTTAGAGCACTACAGGGCCCGCCCTACACCGTCAGCGCCCCGAGCGATGGCCCCTGCCTGGTGACCTGACGAGAAGCCGCCAGACACGCCCCACATGAAACACGGAAGTGAGACGTGTGGCCTCCCCGACGCCGATCTTGTTTCTGTATCGGAACCTCGGCTCAAAGGACGGGCTGGCGGGCTGTCCACCTGAAACGTCACGGCGGACGCTGTGCAATGAGGTCAACGCGGAAGTGCGATGACGAGGCATCAAGAAAGCCGGTGCACGGTCGCTCGCTGCGCTGGCGGCCGCAGCCCGGGGCTCCCGACCCGGTAGAACTTTCCGTCCATTTAACCGCGCTTGCTCGAAGGCGCACCGGCGGTCGCAGTCCTGCATTGCGCCTCCTCGGATTCACCGCCCGCCCGCGTGGCGGTGGAAACCCTGAACGATCCAGCGCACGCTCGCGGGCGGCAGCCACTCTTAGGTGGACGCTCACCTCGGCGCGTAGAGTTCATCGATCTGCTCGGAGTACTTCGAGATGATACTCCTGCGCTTGATCTTCATCGTGGGAGTCAACTCCTCGCTGCCGGGCAGCCACTCCTGGGCAACGATCTTGAACTTCTTGATCTGCTCGACTCGTGATAAATGCGCGTTCGCACGCTCCACACCGGCCGCGACCTCGGCGATAGTATCGGGATCGTCTATCGATCGACCCGCCGCTCCGTCAGGGTCGAGGGTGAACAGCGCGACGTTGTACGGCCTGCCGTCTCCAACACACACCGCCTGGCCGATCAAAGGGCTGGAGGACTTCAGCCAGTTCTCGATGTTGGCGGGAGACATGTTCTTACCCGCCGAGTTGATGATGATCTCTTTCTTTCGGTCCACGAGCCGCACGTAGCCGTCGGCATCGATTGATCCGATGTCGCCCGTGTGCAGCCATCCGTCGGCGTCGAGGGCCTCGGCCGTCTGCTCGGGCTTGTTACGATACCCTTTCATCACCGTCGCGCCACGCACGAGCAGTTCGCCGTCCTCGGCGACCTTCACCTCCACCCCGGGCACCGGAATGCCGACCGTGCCCACTCGGATGCCGTCATGGGGGTTCACTGTCGCAAGGCAGGAGGTCTCGCTCATGGCCCAGATCTCGCAGACCGGGATCCCCGCGGCTGCGAAGAACTGGAATACATCGGGCGGCGTCGGCGCAGATCCGGTGAGGAACCACGCTGCCTGCTCGATGCCGAGCTCCTCGCGGATCTTCGAGCCGACGATCTTCGAGGCGACCTTCGCCTTCAGCGCGAGCACGGGGCCGGCAGTCTTGCCCGCCTGGACGACCCTGGCGTTCTCGATCCCCGCACTGATGGCCCATCGCATAAGCGTGCCACCCAGACCGGGCTGCGACTCGATCTGCACTTCCAAGGCGGCCTTCGCCTTCTCCCACATGCGCGGCACCGCAAGGAACACCGTCGGGCGTACCTGCTTGACGACGTCCATCGTCGTGCGGGCGTCGGCGGACGAAGTGACGGTGTATCCCCACACGGCCACCGGCGAGTAATGCCCGCTCCACCGGTCTCCGATATGGGCGGCGGGCAGGAATGAGACGGTACGTCCGCCTGGCGTGACAGGCAGGGCCTGCTGGACAGCCCGGATCTCGCTCATCATGTTGCCGTGCGAGAGCTGGACGCCCTTGGGCGAGCCCGTCGTGCCTGAGGTATAAATCAGCATGAGGTGGTCGTCGGGGGTAACGGTCGACCACGCCGCCTCGAAGTCAAACTCGGCGTCGCCGAGCTTCTCCAATTGCTCGAGACCGAGAGTGCCGTTCGGCTGACCGTCGACAACGATGATGCATTCGATCGGCATGCCATCGTCACGCACCGCCTCAATGCGCTCGACGAAGTCGGTCTCGGTGATGACGATCTTGTTCCCGGCGTCCTGGAACATGTAGGCAATCTGACCCGGTGCCGACGTGTTGTACACCGAGAAGGCGACAGCGCCCAAGTGCATCACGGCGAGGTCTACAATATGAAACTCTGGCCGGTTCGTCAGCATGATGCCAACGGTGTCGCCACGTCGCACACCCAAGGCCGCGAGACCAGCCGCGATTCGGCGGATCCGCTCGGCGAGGGTGCCATAGGTCACCGAGACGCTGCCGTCCGGGGTGCGCAGTGCAACCTGCCCCGCCCGGGCGGCCGCGGTGATCTGAAATGCTTCACAGACCGTCTGCGCCTGCAGCGCGCGTTCGAATGCTTCGTCAGTGGCAGCATTGGCGGTGCTAGTTGCTTGCATGTGTGTCTACCCTTCCATCTTCCATCGTCGGCACGGAGCTAATCTGTGCCGTCATCACGAGAGCTCGCCCGGATAAGGGCGCCTCATTACGTTCGTATGCACTTGAAGTCAAGTACCGTAAATATCCGTCACAACAGCGTCTCTGCGCCCCACGCGTCCAACAGGGCACGCCGAGCTGCCCGTCGCTCCTCCGCGGTCACGTCGTGCTGGCCCGAAAGGGCTGCACTTGCAGTCGGTTGTCCATCAACCGATCTCCTTCATAGCGTCGAGGCCTGCGTCCAGCAACGGGTGGACCAAGTCGCCTATGTCGTCGTAGCCTGACCCGACGGTCTGGCCGCTTAGGTGTCGGAAATGAATGCCCTCGATGATCGCGCCGAGCTTGAACGTCGCCAGGCCCATGTAAAACCCGAAGCCTGATAGGTCACGCGCGCTGCCACGTGAGTACCGCTCGACCACCTCACGCACATCCAGGAAGCCGGGTGCGGTCGACACGTCGCTTACGCCATCAATCCCGGAGGCTCCCAGCCCGAAGTACACGAGCATCAGCGCGAGGTCGGTGAGCGGGTCGCCCAAGGTTGCCATCTCCCAGTCAAGGACCGCTGTGACCTCGTCGGCATTGTCGACCAGCAGATTGTCCAGACGGAAGTCGCCGTGCACGATGCCGACGGCAGACTCGAACGGTACCGAGTCCACGAGTCTGCGGTGCAGCTCGTCGGCGGCGGGCAGGTCACGGGTATACGAGGCGTCGAGCTGCCTCTTCCACAGAACGACCTGACGGCCGAGGAAGCCCTCCGGACGACCGAAGTCGGCAAGACCAATTGATGCCGGCTCAACGGCGTGCAACGTGGCCAGTGTGTCCACGAGGTGCTCGGAGATCCTACGGGTCCTGGCTGGTCCGAGCGGTTCAACCTCGGCGGCGTGGCGGTACGGCGTGCCCGCGCAGCGCTCCATCACGTAAAAGTCCGCCCCCAGCACGGAGTGGTCCGTGCACATCGCGTACGTCTGCGGGACTGGCACGTGGGTGCCTTGAAGGGCGGACATGACGCGATACTCGCGGGCCATGTCATGCGCGCTGACCAGCACGTGCCCCAGCGGCGGTCGGCGGACGATCCACTCTTTGCTGCCGTCGGCCACAATGTAAGTCAAGTTGGATCGCCCACCAGCGATGAGCGAGCCCTCGAGCTGTCCACCGGCGCCAGGAACCCTGGCGGCGAACCACGCGCTGAGAGCATCGAGATCAATGCCGGGGAGCCGCCCCATGTCCGGGATCACGGCACCATGATGGACAGCATGTCGGCGACGCAGACCGGCTTGTCGCTGCCCTCGCGCTCAATGGTCACGCGGGTGGAGACCTTAGAGCCAGTAGAGTTGGGTGAGACCGCCATCAGCTCGACACCCGCGCGGACCCGAGAGTCCACCGGCACCGGAGAGGGGAAACGAACCTTGTCAGCGCCGTAGTTGATGCTCATCGTGACCCCCACCACGTCGTACACCTGCCAGCAAAGGATCGGCAACAGGCTCAGGACCAGGAAGCCGTGCGCGATGGTCGCACCAAAGGGCCCCTTGGCCGCCTGCTCGGGGTCGATGTGTATCCACTGGTGATCACCCGTGGCGGTGGCGAACGCGCCGATCTGAGCCTGGTCGATCGTGTGCCAGTCGGAGTAGCCCAAGTGCGTACCCACGGCCTTCTCGAGGTCGGGGACGCCGTCGAACAGCTTCATGCCTTCGGCCCGCCCGCCACGTACAGGACCTGGCCGGACACGTAGCCCGCGTCCTCGCTAGTGAAGAAAGACACTGCGTGCGCAATGTCGGCGGGTCGACCGCCGCGACCGACCGGGATCTCGCGGACCGCATAGGCCTTGAAATCTTCGAATGTCATGCCCATGCGCTCCGCGGTCGCCATGATCATCTCCGTCTCGATGAATCCCGGGGCGATGGCGTTGGCGGTCACGCCGTACTTGCCCAGCTCGATCGCGAGGGTTTTGGTGAAGCCCTGGATGCCGGCCTTGGCCGCGGCGTAGTTAGCCTGACCACGGTTGCCGAGCGCGGAGGTGCTGGACAGGTTCACGATCCGGCCCCAGCCCGCCTCGGTCATGTAGCGCTGCACGGCGCGGGTCATGAGAAAGGCCCCGCGCAGGTGGACGCTCATTACCGTGTCCCAGTCCGCGGTGGACATCTTGAACAGCAGGTTGTCCCGGATGACTCCGGCGTTGTTGACCAGGATGGTCGGCTCACCCAGTTCAGCGACGACCTTCTCGACGGAGGCTTTAACCGCCTCCTCGTCGGCGACATCTGCGCCGACTGCGATCGCTCGGCCGCCGGCATCCTCGATCTCGGCCACGGCGGCCTGGCACGCAGCTTCGTCCAGGTCCAGGACAGCAACTGCGACACCGTCGGCGGCAAGGCGCTTAGAGACTCCAGCGCCGATGCCGCGGGCGGCTCCGGTCACGATGGCGATGCGGGTCGTGGTGGTGGTCATGCGGTAACTCCTTGGGGATGGGGGTTGAGGTCGCGTACCAGCTCGGCTAGAGCGGCGCGGGTAGACAGATGATCAGCGTGAAGATGGGCCTGCAGACCTGAGGCCCGAGCACCCAGGATGTTGGGCTCGGCGTCGTCGATAAAGAGCACGCGGTCGGCAGGCACGCCGACCCGGTCCAGCGCCAACTCGTAGATCGCGGCGTCGGGCTTGCGCAGCGACACTTCGCCAGAGATCACCACCGGGTCGAGAAGCGCGTCGATGCGGGCTCGCGGGTAAGTGTTGCCCCAGCTGTTGGAGAGCAGACCAACCTTAAGCCCGGTCGCGCGCAGCTCCTCGACCAGTGCGAACATCAATGGATCGGGCTGCATCTTGGCGAACAGCCTGCCAAGGATCCCCTCGGGCACGACGGCCGAACCGTCCACTGTTCGCAGCTCTTCAGCCAGAAGCACTTCGAAGTCCGCGATGCTGAGCTCGCCGGTCTCCAGCCGATGCACCGGCGTTCCGGTCACAGCGTCGCGGGACATCCACGCGCGCAGTACCGTGGAGAAGGACTCCGGCACGATCGAGTCCGCAGCCAGCCAGCTGTCGATCGACGCCTTCACCGGGGTGGTCAGCACACCGCCGTAGTCGAAAAGGACCGCTTCGATATCCCGCAAGAACCTCACTCCTCCGCTGCGGCAAGGCTGAGACCGCCATCGACGACGACTGTCTGGCCCGTGATCCACCCGGCATCGTTCGAGAGCAGGTGGGCCACAATACTGCCGATGTCCTCCGGTACCCCCAGCCGCTTGAGCGGATACGCCTCGGTGACCTCGTCCTCTCGACCCTCATACAGCTTCGTGGCGAAGCGTGTCTTCACGACTCCCGGCGCGACGCCGTTGACCCGGATGTCCGGGCCCAGCTCAACCGCCATCAGCTCGGTGAGTGAGTTGAGCATAGCCTTGCTCGCGCCGTAGAAGCCGATGCCTGGGGCCGTCCGAATGCTGGACAGAGACGACACGTTGACGATTGCGCCGCCGTGCTCTTTCATCCAGGCCGTGTACACTTGCTGGACCCACGCGACCGCGGCGATGCAGTTGACCTCGACGATTTTGCGGGCTGCGCCCAGATCCAGGTCGACCAGCGGCCCGTACACGGGGTTTATCCCGGTGTTGTTGACCAGGAAGTCGATGCTCCCGAACACCTCAATGGCGTGGCGCACGACTTCGGACTGGTGGTCGGGGTCGTCGGCTCGGCCAGCAACACCCAGCGCCTTGCCTGGCCCACCAAGCCCGACGACCGCCTCGTCCAACGCTTCCTTCTTCCTCGCGGTAATGACAACACGCGCGCCGTCCGCGACGAGCCGTTCGGCGATGGCCAGACCAATGCCCCGGCTCGCTCCGGTGACGATGGCTGTCTTTCCGTCAAAACGCTTGCTCATGTTTGTGCCTTTCACTTCAGTCGCTCGAGGACCATTGCCATGCCCATGCCACCGGCCATGCACATCGACTCGACGCCGAACTGTTTGTCATGCCACTGCAGTGAGTTGATGAGGGTGGAGGTGATGCGGGCGCCGGTCATGCCGAACGGGTGGCCCACCGCGATAGCGCCGCCGTTGACATTCAGCTTGTCCAGCGGGATGCCGAGCTGCCGGGCAGATCCGAGAGCCTGCGAGGCGAATGCCTCGTTGATCTCGAACTGGTCAATATCGTCCAGGGACATGCCGGCGTTTCGCAGTGCGGCAGGGATCGCCTCGACCGGGCCGAGGCCCATGATCTCCGGCGACAGGCCGGTCACTGCAGTGGAGACAATCCGAGCTAGGGGCGTCAGTCCCAGCTCCTTAGCTCGTGTGTCACTCATGACGATCAATGCGGCGGCGCCGTCGTTGAGCGGACACGCATTGCCGGCTGTCACGGTGCCGTCAGGGCGGAACACCGGCTGAAGGCCGCTGACCCCCTCGATCGTTGTCCCAGCACGAGGACCATCGTCGGCCGAGACCACCGTCCCGTCAGGCATTGTCACCGGTGTGATCTCGCGCGCCCAGAAACCCTGCTCGATCCGCTCACAAGCCAGGTTCTGGCTGCGCACGGCGAACTCGTCCTGATCCTGGCGCGACATGCCAAGGACCTGCGCAACGTTCTCGGCTGTCTGGCCCATCGCGATGTAGAGGTCTGGCAGCTTTCCACTGATGCGAGGATCGACCCACGTGTCAGCGCCACCGCCCGCGCGCTTCTCGGTCAACGCCTGCGCTTCCGCGAAGACTGGGTTCTGCGCCTCCGGAAGGTCAGCATGACCGTTCGCATATCGGCTGACCGTCTCGACCCCGGTCGAGATGAATGCATGCCCCTCACCTGCCTTGATCGCGTGGAAGGCCATGCGCGTGGTCTGCAGGCTGCTCGAGCAGTATCGATTGACGGTGACCCCGGGCACGTGGTCCAGTCCGCTCAGCACCGCGACCGCACGGGCCAGATTGTTGCCAGATTCCCCCGCCGGTTGGCCCACGCCGAGCATGAGGTCGACCACCTCGGACTCATCTAGCCCAGGCACCTTCGCCAAGGCTGCGCGAACCATCTGGACCGTGAGGTCGTCGGGTCGGATATTCTTCAGAGAGCCCTTGCCGGCCCGTCCGATCGGGGAACGGGCGGTGGAGACGATGACTGCTTCGGGCATGGAGAGCCTTCCTGGCTAATGGGAAATGTGTTGGATTTCCGCTGTCGTTTGGGACGCGGTGGTGGTGTCAGGAGGGGTCGGCGACGTGGATCAGTTGCTTGCCGACATTCGTGCCGTTGAGGACGCCTATTAGACCTTGTGGGGCCTTCTCGAGGCCCTCAAGGATGTCTTCGGCTACGATCAGCGTGCCTTCCTCGATCCAGCCCTGGAGCGCCTGCATGGCTTCGTCGGACCGTTCGACGTAGTCTGTGTAGAGGAATCCACGCATCGTGATGCTCTTACCGATGAGAATTCCCGGCACCCCGCGTGCACCGCGCGATGGCGTGGTCGTGTCGTACTGCGAGACCACGCCGCAGCAAACGATGCGCCCTCGGTGGGCCATCCGGCTAAGGGCTACGTCGAGCGTCGTACCCCCGACGTTGTCGAAGAACACGTCGATGCCGTCGGGGCAAGCCTGTTTCAGGGCCGCCCGGAAATTCTCGTCGCGGTAGTTGACGGCCGCGTCGAAGCCGAGCTTCGAGGTGAGCCATTCCTGCTTCTCAGTGCTGCCGCAGATGCCGACCACGCGGCACCCGCGTAGCTTGGCCATCTGGCCGACGAGGCTGCCCGTCGCCCCGGCAGCCCCGGAGACGACGACGGTTTCACCGGGTTTGGCCTCTCCGACGGCGAACAGACCGAAGTACGCCGTGAGGCCCGTGATGCCCAGCACGCTCAGGTAGCGGGACAGCGGCGCCTTGACCTCAATCCGGGTCAGTTCGTCAGCGTCGACGACGCTATAGTCCTGCCACCCCAGGTGGCCGGAGACGATATCGCCGGGTACGAAGTCCCCGGACCGACTCTCCACCACCTGTCCAATGCTGAAGGCGGGCATGGTATCGCCGATGTGGAGGGCATCGCGGTACGAGACGCCCTGGAACCAGGCGCGCTGGGCTGCGTCGATCGAAATCCACAGCACCCGGCAACCGACCTGACCGTCCAGCACCTCTGGACGTTCGGCCGTAACGAGCTCGAAATGGGAGCTGTCTAGCTGCTCCTCCGGCATGGCGGCGACTCGCCATCTGCGCTCGATCATGCTCACTTGACCTCCACGCCATCGATCGCTGGGAGGTAGCGCCGCAGGCCGTCGTAGTGCATGGTCTTAAGGGTGTCGAGGTACTCGTTGACCTCGACGATCTTGCTGTCCGCGCCACGCACAATGAGCACGTACTGGTTGTCGTATCCCTCGCCCGTTGCTTTCACGGTCGCACGCACGCGGAGGCGGGCTACACTCCTGCCGCCGTCCGCGTCGAACTCCTCAAGGATCTCGGTGTGCATGCCGGCGTCCCTGTCGTAGGCAGCCAGTGAAATCTTGTTGAACGCGAAGACCGCATCCTTGCCCTCATGGGTGCCACCGATGCGCCCCAAGGTCGCGGGCAAGGTCCAGCTGATGTTGTCGGCGTACAGCGCCTGCATCGCGTCGATGTTACCCAGGGCTCGTCCCAGGTCTCCTGCAAGTGTGCTCATTCGGGTCGTTCTCCTTTGTGGACTTTCATGGATGGTCGAAGCCCGTCACATCGATGGCGCGAGCTCGCCGGTTAAGTGGTCCAAGAAGAACCGCTTCGACGTGCCGGATGAGATCTCGAAGGCCGGGCCGGTGTAGGCATCGAAGTGACCGCCTGGCAGCCAGACGAACTCCTTGGGCTCGCGGGCGGTGTCGAAGGCCTCCTTGGCCCAGTCGCCAGGCGTGACGACATCGTTCTTGGCGGCGAGGACCAACATCGGGGTGGGGGCGACGTACTTGAAAAACTCCGCGGCCTCGAACCCCCCCAGTTCCGTGGAACGCAAAGTGACCTCATTACGCCACGCCGTCCCCTCGTAGGCCGAGAAGAAGGCCCACGCATCGGGCGTCGGCATAACTGCCGGTCGTGTCGGGTCTTCCGTCACGACTGGAATCATCGCGGGGGCCTCGCCGCGTGCGCGCGCCAGGCGGTCGGCGGCCTGCCCGTCCAGCGCGCCCTGCCGGAACTCCGGCGGTATCGCTGTCTCGAAGTTCCGCCGGCCGTACGTCGCGGGAACCTGACCCGAGACAGCCTTGACGCGGCGATCGATGGCCGCTACCACGAACGCGTTGCCACCCGAGTAACTCGAGCCCCATAAACCGATACGCGAAGCATCTACGTCGGCCCGTCCCTGGGCATATGTGATGGCGTGCTGCGTGTCACGGATCTGGGTCCACGGGTCAAGCTCCAGCCGCGGCTTGCCTGCGGCAACCTCCGATGCGCCGAAACCAGCATGGTCGTAAACTACGCAGGCGAAGCCGGCGGCGCTGAACACGTCGGCAAAGGGCTCCAGACCCATTTCCTTCGTGCAGGAGAATCCGTGGGTCAAGATGATGCAAGGTGCCGGGCCGGACACGCCTTCGGCCGGGTAGAACCAGCCACGCAGTGTCACGCCTTCGGCGTCGAACTCGATGTCTTCGCGCATGGAATTCCTTTTCCAGTGGTATGTCAGGGGATGAGAGTCAAGGGACCGGGGTGCGTCCCGAGCAGCGAACCGCACCCCGATCACGAGTCAACAGCTAGGCGGTCACATACGCTCCGTACGGCGAGCTCCGGTTCTCCGTGTACCAGCGCCGTTCCTCCTCGCTGTACGGCTCCGGCGGGACCATGGCGTCGATCTGCCAGGTTTCGAACGGTGCCGTCTCGACGTGGAACTCAACCTCAAGACCTCGGTCGATCGTGTAGGGCTTGAGGATGCTGTTGACGTTCTCGAAATACCGCCTAAGGATCTCTTCGACGGTGATGCCCGCCAGGGCGGCAGCCTGCTCGTTCGTGCGGGCGATGTGGACGACCTCGATTTGGACGAAATTATCGCGGGGCTCGCCGCCTACGAAGAACGAGTCCGCCTTGACTTCGTGGAAGACGACAGAGGTGTAGAACTTCGGCAGCTCAAAACCGAAGTTCTCCCGCGACCAGTCGGACGAATAGATGTTGGTGATCTTGGTCGCAATGTCCGCCTTCTCTTCAGGCGTGAATGCGTTTTCTGGGGTCAACAATTGCCACAGCGGCATGATCTGCTCCTTCTTCTGGATGATGGGTACTGCGGAACGGCCTACCGGACTTGTTCGAAACGCTCGGCTCCATTGCCCGAAACGCTTGGCTTTTGTCCGCGGTACGCGATTCGTGCGGACCCTCAATACTGGATTTGCCAGCAGCACGGGCGATTGTGCTGTCGGTCACATCCAGCGTACGAGCATGTGACGCCAGCGACATAGGTCGAACGTGCCGAGCACCGGTACAGAACCGACACGATTACGAGCACGCCGCGGACTCACTCCGATGTTGTAGGCCCCGGAAGTGGACCCGGGCCATGCATCCAGTCGTCATAGAAGTCGGGCATAGCCGACGCCCGCCCACGGAAATGTGGCTTCCGCTTCTCCAAGAAGGCCGACACACCTTCCTTGCCGTCACCAATGCTGGTCCAGAACATGGCAAGCGAGTCGATCCGGTGAGCATCGCTGGGATGTGACAGGCTGCCGTTGCGGCGCACCATCTGGCGAGTGAGGGCAATGGCGACGGGAGAGCGATTTCGAGTCCACGAATCTGCGACCCTGATGGCTTGGGCAAGGAGGTCATCGTCGGGCTGGACCTCGTCAACCAGTCCCATAACCAGAGCGGCCTCGGCATCGAGAATATCGGCGCCCAAGACCAAGTTAATGGCTGCAGATGGGCCTACGAGCCTGGGCAGGTACCACGTCGAGCAAGCCTCTGGGACAATGCCTATTCGGCCGAAAACCAGTCCGATACGTGCCGACTTCGACATCAGACGACGGTCCATCGCCAGTGTCATCGTGGCGCCAATGCCCACGGCTGCACCATTGATGGCAGCGATGACCGGCTTGCGGCAGTCGTGGATGGCCAACGTGACCCGCCCACCAGCGTCGCGGACCGCTGCGATGGCTGGGTTGTCGAGGTCGGCCATGTCGCTCAGACCAGGCGTGAGATTCTCGTCGAGCCCGAACACGTTGCCTTCACCCCTGAGGTCCATGCCGGCACAGAACGCACGGTCCGCCCCGGTCACGATGACGGCGCGGATGGCGTCATCATCGTTGACCGCACGGAACGAATGCTGGAGCTCCTCAGCCATCGTGACAGTGAAGGCGTTGAGCTGTTCCGGTCGGCTCAACGTGATCGTCAGGATGCCGTCACTGACATCGTGACGTATCGTCTGGAATTCCATGCTTCATACCCCTTGAGTTGCAATGTGGCCCGTGCAGAGAGGGCGCGGCCCCGGTTGTCGATCTGGACCCGCCACCCGCGCGGATTCAGGCGCGCACAAAATCGACGCCACCGCTTGTGACGTCCGCCGCGAGTCCCTCGACGTGGAAGGCCGCGATGCCGTCACGATCGCCCGCGACGAAGCGAAGCTCGCCGCCGTCTAGGGCAATCCGGTCGCCATCGGCGGTCGTGCCTAGAGCCGCTGCCCACGTATTTGCGAGTTTGGTCGGCTCCAGTGCAGTCAAGGTCGCACCTGTCACTCTCCCCGGACCGAGCACCGCCGGGGCCTTCTGAATCCACTCAGGTCCGGCCCATCGCCAGGAGTCCGGGACTTTCATATGGTCGAGTGTGATTATGGCGCCCGGCACGTCTTTGGGGTGGATGTGGATGTCGATGTCACCGTCTTCGTCATTGTCGAAGATGACCCGAAGGCCGAGATCCTTGATGCGAGCACGGGCCGTGGCGATGTCATCCACCTGAAACATGGCCATATAGCCACCATCGTGGCCAAGACGGTCCAGGTGACGGCCACCAGCCGTACCCTCCTCCACGGGCGAAATGACTTCCACGAAGGTGTCACCGAGCGGAAGGACCGCATTGCATAGACCGAACTGGGCCACGTCCGGGTCGTAGAACGGTTCCCCGAGCGGGAGCTTGGCTCGGAGGTCCGCGACTACTGTGTCGCGGTCGCGGGCCACGATGGTGGCCTGACGGATGCGGAGCATGCCTGTAGTTGTCATGCTGCTACTTTAGGGAAGGCTGTGTCCGGTTGGCTGGTCGAAACCTGCCCGATGCAGGTAACGGGTCGCCAAGCTGTTCCGTCTCAGCTTCATACCCACACGACGGCGGGTGATGGCCGTCGACAAGTGACCCCAGGACGGAGGCCGCATGTGAGTGTCTCTGCCCAATCCGCCTCGGCCGGGAAGGTCGCGAGTTCATAAGTGTCCTGGCACACTTGCGTCCAGGAGATGGTTTGCATCGGACCTCCCCCTGAGTACCGGCCGCGGTGGGTTGCAGTGCTCCGATGCACAGCAGCCGGTGGTACCCGCCGTGGGCTGGCGCAACATTCATGAGGTCCCCGAGAGACGGGGATGTGGTCGCTGGATCCGGCATGACTTTCTTGCCCTGTCTTTGATGATCCGGGCAGTGCTGCCGCCGGTTCGGAGGTCCGTTGACTGCTGATAGGGACACTGCCAGCTCTTTCGAAGGGGGCCAGGTCTCTTTGCAGCGCGAGTGTCAGTGTCAGCATCGGGTGTCGTGACTGCGGCCATGAGTGGTGCAACGGAGCGCCGGATGGACGAAGGATACAAGATCTACTGCGGGCTTGATGTCGGAAAAATCCGAACATCACACCGCGGCATGAACGCAGCAGGAGAACGGGTTTTCGACAAGCCCTTGGCTCAGGATGAGGCGCGGCTGCGCGATCTGCCGCAGCACGGCAGGGTGCTGGTGATCATTGACCAACTCAACACCATCTGCGCTCTTCCGATAGCCGTGACCGGAGACGGCGGCACCGATTCCTACCTGCCCGGTCCAGCGATGCGCAAGCCGCTGACCTGTATCCGGAAAGTCCAAGACTGACGCGGCGGGATGTATTCATTGTCGCTGAACCGCGAGGGCGGTGCCGCGCACGCTGCGAGCCGTTGACTATGAGAGCGAGGTGCTCGCGGCGCTGAAGGCGCTCTCCGGATTCGACGCTCATCTGACCCATGAGTTCATCAGCACGGCCACCGGTCATGGTCGCTGCTGCCGCGGATCTTCCCTGCCGGGAGCGCGTCTTTCCGGGGACAGGGCTGACCTGGTCCCTGGTCCGTCAGCTGCTCATCAAATACGCCGGACCTGCGGACCGCCGGCGGGGCACCGTGTCGCGCTCGGCAAGAAACCACAGCCGCGAGGAACCGCTAAACCATATCGACGCGGTCTTTACTGCGCTCAGCGAGCAGACCGTCACCATGATCGGCACCGAAGCCGTCGAATTGGTCCTCCCCCGCATCGCGAGGCAGATCAGGGAGCTCAAACACCAACGCGGCATCGTGGCCGAGGACGTCGAAGGCTTCTCGATGATTCCCCTCTTTACGAGGTCTGGCCGCATTTGAGACGAGCTACGTTGCCGCCGCCACAACCTGAGCTCGCATACCCAGAATCAAGCGGACTCTGGGGCCGCGCGAGACCCCCGTGCATGTACTAAAAAACGAAATATGGCACGAGATTGTCGGAGTCGCGAAACAGAACCCGAAGATCAGAAACATCACAATCATGATCCACGCCTCGGGCAGCGACAATCACCACTACAGGCGCATGCCGCAGCTACATGAACTCCAAAACCACAAACCGGACTTTTACGGCAGCAAACCCGGAGGGTGTTCAGAACAGCAACAGGTTCGGCTGAAATGGCCCGCAGGACTATAGAGCGCTTTCTTCGCTTGCCTTGTCTACCTTGTGGCGACGACGCGATCGGCCTGGGTTCACACTGCGTCCGCGGCTGTCTTTCCGCTCTCACGGTACTGCAGCGCACTTGCAGCAGAAAACTGCAGACTCCAGAGGTTGCCGTGGTGGGGATACTTCGCAACCATGACTGTCACCAATTCCTCCACGTCCTTGGCAACCTCATATGCAGCAGCGAAGTCGCGGATGTAGGAACGCGTCTGGGCGATCATGGTCTCGACAGCGTGGTCGTCGCCGTCAGGCCTACGGTGTCCGGCCACGATCACGCGAGGATTCAGGCTTTCCACCAGATCCACCGTCTCCAGCCAGTCGGACCACTCCTCGGGCGTCGCGAGACCCAGCATCGGGTGGATCTCGTTGTAAATGGAGTCGCCGGCCACGACAACATCGATCTCGGGCACGTGCACGATTGAGGTGGGATGGATGTCGGCTTGCTTGACCTCTATGATCTTCACCGCTGATCCGTCCACAAAAAGGGTGCGTTCATCGATGGGCTCCGGAAGCGGCCCAATCGTCACGCAGGCGTCGCCGAACAACATCCTCCACTGCTCTTTGTGCACCTCCATCCCACCCTTGATGGCGTCGACCACATGGGGCATCGCCACGCACCGTGCACCCGGAAACCGCTCGAGGAGCGGTCCGAGCCCCGCATAGTGGTCTGCGTGCGCGTGGGTGATGTAAATCGTCGTCAAAGACTTACCGGTGCGCTCGATCAGATCCCCGAGTTCTCGGACATCGTCCTTAAGATACAGCGCATCGATCAGGATCGCCTCAGTCGGGCCGCTGATCAGCGTTGCGCTGGTCGGCGAGAACTTGCCACTGATCATCTCGGGCCAATCGGCTGGGATGTCGGGCCACCGCCCGACGAACGACGTGGCGCGGATCGGCGGAGCGGTTGTGGGCGAGTGCTTTTCAATATCCATGACGTACAAACCTCCTAGGTTCGACCTTGGAAGCGGCACGAATTGGGACGTGCTGCCGGTCAAATCGAACCTACTCGGGTGCGACGCACGTCACATAGGCGCAATCCGCCCAGTACCGGGACAAAAGTGACACGACGCGCCGCCACCGCCTAAGCCCGCTTATGAAGCGGTGAGTGGGGAAGTGGCGGTGTCGGGTCCGGCATTGTGATCCATCGCACAGAAGCGAGAGAACATCTCGGGGGGGACGACTACAACTAGCCCACCCTACTTGCGACAGGACCAAGAGCTCCAAGCGCAATTCGACAGCTGGAGATTGCCCCTAGGCCACCGTCTTGAGCGCCGGGGTTTGTCGAGGATATGTCGCCGCCTCTGACCGTAATCGCCCAGCGCAGTTGCCGATAACCTTCGCAATCCGCGTCCCGCGACGCTCGATCCGGCCGCGCATGACCAGCGGGCCACACCAGCCCAACTGCAGCCTAGATCGCCAACCGGACCGCACGTCAGCAACTGGCCGAACTGTCGCGGGTGAGGCATTCGCCGTCATCCTGAACTTTAGACCTCTACTGCCCTTCGCTCCGGCTGGTTTCGAATCGCTGCGGCAAACAGGCTCAACGACGGCCGCCGGTAACACGCATCAGCAAGTTCTTGACAGTGTGATATGTATCACTGTATATATGAGTCTGACGTCAGGCTCAGTGTCCATGCGAGCTTGAGGAAGTGATGAGTCCATGGGATCAAATCGTCGACAGCGCTGTCACAATCGGTCCCCCGCTTCGATCCTCAAGCCCCAACTTTGTCGGTGCCTGCAGCCTCGACGCGATCCCGCCCTTCTTGCGGTCTCGCGGTGAGCGAGTTCAGCAGCCCGAATCAACAGGTCCCGCCCACCCCGGGTGTGGTCTTTATACGTGTGAGCACCCGTCTCACAACAATGAGGAGAATGTCATGCCGTTCTGGAGAATCCACACCCCCGCTGGGGCCTACACCGACCAAGATAAAGAGGACTTCGCGAAGGCGATCACAGCTCTTTATGCGGCCGAAATGCCAGCTTTCTACTGCGACGTGTTCTTCTACGAGGTGGAGGGGAAGAACGCGTTCAGGGGTGGTGAGTCCGGCCAGGACTTTGTTCGCATCCAGGTGGAGCACATCGCAAGATCGATGAACACCAGGGTGATGCGCGAGTTCATCATGAACATGCTGACCGAGACCATCAGGCCCTGGCTCGACGGGCGGGGATACCTGTGGGAACTGAGCATCGAGGAGATGCCGCGTGATCTGTGGACCG
>NZ_JABMCX010000087.1 GCF_013179505.1 Paenarthrobacter sp. CM16 | reverse complement strand
GTGGAGAATTCTGTCGGTCCTGTATGACACAGTCTTTATATGACTGCTCCACTGCTCGCCCATGCTACTGAATACGGCCGGATGTATGCCCGCTCCACCACGGAGCAATTTTCGGTGCCTTCCATCACTACGGTGATTGGTCAACAGGCACACTCGCTGGATGGTTGGTTCAGTTACATGGGTGCGAGCAGCCTCGCTGCGGATCCGGAGCTTCCAGCAATTCTGGGGAGTCCGGCCAAGACCCGGCAGGCCATCAGCAAGGCCGCCAAAGCGGCGGAAACTTACCGCGATGCGGCGGCGGAGCGCGGTGACCGGGTCCACACCTACTGCGAGCAGGTGGCCCTGCGTGCCCTGGGCCGCCCTCACCGGATGCAGGAATGCCGGGACGATCTCGCAGCCCATGGTGAGCAGGCCTTCGCCGCCCGGTTTGACGAATGGTGGGAGCTTTACAGGGTTGAGCCGTTGGCCCCGGAGATCACCGTGTGGAACAAGACGGTGGGCTACGCCGGGACACTTGACCTTGTAGCCCGGATCAACGGGCGTATCTGCCTGATCGACTACAAGACCAAGGGCACCACCAGGGACGGAACGGTCAAGGCCCTGGACGACAAAGTGGTCATGCAGCTCGCCGCCGGAATGAAGGCCGAGGAAAGCCTTGTGGATCCCGTGGCTGGTGAATGGGAGCCGTGGAAGTACGAAGATAACCCCATGCTGCTCGCTGTGGCCATCGGAGAAACTGAAGTGCGGCCGATGCGGGCCAATCCGGAGATCCTTAAGCATCATTGGTGGAAGTTCTGCGCACTTCGGCGTGTCTGGGAAATGTCGGCAGACGTCACTGCGGCAGGACAAGCATTGTTGCCCATCGCTCCGCCCGTGTTCGCAGCGGTTGGTGCCGGAGCCGCGAACAGCGGCAGCGGCGATGGACTCAACTAAACTGGCTTAGGCTCCGCAACACCCGGGGCCGGGTTGGACGATAGTGAGGACTGACAGCACATGGCAATTTTGAGTATCCGAATCATCGGGGATCCGGTGTTGCGCACCGTAGCGGACCCTGTCACCGATTTCGGTCCGGAGCTCGCCAAGCTGGTAGCTGACATGACCGAAACCATGGAAGACGTCGAAGGTGCCGGCCTGGCTGCACCGCAGATCGGCGTCAGCCAGCGCGTCTTTACCTACCGGATCGGGGGAGTGGAAGGCCACATCATCAACCCCGTCCTGGAGAACAGCGACGACTTCCAGCCGGACGAAGTAGAGGGGTGCCTCTCGATTCCCGGCTTGGGCTTCCCGGTCCGCCGTTTCCGGAAAACCAAGGCGACCGGTGTCGACGTGAACGGCAACCCGGTCTCAGTGGAAGCCGAGGGCATGCTTGCCCGGTGTTTCCAGCATGAGACCGATCACCTGGACGGCGTTCTGTACACGGACAGGTTGGAAGGGGAGGACCGTAAGGCAGCTCTCCGCGCCATCCGAAACGCCAATTACCACGCCATTACGGAGAAGACCACGTCCCAGCGCGCCAACAGCGTGGGATCAAGTTTTGGTGGCGGCAGCTTCGGAGTTCCGGAGTGAGGGTCCTTTTCGCAGGAACTCCCGCCGTGGCCGTCCCCTCATTGGATGCCTTGGTCAAAGCAGGATTCGACGTCGTTGCTGTCCTGACGCGCCCGGACGCACCGGTAGGCAGGAAGCGGGTCATGACGCCATCGCCGGTCGCGGCGCGGGCAACGGAACTGGGTATCGAGGTCATTCGTGCCGCCAAGGTAGATGCGGACACTACGGCCCGGATTTCGGAGTTTGCCCCCGATGTTGCCGCGATTGTTGCCTACGGTGGCATTGTTCCAAAACCGGCTTTGTCAGTCCCGACACATGGATGGGTCAACCTTCATTTCTCCCTCCTGCCTGCGTGGAGGGGCGCTGCCCCCGTTCAGCGCTCAATCATTGCCGGAGACGAAATCACTGGTGCCGTGACGTTCCAGCTGGAAGAAGGCCTCGATACCGGGCCCGTCTTCGGTACCCTCACAGAAGCTGTAATGGCGGACGATACCGCCGGGGAACTGCTGGAGCGCCTGTCCATCAGCGGGGCCGTGCTGCTCAGCCAGACCCTCTCGACGATCGACGCCGGGCAGGCTGCCCCCCAGCCGCAAACCGGGGAAGTCTCCCTGGCTCCCAAACTGACGCTGGAGGATGGCCGCCTGGACTGGCAACTGCCTGCCCTCGCCATCAATCGTCGGGCCCGTGGTGTAACACCCGAGCCGGGAGCATGGACTACGCTGGACGGCCAGCGAGTCAAGCTTGAACCAGTGAACCTCCGTCCCGACGTCAAGGACTTGGCTCCGGGCAGTATCAGGGTGGATGGAAAGACTGTTCTTGTTGGCACCGGATCCCATGCCGTTGAGCTTGGCAGGATCCAGCCGGCAGGTAAGAAAATGATGTCGTCGGCTGACTGGGCCCGCGGCTTGGCAACACCTGAGAGAGTGGTATTCGAATGAGTGAGTCCGGCCGGCGAGGCCCCAACAACAGCGGGAACCGGGACGGCGGCGGACAAGGCAACCGCGGCGAAAGCCGGCGCAACGCGCAGGGTCGCGAGCGTAACCGGGGTCCCCAGCGGGGATTCACCAACAATGCTCCGTCGCAGCGTACGCGTCGGGCTGATCCGGCGCGGCTGGTGGCGTTCGAAGTGCTCCGTGCTGTTGCTTCCGAGGATGCCTACGCCAACCTGGTGCTCCCGGCCCGCATCCGGGAACACCGCTTGGACCGCCGGGACGCCGGCTTTGCCACCGAATTGAGCTACGGCGCTTTGCGCGGCCAAGGCACCTATGACGCCATTTTGGCCCGCTGCGTGGACCGCCCCCTTGAGCAGTTGGACCCTGCCATCCTGGATGCCTTGCGGATCGGCGCCCATCAGTTACTGTCAATGCGTGTTCCGGCGCACGCGGCACTGGACCAGACCGTTGGCTTGGCGCGCGCCGTCATCGGCGCAGGTCCGTCAGCCCTGATTAACGCGGTCCTTCGCAAGGTCACCGCCCACAGCATGGGTGAGTGGCTGGACATCCTCCTGGCCAACGAGACTGACGAAACAAAGATCGCAGCGCTCCGGCACGCCCACCCTGAATGGATTGTCCGCGCGCTGCGCCAGTCATTGGTCAACCACGGCCGCCCGAAGTCGGAAATCGATGACCTGCTGGAGGCGGACAACGCCGCTCCTGTGGTTAATCTTGTGGCTTTGCCCGGTTTGGGAAACCTGGATGAGGCGTTCGATAACGGGGCCACCGCAGGCGAACTGGTGGAAGACTCCGCCCTGTCCGCCGGCGGTGATCTCGGCCGCCTGGAATCGGTCCGCCGCGGCACCACCCGTGTCCAGGACGTCGGATCCCAGTTGGTTGCCCGGGCGTTGGCCGGCGTGGATCTTCGCGGAGCCTCTTCCGGAGGTGAACGCTGGCTGGACTTGTGCGCCGGTCCTGGAGGCAAAGCGGCGCTCCTGGCCGCTTTGGCGCACCGGGACGGCGCTACTTTGTTGGCCAACGAGCCCGCGCCGCACAGGGCCAAGCTTGTCCAGCAGGCATTGTCGGCAGTTCCGGAAGACACGTGGTCGGTTCGGACCGGTGATGGACGCGAGGTCGGTTCGGAACAGGCGGAGGCTTTCGACCGCGTGCTGGTCGATGTTCCCTGCAGTGGGTTGGGGGCGTTGCGCAGGCGGCCGGAATCGCGGTGGCGGCGATCACCCAAGGACATCGGCGACCTCGGTCCGTTGCAGCGCGACCTCCTGAAGTCCGCGATTGATGCCGTGAAGCCCGGCGGCGTGGTTGCCTATGTGACATGCTCGCCGCATCCGGCCGAGACCACTGCTGTTGTCAGTGACGTCATGTCCAAACGTGCGGATCTGGAATTGCTCGACGCCGGGCAGGCGCTCGACGACGTCAGCCTCACCGGCCGCTTGGGCGCCGGTCATGAGCAAACAGCCCAGTTGTGGCCGCACGTCCACCAAACGGACGCCATGTTCATGGCCATCATCCGCAAAAAGCCGTAACTGCCGGAATCCGGCTTTCTGTTTCCACCGACCCAGAGGGGCTGCCTTGTCTCAGTGCTGTATCAACCCGAGCATCCTGTCTGCTGATTTCGTCAATCTTGAGGCGGAACTGCAGCGGATCAGCAATGCCGATGCCGTCCATGTGGACGTCATGGACAACCACTTTGTCCCCAACCTGACGTTGGGCCTGCCGGTGGTGCAGCGGATCCAGGCGGTCAGCCCGGTTCCGTTGGATGCCCACTTGATGATTTCCGACGCCGACCGCTGGGCACCTGCGTACGCAGACGCCGGCGTTGCTTCAGTGACGTTCCATGCCGAAGCTGCCATGGCGCCGGTCAAGCTGGCACGGGAATTGCGTGCGCGGGGGTCCAAGGCGGGAATGGCCTTGCGCCCGGCCACACCGGTGGAGCCGTACCTGGACATGCTCAGCGAGTTGGACATGCTGTTGATCATGACGGTGGAGCCCGGATTCGGGGGGCAATCCTTCCTGGATATCACCTTGCCCAAGATCAGGCGTGCCCGGGCAGCAGTAGAGGGTTCCGGGATCGGTGTCGCCATCCAAGTGGATGGGGGCATCACCGAGGAAACCATCATCAGGGCCGCAGAAGCAGGCGCCAATGTGTTCGTGGCAGGTTCGGCCGTTTATGGGCACCAGGACCCCGCGGCGGCGATCGATCGCCTCCGTGCAGCGGGACAGGCTGTCACAGCAACGTTCGCTTGACGACCGTCACCACATGTTACGAAGATGGCCCGGGAATAGCCCGGGCATCTTGGTAGTTGTGGCAGAATAACAACACACATACGTGCTCCGGGGTCGGTGTAAGTCCGAACCGGCGGTTATAGTCCGCGACCCGCGAGCCATCGCGATTCAAGTAATTGGACCCTCGATGGCAGACGGTTGAACCGGTGGAATTCCGGTACCGACAGTTAAAGTCTGGATGGGAGAAGCACGTACAGTCATGCCTTGGGCGTTCCTTTTGCGACGCCCGGCATTGCGCTGTCGTACACCCCCGGAGTCATCGCGGCTTACTGGGAAGGAACGGCATGGACATACTGCGATGGCTCTTCGAAGCACAGATCCCCGTTGGAGGATCTGCTCTTGTCTTACGCGAAGTGCTTGGAAACATCTTTGGGCTACTCAGCGCCCTCGGCGGTATGCGCCGCAAAGTCTGGGCTTGGCCGATTGGCATTCTCGGCAACATTCTTCTACTCACGGTCTTCCTGGGTAACGTCTTCGGCGCAGCAGCACCCGCTACTTTGTGGGGTCAGGCTGCACGTCAGATCATGTTCATAGCGGTCGCCGTTTATGGGTGGTACCGATGGAAGCAGGGCCAGGAATCAAGCAGCCAGGGGCGCGCCATTGTCCCGGGGTGGGCCAGCAATAAAGTCCGTATCGCCCTGATTGCTGCCATGGTTGCGGGCACGGCGGCGCTGACGCCTCTGTTTGATGCCCTTGGTTCCTACCCGCCGGTGTGGGCTGATGCCTGGACCTTCATGGGATCCCTGTTGGCAACCTATGGCATGGCGCGGGGATGGACCGAGTTCTGGCTGATCTGGGTGGCAGTGGACATTGTGGGCGTTCCGCTCTTGTTCAGTGCCGGCTTCTACGCCAGCGCGGTCATGTACCTGTTCTACGGCTTCTTCACCCTCACAGGGTTCTTTGTGTGGTGGCGGGCTGAAAAGCGTGAAAGGGCTGACCACAACGCCAGCCCGGCCGCCGTCGCCGTATCAGCGGGTGCTGCCCAGTGAACAGTGCAAATACGATTTATACCGCCGCAGAGCGGGCTGCCATGGACGCCGCACTCGCCGCTGCCCTGGCAGGTCCCCGCGGAGCGAATCCACTGGTCGGAGCAGTAATCCTGAGCCCCGAGGGTGAGCAGCTGGCAACCGGCTATCACCGGGGTGCCGGGACGTCCCACGCCGAGGCGGACGCAATTTTCCAGGCACGCGAGAAAGGCGTCGATACCGCGGGAACCACCATGGTGGTCACCTTGGAGCCCTGCAACCACGTGGGTCGTACCGGACCTTGCGCCCAGGCGATCATTGCCGCCGGAATCGCGAAGGTGATCTACGCCGTCGATGACCCCCATGATCCCGCCGCAGGCGGCGCGCGGACGCTTACAGCCGCCGGTGTTCAGGTCCGCTCAGGGCTGGAAGGCCTGAAGGCGCTGGACCTGAACCGTGACTGGTTCGACGCCGTTGCAGCCAAGCGCCCGTTCGTCACCTTGCATATCGCCCAGACGCTGGACAGCAGAATTGCTGCCGTGGACGGCACCAGCCAGTGGATCTCCTGTCCGGAGTCCCTGGCGGATAACCACGGGCTGAGGGGACTTATAGACGCGATCCTGGTGGGTACGGGAACAGTGCTGATCGACAACCCGCGGCTAACGGCCCGAACCCCGGACGGCGGCCTCTCGGCGCACCAGCCGATTCGTGCCGTCATGGGGCTGCGGGAAGTCCCGGAAGATGCCGCAGTTCGGGGAACGGACGGGCGTTTTGTCCACCTTCCCACCCGGGATCCTGCAGAGGCCTTGGGCATGCTGTTCGATCAGGGTGTCCGGCACCTCATGGTGGAAGGTGGGTCCTCGATTCTGAGCACGTTCCTCGCAGCAGACCTGGTGGATGAGCTCATTGTCTACTTGGCCCCAACGCTCCTTGGATCCGGCACTCCGGCACTGAACGACCTCGGCATCACCACTCTGGCCGATGCCCAGCAATGGTCCTGGGATGAAGCCGGCGGCGGCGCTGTACGGATCCTGGGCAACGATCTTCGGCTGCACCTGCGGTCACCGCGTGGTGCCGCGAGCAATATAAAGAATTTGGTCCCGCAGGCTGAAGCTGCGGAACACGTCACAGGAGGACACTGATGTTTACCGGAATCGTAGCTGAACAGGGCACTGTGCTGGGGATTGAGCACGATGGCGATACCAGCGCAACATTGAGGCTGAAAGCGCCAACTACCGCCGAGGGCTTGCCCTTGGGCGGTTCCATCGCCGTCAACGGCGTATGCCTGACCGCTACGCAGATTGAAGGCCAGGACTTCAGCGTCGATGTCATGGGCGAAACCCTCGTTCGGACCACCATCGGAGGGCTGGAGCCAGGAGACACGGTGAACCTTGAACGCTGTGTTCCGGCGGGTGGACGCCTGGACGGCCATGTGGTGCAGGGCCATGTAGACGGCGTAGGTGAGCTGCTGGAGCGCGAACCCTTGGGCAACTGGGATCGATTGCGGTTCGGCGTGCCGGCCCCGCTGGCACGCTACATTGCCGAGAAAGGTTCGATCGCCGTCGACGGTGTCTCACTGACGGTGACCGCTGTCAGTGACGCGGCCGAAGCGGCGCCGTGGTTTGAAGTGGGATTGATCCCCACGACGTTGGAGGAAACCGGGCTGGGCGCCAAGCCTGTTGGTGGCCGCGTCAACCTCGAAGTGGATGTGTTGGCCAAGTACACCGAGCGCCTTTTGTCCTTCGCACCGGGTCAGGGCGGTGCACGATGAGCGCCCCTGCCAAGACAACTCCTGCAGCTACGCGTCGCACCGGGCTGGATCCTGTCGAATCCGCCATCGCGGCGATGGCCGCGGGCCAGGCTGTGATCGTGGTGGATAACGAAGACCGCGAGAATGAAGGCGACATTATCTTCGCCGCCGAACACGCCACACCGGCCCTCATGGGCTGGACCATCCGGTATTCATCCGGCGTCATCTGTGTTCCCCTGGACGGCGAGCGGGCAGACGCCCTGGTCCTGCCGCCCATGGTGGAAATCAACGAGGACGCCAAAGGGACGGCCTACACCGTTTCCTGCGACGCAGCGATTGGCGTCAGCACTGGAATTTCTGCCACTGACCGCGCCTTGACGGCCCGGATATTGGCAGATCCGTCCAGCACTCCGGCGTCGATCACCCGTCCCGGGCATATTTTCCCGTTGCGGGCAGTTAACGGGGGAGTGCGTGAACGTCCGGGTCACACGGAAGCTGCCGTGGACCTGTGTCGTCTTGCCGGGCTGGCTCCGGTGGGTGTGATCGCAGAGTTGGTACATGACGACGGTGAAATGATGCGGCTGGACAGCCTGCGCGAGTTTGCCGCTGAACATGGGTGCCCCCTCATCTCCATCGAGGATCTGGTGTCATATGTTGAAGCGGTAGAGTCCCAGACGGCACATGTTTCACAGGAGGACGAGGAGAAGCGATGACCGCATCGACCACACGCAGCAGTGACCACGCCGGCCCCGGGCCGCACCCCGTCAGTGGTGGGCCGATTGTGCAATTACCTACTGCCTTTGGCGATTTCGTGGCACAAGCGTGGACTGACCTTGAGACCGGCCACGAACACCTTGCCGTGAGTTCCCCGAACCCGCCCAAAGGTGGCCGCGCGCCGCTGGTCCGGTTGCATTCCGAGTGCCTGACAGGTGATGTGTTCGGTTCCTACCGCTGCGACTGCGGAGAGCAGTTGGCATTCGCCTTGGAGCTCATCCATGCAGAGGGCGGAACTCTGCTGTACTTGCGTGGGCAAGAGGGCCGTGGCATCGGGCTGGCCAACAAGATCAAGGCCTACGCCCTGCAGGAAGCCGGTTTTGACACGGTGGAGGCCAACGAACAGCTCGGCCTGCCCGTGGATGCCCGTTCCTACACTGCGGCTGGACAGATCCTGGCCGAGATGGGGCTGCACGAGGTCAGGTTGCTCAGCAACAACCCGGACAAGCAAAACCGCCTTGCCCAAGCCGGCGTAACAGTAGTGGAAATGGTTCCCACAGAGGTTCCTTCCCGCGAACAGAACCTGCGCTACCTGCAGACCAAGAAAGACCGGATGGACCACCGGCTGGCACTCGAAGTCGAGCCCGTCAGCAACGGCAAGACACCGGCATCCCCCTTTGACAACAACCAAGACTGAACGGATTCATCGCAAATATGAGCGGCCACGGCGCACCCACTATTGACCTCACTACCCTCAACCCCGAGGAAACCTCGCAGCTGAAGCTGGCCATTGTGGCGGCAAGCTGGCACACGCAGATCATGGACGGACTTGTTGATGGCGCCCTTCGCGCAGCCAAGGAAGCCGGCATTGCCGAACCCACCCTGCTGCGGGTTCCGGGCAGCTTCGAACTTCCGGTTGCCGCGGCCAGGCTCGCGCCGCACTTCGACGCCGTCGTAGCCCTTGGCGTGGTGATCCGCGGCGGAACGCCGCACTTCGACTACGTTTGCCAGGCTGCGACGTCGGGACTTACCGATGTCAGTGTCCGCACTGGCGTGCCGGTAGGCTTCGGCGTCCTCACCTGTGACACGGAGCAGCAGGGCATCGATCGTGCGGGCCTTCCCGGGTCCAAGGAGGACAAGGGCCACGAAGCGGTGACTGCTGCCCTGGCTACCGCTGTGACATTGAAGCGGTTCAGCTAGAAGTTCTTGCCGCGGAGGGGATGTGGGTGTGTTGTCACTCACATCCCCTTCGTCATGCAAGGCCCCAACAAGCGGTAGGCGCCCCGGAGCAAGTAGTCTGGAGGGCGTGAAGAATTTCGAGACGCTGTTCGCAGAACTGAGTGAGAAAGCAGCGACCCGCCCGGCAGGTTCGCGCACGGTTGCCGAACTGGACTCTGGAATCCACGGCATCGGCAAGAAGGTGGTCGAAGAGGCCGCTGAAGTGTGGATGGCCGCGGAATACGAATCGGACGAAGCCGCCGCTGAGGAAATCTCCCAGTTGCTGTACCACCTGCAGGTCCTCATGCTCGCCAAGGGCCTCACCTTGGAAGACGTTTACAAGCATCTCTAGCCACGCCACTCCGCTTGCCTGTTGCGGAGCCCCCTGCGTGGCCAAGGTGTCTGAAAACCTCCATTCCAAAAAGAAAGTCTCCCAATGCTCCGTGTAGCAGTCCCCAACAAGGGATCCCTGTCCGAAGCCGCCTCGGCAATGTTGTCCGAGGCCGGTTACCGTCAGCGCCGCGATTCCCGCGAACTGGTCATGGTCGATCCCGATAATGACATTGAATTCTTCTTCCTCCGTCCCCGGGACATTGCTGTCTATGTTGGCCAGGGGACCCTGGATGTCGGTATCACCGGCCGGGACCTCCTGCTGGACGCGAAGGTCGAAGCCGAGGAAATACTTCCCCTTGGCTTTGCTCCGTCAACTTTCCGTTTTGCCGGTCCGGTGGGCGACTTCGCCGGCGTCGAGCAGTTGGAAGGCAAGCGCCTTGCCACCAGTTACGACGGCCTCCTGCGCGACTACCTTTCTGAGCGCGGCGTAAATGCCACGGTGGTCCGCCTGGACGGCGCCGTGGAATCCTCGGTGCGCTTGGGTGTGGCGGACGCGATCGCGGATGTCGTGGAGACGGGCAACACCCTCAAGGCCGCCGGGATGGAAATCTTCGGTGATCCCATCCTGAAGTCCGAGGCCGTGCTGATCCGTCGCTCCGGTTCCGGTGGCGCTGCCAACGGTACTGCCAAAGAAATCGACATCCTCATCCGCCGTCTGCAAGGTGTCCTCGTGGCTCGTCAGTATGTGCTGATGGATTACGACATCCGCAAGGATCTGGTCGAAGACGCCGCTGCACTTACACCCGGCCTTGAGTCGCCCACGGTGTCCCCGTTGCGCGATTCCGAGTGGGTTGCCGTGCGGTCCATGGTTCCCAAGAAGGAAACCAACCGCATCATGGATGAACTGTACGACCTCGGCGCCCGCGCCATCCTGGTCAGCAGCATCCACGCCTGCCGCATCTGACCCGCCTCACACAGCAAGCCCAGCACAATTGAGGAGCAGCACATGGCTGTAGCCGTCCGCGTCATACCCTGCCTTGATGTTGACGCAGGCCGCGTCGTCAAGGGCGTCAACTTTGAAGGTCTCCGCGACGCCGGCGATCCCGTGGAACTCGCGCACCGCTATGACAATGGCGGGGCGGACGAATTGACGTTCCTCGACGTCACGGCATCATCGGGCAACCGCGAAACCACCTTTGACGTAGTCCGCCGCACGGCAGAGGAAGTCTTCATTCCCCTGACCGTGGGCGGCGGCGTCCGTGGCGTCGCCGAGGTGGATAAGCTCCTCCGCTTTGGTGCGGATAAGGCGTCCATCAACACCGCGGCTGTTGCACGGCCCGAGGTCATCGACGAAATTACCCGCCACTTTGGATCCCAGGTGCTGGTCCTCTCGGTGGATGCGCGCCGTACCCGTGAAGGTAACGTCCCGACGTCGTCCGGTTTTGAAGTCACCACCCATGGTGGCCGCACCGGAACCGGAATCGACGCCATCGCCTGGGCCAAGGAAGCAGCGGAACGGGGCGTGGGGGAAATCCTGCTCAACTCGATTGATGCCGACGGCACCAAGGATGGCTTCGACCTCGAACTGATCCGCTTGGTCCGCGCTGCGGTGAACATCCCGATTATTGCCTCGGGTGGGGCAGGAGTGCCTGCGCACTTCCCGCCTGCCGTGGAAGCCGGGGCCGATGCCGTACTGGCGGCCTCAGTGTTCCACTTCGGGCCGGATGACATGATCGCCCAAGTCAAAACGGCGATTCGGGACGCTGGTTTCGAAGTCCGCTAGCTTCAGGATTAACAGCAATGGAGAGTCACTGTGAAAGTGACTCTCCATTGTTTCGTTAAACCCAATGAATAGTTAGAGGCCGATGTCGGCCGACTGCAACAGCGCGACGGCGTCCGGTTGGCCTTCGAAGGTCACCAGGGCCTGGCTGGTGCGTCCATGCGCATGCATGAGGAGTTCCCCGGGTTCCCCCACAATGGCGACCGACACGGGGGCTCGCTTGGCTACATGCCGCGGACCGGTAGGACGAACCAGGACGATGCCGAGGTCCACGCCGCGGTACAGGAACGCGGCCCGCTTGATGAGGTCGTCCCAGAGTGCATCCGAATAGGCTTCATCGAGGGCGCGGGGGGCCCAACGGTCGCCGGCGCGGCGGATGTCCTCGGTGTGAACAAAGTATTCAATGAGGTTGGACGTCTCATCCAAGGCTTTGATCTTCAAGGGGGAGAGGGCTGGAGGGCCGGCCCGGAAAGTCTTGATGAGATCGGCATAAGCATCCGGGCTCTTGAGCTTGGCTGCCAGTTTGGACGTGGCTTTTTCGGAGGCTTTGCCGAGGCTTGGAATGAGCAGGCCGAGGCCCACCGCGATTTTCCGTTCGCGCAGATATAAATGCGCAGCAAGATCCCGCGTCTGCCACCCTTCGCAGAGCGTGGGGGAGTCAGGTCCGGCCGCCAGCAGGGTTTCGGCTAGGACTTCTCGGGAAGGATCGACGAAATGCATCACTTGTGAAACTAGCACGATCGGAGCGCTCTTGCGCAGTGGAACCGCCGCAGAATCCGGCTCCGGCCAAAGGCACTAGACTTGATCTGATGTCAGAGCAGTCCGCCCCCAGTCCAACTCCTGTCACGGAGCTTTCCAGCGACCCCGGGAGTCCTTTGCCGCAGGAAATCGCCGGCGCCCTGAAACGTGATGCGTCGGGGCTCGTTGCCGCGATTGTGCAGCAGCACGATACCAATGAGGTCCTCATGCTTGGCTGGATGGATGACGAAGCTCTCCACCGCACCATGACCACGGGTCGCGTGACGTTCTATTCGCGCTCGCGCCAGGAATACTGGCGCAAGGGCGACACCTCCGGACACGTACAGTTCGTGAAGTCTGTCGCCCTTGACTGCGACGGCGATGCCCTCCTGATCCGTGTGGACCAGATCGGCGCTGCCTGCCACACCGGAACCCGGACCTGTTTTGATGGTCGCGACTTCACAGTCGTAACGGGCCACCGCGACTAAGGCACCCACTACTTTCCACTGACGCACCACCTCAGACAAAAGGCGGAGAAAATAGCCATGCAGGACCTTGGAATCATCAGCCCGGGCCTGGAAGAGTTCCGCGAACTCGCCGTCCACAGCCGTGTCATTCCTGTTCGCCTTAAGGTCTTGGCAGACGCCGAGACCCCCATTGGCCTGTACCGGAAACTGGCCAAGGGGCAGCCCGGAACATTCCTTCTGGAATCCGCGGCGGTCGGCGGCGCATGGTCGCGTTATTCCTTCATTGGGTCGAAGTCCCGCGCTACCCTCACCACCAAAGATGGCCAGGCCCACTGGATCGGTGAGCCGCCCGTTGGTGTTCCTGTCTCCGGTAATCCCGTCGAAGCTGTGCGGGACACCATTGCCGCGCTGCAGACGGACCGCTTCGAAGGATTGCCGCCGTTCACCTCCGGGTTGGTGGGTTTTCTCGGCTGGGAAGCCGTCCGTCACTGGGAGCGGCTGACGTCCCCGCCCGAGGACGACCTGCAGCTTCCTGAGATGGCGCTGAACCTGGTCACTGACATGGCTGTTCACGACAACATGGACGGCACTGTCCTCCTGATCGCCAACGCCATCAACTTTGACGACAGCTCCGAGCGCGTGGACGACGCGTGGCACGATGCCGTTGCCCGTGTGCAGGCACTGCTGGAGCAGATCAGCACTCCTGTTTCCCAGCCGGTTTCAGTGCTGGAAACTGCAGCCCTGGACTTTGCTTCCAGCGTGCAGGAACGCTGGGACGAGGCCAGGTACCTGGAGGCAATCGACCGCGGCAAGGAAGCGATCGTTGACGGCGAAGTTTTCCAGGTGGTGATCTCCCGCCGCTTCGAGATGGAGTGCGCCGCCGATCCCCTTGATGTCTACCGCGTCCTGCGCAACACCAACCCCAGCCCCTACATGTACCTGTTCAGCCTGGAGGACGCGGACGGCCGCGAGTACTCGATCGTGGGCTCGTCACCGGAGGCGTTGGTCACGGTGACCGGCGAGGAAGTCATCACCCATCCGATCGCCGGTTCACGCCCCCGCGGAAAGACCGTTGAGGCCGATAAAGCCTTGGCGACGGAACTGCTGGCCGACCAGAAAGAGCGCGCCGAGCACCTGATGCTGGTGGACCTCTCGCGCAACGACCTCTCCAAGGTTTGCGTTGCCGGTACAGTGGACGTCACCCAGTTCATGGAAGTGGAGCGGTTCAGCCACATCATGCACCTGGTCTCTACTGTGGTGGGGGAGTTGGCCCCGGATGCGAAGGCCTATGACGTCCTTAAAGCCACTTTCCCGGCGGGCACCCTGTCCGGGGCTCCGAAGCCACGTGCGCTGCGCCTCCTCGACGAACTCGAACCCCATCGACGCGGCATCTACGGTGGCGTGGTGGGCTACCTCGACTTCGCCGGGGACATGGACATGGCTATTGCCATCCGCTCAGCGCTGCTCCGCGAGGGCCGCGCCTATGTTCAGGCCGGGGGTGGAATCGTTGCCGATTCCCACAAGCCTTCTGAAGCCTTGGAGACGGTAAACAAGGCCGCAGCGCCCCTGCGTGCGGTCCACACTGCGGGCTCCCTGCAGAACATCTCCGCTGAAACGGCAGGAAACACAGAAGTCCTCGACGACGGGACTTCCGCCTCATGAGCACGGCATCTTCAACTTCTCCGGTCAGGCAGCCGCCGCGCTGGGCGCGGAAATCCACCCTGGTCCTTGCCACCACCATCCTTGCCCTGGCAGTCTTCGGTGCCACCACGCAGACCTGGATCGAGGTGCAGTTGGATCCGACGGGAGCATCCAACAGCGATCTTCACGTCCAAGGGAGCAAGGCTGCAACTGCGGTGACGGCGCTGGCGGTCGTCGCCCTGGCCGGCGGACTTGCCGCGTCCATCGCAGGAAAAATTGCACGCTGGATCATCGCCGTCCTTGTTGTTCTGTCAGCGGCCGGAATCATCCTTGCTGCAATGACCGTCCTGCTGGACCCGCTGGGCGCAGCCCAGGGCGCCATTGCAGCTGCGACAGGCGTCTCCGGCGGCCAGGCTGACGCTGCCGCCACGGCATTCCCTGTGGTGGCCATCGTGGCGGGCGCCCTCCTGGCCGTTTGCGCTGTCGCTTTGCCGCTGGCCGGCCGCCATTGGACGTCCCGGACCAAATACGATGCGGGTGCTCGAGGGCGGAAAAGCACCAACGAACCCGTAGACGAGATTGACAGCTGGGACAGCCTGTCGCGCGGCGAGGACCCCACGTAGGCAGGCATGGGGCGTGCGGCAGGTGTGTCGCGCATCAAAAGCGAACGCGCCTGTGCTGACGTCGCACGATGTCCCGGACGGCGCCAATAAATGGCAGAATGTAAGCAGTATTCATCCTGAGGAGATTTCACATGAGCAAAACCACAGTGTCCGCAAACCAAGCCGAATCCACCATGGCCAGCCACGCTGACGCCATTGGCCACGGAAACAGCCCGGCTGCATGGACCTGCGTACTTGTGATGCTGGTCGGTGCACTGATTTCCTCCATCGCGTTCGTCATCGCCAGCACCCCGATCTTCGTCGGCGGACTGGTTGTCATGGTCATCGGCCTCATCGTGGGCGGCGTCATGCGCAAGGCGGGCTACGGAGTTGGTGGCAGCAAGCTGCAGAACAACGGCCACTAATCGTGACCGTTCTTGATGACATCATTGTTGGCGTCAAGGAGGAGATGGAGTCACGCAGCCGTCTTGTGTCCCTCGCGGAGTTGAAGGATCGCGCCGCAGCTGCTCCTCCTGTCCGGGATGCTTGGGCTGCTTTGGGTGGCCCGTCATCGGTCCGCAACGACCTCAAAGTCATCGCAGAGATCAAACGCCGCAGCCCTTCGAAGGGTGATCTGGCACCGATTGCCGATCCCGCTTCGCTCGCGGTCCAGTACGCCGACGGCGGAGCTTCGGTCATCAGTGTCCTGACCGAGCAACGCCGTTTTGGCGGCTCGCTGGCCGACCTCGATGCCGTTCGTGCCGCCGTCGACGTCCCCTTGCTGCGCAAGGATTTCACGGTGGACGAGTACCAGATCTGGGAAGCCCGTGCCCACGGAGCCGACCTCATCCTGCTCATTGTCGCGGCGTTGTCCGACGCTGAGCTTGCGGAGTTCAGCTCCCTAAGCCATGAGCTGGGCATGAACGTGTTGGTGGAAACACACACCGAAGAGGAAATCGAGCGGGCAGTTGCCGCCAACGCCAGGATCATTGGCATCAACGTACGCAACCTCAAGACGCTCGACGTCGACCGCTCGGTTTTCGGGTCCCTGGCCGGATTGATTCCGGCTGAGTCTGTAATCGTTGCCGAGTCCGGCGTCAGGGGTCCCGAGGACGTATCCCACTATGCCGCCGGTGGCGCCAATGCCATTTTGGTAGGGGAGGCGCTGGTCAGCGACTCCACGCCCCGCGAACGCATCACTGAATTCAAGGCAGCTGGAGCTGCCGCCATCGCCGTCAGGAACTGAGGCAGTCCCTGAATCACGGCGAATAGTTGCAAGGCAGCCCGGGCATAAGCCTGCGGCTGCCTTGTGGCACGTGGAACTACCCAATGAACTAACTGGAACAGGACGGTGAGACTGATGGTCGACGCGCCAACAGCCGGCTCAGAAGAGAATGCGGCCGACGCATTCCTGCAAGGTGGCCCTTCGCTGCGCAACGCCTCCGGGCCCTACTTCGGGAACTACGGCGGACGTTGGATGCCCGAGTCCCTGATCGCCGCCCTCGACGAAGTCCAGGACACGTTTGAGAAGGCCAAGGCTGATCCTGATTTCATCGCGCAGCTGAAGGATCTCAACAAGAACTACTCCGGCAGGCCCTCTTTGCTCACCGAAGCCAAGCGCTTCTCCGAGCACGCCGGCGGAGCACGCATCTTCCTCAAGCGCGAAGACCTGAACCACACAGGATCCCACAAGATCAAC
>NZ_JABMCX010000086.1 GCF_013179505.1 Paenarthrobacter sp. CM16 | reverse complement strand
TAAAACGGTGCTCCTGGGACAATGGCTCGCCTGCCGCATGGACAACGTCGCGTGGGTGAGTCCGGACCATCAGGACAAGCCGGCCCTGTGGCCGTCCATCCTTCACGCGCTCCGGCAGTGCCCTGCCGTACCAGCGGGCACTTTGAATCAATTTTCCGGATCCGAGGCTAATGCCCTCGAGGTACTGGGGCGCCTGGCGGAGCAGCTGACCAGCGTCGGCACCATCCGTTTGGTGATCGACGGCGTTGAGGGCTTTCCGGCCGCTGACCGGGATCTTTGGATTCCTGCTCTCCTTGCCCACGCTCAACTGCCCTTCCAACTTGTCCTGGCCACCCGGGAAAGCACGGCCGTGGACCCGGGGCGGGCCCGGCTCAGCGGACGGATCCTGGAACTGCAGTCACATGATCTGGCTTTCTCCCTGGACGAGATCAATTCACTTGCGGCCAAGACCATCACCCTGCTTGGGACACATCAATTGGGCGAAGTGTTCCGTCAAACCGGGGGGTGGCCGGCTTGCGTGGTGCTTGCCTTGCGAACCCTGCGCAAGGCCGCGGATATCGAAACACCTGTGGGAGACATTGCAGCGAACAACCGCCAACTCGGGGAGTACCTGGGCCACGAAATTATCTGCGTACTCACCCCCGCCGAACGGCAGGTGCTCGCCAGTACCAGCATGTGCCGTGTCCTGGTGGCAGCCCAAGCCAATGTCTTGGCGGGCCACCGGGATGCGGGCAATGTCCTTTCCGCGCTGGCGGACCACCGCGATCTGGTGGAGTCCGCGGGAAGCGGACGGAAGGTCTTCCTGGTCCGCCCCCTGATCAGGGCATACTTCCGGGCCGAACTTACCCGGAAGGAACCGGACGAAGCGATTCGCCTGAACCGGATCGCTGCGCAGTGGCATGAGCAGGCCGGCGAACCAGAGGCGGCGCTCCGGCACGCCGTTGATGCAGCTGATTCTCAACTGATCGGTGCGATCCTCGAGCGGCACGGAGCAACTCTCCTGGGCTCAGGCGGAGTCGCACGGGTCAGGAGGGCCATCGCGGCTCTGCCGGATTCGGTTCTGGCAACCAGTCCGAGGCTCTGTCTGGTGGCGGCACTGGCCCATGTGGAAAGCCGCCAGCCCACTACCGCTGCCCGCTACCTGGCCGCCGCACACCGGACCTGGCCGGATAATCCGCCGGCAGATCTCCGCGAACTCCGCGCTTTGGCAGAAGCCCGGCTTTCCTGGTTCAGCGGAGAATGGGAGAACCAGGATCCCAAGGCCACCAGCGACTACGCGGCCCTTCCCATGTCACGGCAGAGCGACATAAGGATCGAGGCAAAAATGGTGGCCCTCACTGCTGCGGTGATGGAGCAGCAGTACGGGGCGGCGGAGGACGAGGCCCGGGAAGCGTTGATCGAGGCCACCGAAGCGGGCAACAGCTACCTTGCCGGCAAGGTGTACCTCAAGCTTGCCGGCATCTCCTCCATGCAGGGCCAACTCCGCCGCGCCAGTGACTATCTTCGGCAGGCGGAGGAGAAGCTTCCGGCCTACGCGTGGACTGCGGGAGCCGGCCGGTCGGTGGGTGCCTTGATTCATGCCTCGGCTGCCCTCCTCGGGTCCGAGCCCGCCGCTGCCCTGAAATTTGCCACTGCGGCCACTGCCGACCTCGGACAATTGGGCTCCTCTGCCAAGGGGGTCGGAGCCGCGATGCGCGCTACCTTGGAACTGGTCACGGCGTGCGCCCACTTGGACACAGGAGACAGGCGGCACGCCTTGGACGGCATGCGCCAAGCCCGGTTGAGGATCGGCAAGGACTACCTGTTCGCGCAGCCGATGGCAGCCTTCATCGCGGTGATCGAGCACACGGCGGCCCTGTCACTGGGCCATGCGGAGCGTGCCCGTGAAGTCTTGGAGTGGGCAGAGGAGCTGATTCCCGGCACAGGTGAGTTGTGCCTTTTGCGAGCGCAGGGACCGGCTGGAATCAGCCGCTTCGATGCCGCGACAGAACGCCTCCGCCCCTTGCATGCGGGCGTGGCGGCGCCCTTGCTGGCATGGACGTGGATTCACGTTAACGTCCTGGAATGCTCAATGGCCATCCGCGCGGGGCGGAGGGCAATGGCGGGCAAACTCCTGGAAGATGCGCTGGCCATGGCGGGGGATCTGGCGGTGACCAGGCCCTTGGCCATTGCTCCCCAGGAAGTTATTGACCTGCTGGTGGAACGGGCGGGTACGCATGGCCCCCAGGAAGAACTTGCCAAGCGGTTGCTGCTTTTGCGGTCTCCTGCTGATGCCCGGCTTGCGCCCTTGCTGACTCCCCGGGAACGGGAGGTCCTGATGCTGCTCCCCTCGCATTTGTCGCAGGAACAGATGGCATCTGAGCTCCACCTGTCCGTGAACACGGTGAAGACCCACCTGCGGATCATCTATTCCAAGCTCGGGGCGGGGACCCGGCATGATGCCGTGGCCGCGGCTTACAGGTTTGGGCATTTACCGTAGGCCGTGACCTCGGAAGACGCCCATCACTCACCCGATTGGGGTGACCCAGCAGCTTTGACCCGGATCTAGTCTGAGAGAATGCCGGCCAAAGACCCCGCGGGTTACCGAAGGCACCCATGACAGACGTGACTGTCACGTTATTGGTGCTCGTCGCAGTGATTGCTGCGTTCGTGTGGAACCGGCTGCCCGTTGAGGTAGTGGCTCTTGGAGCGGCTTTGGCCCTTTACGGCACCGGCATTGTGGGTTTGGAGGATACTTTCGCCGGTTTCGGGAGCGGAACCGTGGTGTTGATAGCGGCGCTGTTCGTTGTGGCAGAGGCCATTGATGCCGCAGGGGTGACCACTTGGCTGGGAAGCCTGCTGATCAGGTTCTCGGGGACCAGCCGTACCCGGTTGATGGTGTTGATGATGGTCTTGACGGCCATGCTGACTGCACTTATCAGTGTTAACGGAGCTGTCGCCGCGTTGTTGCCCATGGTGGTTGTCCTCGCTGTCCGGCTGGGACGGCGGCCGTCGGAGTTGCTCATGCCCATGGCTTTCGCTGCACATGCCGGGTCCTTGTTGATCCTGACCGGCTCACCTGTCAACATCCTGATCCTGAACGCAGCGCTGGACACCACGGGGAAGGGAATCGGGTTCTTTGAGTTCGGGCTTGTGGGGCTTCCCCTGCTGCTGGGAACCATTGGATTGACGCTTTGGCTGGGTCCACGGCTTTTGCCGGCCCGGACCCCTGATGCCCTCCCCAAGGACCTGGGCTCCCACGGTGAGACGCTCATGAACCACTACCTGGGCGGTGAGGGGCTGAGCCGCCTCAGCATCCCGGCAGGATCGGCCTTGGTGGGCCAGCCCGTTGCGTGTCTTCAGGACGGGCACGACGGCGGCCACCTCCACCTCATCAGCGTGCAGGGCTCAGACGGCAAGCCGTCAGAAAACCCGGTGTTCGAACAGGGCGATGAGATTGTGGTGCGTGGCGGCCAGCCCACCATCGACGCCCTTGCGGCACGGCACGGCCTGAGCCAGGACGACGACGCAACCTGCGGACTGATCAGCAGCACCTACGGGGTGGCCGAGGTAGTAGTGGCACCCCGCTCAAACCTGGTCGGTACCGAGGCTTACCCCGGCATGGTGACGGACAGCGGTGACTTGGTGGTGTTGGCGCATCACCATCCGGGCGAGCCGGAGTCCTCGGGACGGACGCTGATCACTGCCGGGGACAGGTTGCTGCTCCAGGGAACCTGGGCTGCGCTCGATCAGCACACCGTGGATCACAATGTGTTGCTGGTTGACTCACCGGACACCATCCGCCGCCAAACAGTCCCCTTGGGCCCGCGGGCAACGCCGGCGCTGATCATTCTTGGCGCAATGGTGGTGCTGCTGGCCACGAACCTGGTGCCTGCACCCGTCGCGGCGATGCTGGCGGCTTTGGCCATGGTGGTGCTGCGTGTTGTCACAGTTCAGCAAGCCCACCGTTCCATGGCGTGGACCACCCTCATCCTGGTGGCCGGCATGATTCCGCTGTCCACGGCCATCACTTCCACGGGCACCGCGGAGATCCTCGCTGAGGGCATGGTGTCAGTGGTAGGAAACGGCGGCCCTTTGCTGTTGCTCCTGGGGCTCTTTGTGGTCACTGCCGTGCTGGGCCAGCTGATCAGCAACACGGCCACTGCCCTGATCATCATCCCGATCGCGCTCTCCGTGGCACAGGAGTCAGCCATCAATCCGTACGCGGTGCTGATGTGCGTGTCGGTTGCATCCTCCGCTGCCCTGCTGACGCCGGTGGCAACCCCGGCCAACATGATGATCATGCAGCCGGCTGGCTACAGATTCGGCGACTACTGGAAATTCGGGCTGGCCATCATGGCCCTCTACGCGGCAGTGGCCATCCTGCTGGTACCCGTGTTCTGGCCCCTTCAGACCTAGCCGCACCGAAGAACCCGGCACACCAAAACGATCGGAGATCAACGTCAAGGCAAACCCTGCACACCGTTCCGCCAACCCCGTAGCGAGGTATTCAAGCGCTCCTTTCCAGTGAAGGGGCAGAGCACATCAGGAGCAACACATGGCCAGCGTCCACACCACCAATGAAACCCCACCACCCGTCAAGGCGGCTTCATGGCTGCCTTTGATCGTGGTGGTCCTCACCCAAATCCAGGCATCATTCGCCGTCAACGCCTTGACGGTCTCCATGCAGGGCATCACCACTGACCTGGATACCGCAGCGACATCCGTGGGCACTGCCATCACCGCCGGTACGTTTTCGATGGCGGCTTTCATCCTGCTGGGAGCGAAGCTGGGAGCCCGGTTCGGGACGCGTAAGGTGTTCCAGATCGCCGTGGCCATTCACGCCGCAGCCATGGCGGGTGTGGCACTCAGCCTGAGTCCGGCGATGCTGTTCATTGCCCAGGCTTCTTCGGGCGCCGTCATTGCCCTGATCGCACCCGCGCTCACCGTCTTCATTGCCACCAATTACAAGGACCAGCAGCAGGCAAAAGCCATCGGGCTCCTGGCAGCTGCCATTCCGGCGGCCGGGGTGCTGGCACTGCTGATTGCGGGCTGGTTCGCCACCACCATCGGCTGGCGCTACTCGTTCGGCCTCATGGTGATCCTCGGTGCCATCAACCTTCTGCTGAGTTTCAAGCTCAAAACCGTGCCGCCGCAGCCCCGGCTGAAGATCGACTGGACCGGCTCCATCATCGCTGCGGTGGCGGTCATCCTGCTGAGCTTCGGTTTCAGCGGCCTGTCGGCCTGGGGCACCTGGTTCGCCACCAGCCAGGCACCCTTCGAGATCCTTGGGCTCTCGCCCGCACCGCTCCTGATCCTCCTCGGGGCCATTGCGGGACAAGTGTTCTTCCTGTGGATCCGGAAACGCCAGGACGCCAAGCTGCCACGGATTTTCGACCTCCGGGTACTGGCCTCCAGTTCCGAACTGGCAGTAACGGCCTGTATGGCCATCATGCTCTTCGTGGGAACTGCGGCAAACTTCCTGATCCCCCTCTACATGCAGATCGTCCAGGGCCGCTCGAGCATTGAGACCTCGTTCTCGATCATTCCGTACACGTTGTCCATTTTCCTCGCGAGCACTTTCGTGGCTTTCCTTTACGACAAGTTCCCGCCCCGGACCATCGCCCAGGGCGGCTTCGTGGTGGTGGCTGGTGCGCTGGTCCTGCTCGCCTTCACCATCCGCAACGACTGGGGCCAACTCTTTGTGGTGCTGGGCCTGATCCTCCTGGGTCTTGGCCAAGGCGCAATCGTCGCGTTGGTATTCAATACGCTGCTCAGCGCGGTTCCCCGCGAGCTGGCCGGCGACGTCGGAGCCTGGCGCGGCCTGGTCCACAATCTCTCCGGCAGCGTGGGCATCGCCGTGGCGAGCGCGTTCGCCGTCGGGATGCTGTCCTCGCTTATTGCCAGCGGCGCCGCCGCGCATCCGGAAGTGTCGCAGGAGTTGATCTACAAAGTAAACGTCAACGAGGCAGACTTCCTGACCAACGCCCAAGTGGAGGCAGTGATCGGCGACCGGGTGAGCAGCCCCTCCGAGCTGGCAGCCGCGATCGAAGTCAACGAAGAAGCGCGTCTTCGCGCCCTGCAGATCTCCCTTCTGGGATTATCCGGGCTTGCCCTGCTGGCGATTGTCCCGGCAGGTCGCATGCCCGGCCGCATGAAGGGCGGCCTTCCCGAGCAACTCGAACCTGACGACCCCGATGCGATCCCCGAGCCGGCCCCCAGCCCGGACCACGCTGTCACGGCGGCGTCAACCACAGCTGTCCCCACCACAACTGCTCCAACCACAACAGAACGGGCGAAACGGTGAACCACGAACCCTACAAACTGATCCCGGAGGATTTCTTAGTCCTGCCCTCCCTTGGCGGATCCGACCCGAAATTGCACTTTGTGGACGGCTTCGGCGCACTCGACGCGATCGGCGTGCTGGTGCCCTCGGAAGGTGATGTTCCGGAGTCCGTCGGCCTGCACCGGGAAACGCTGGAAAGTGCGGGCTTTGACGGCAAACCCGGAACCACCCTTCAGCTGGCCAACGCCTCAGGGACTTTGGTGGTGGCCGTTGGCGGTGGGAAGCCGGGAGCCTTGGACGCGGACGGGTGGCGCAAAGCTGCCGCTGCCTTGGTCCGTGCCACGCAGAAGCATTCGCGGATCGGCTTTGAACTGACGCAAAGTTTCGATGGGACTGACGCTTCAGGGATGGACGCCGAGCGACTGGGCCAGGTTCTGGCCGAAGGTGTGCTGTTGGCCCGGTACAGCTATGAAACGCTCAAAAGCAGGAGCGAGCCGACAACACTGGCCGAGGTGCAGTTCCTCGGCGCCGGCCTGGACACCGCGGCTGCTACCCAAGGCCTGGAGACGGGCCGGGTCAAAGTGCGGGCCACTGCCATAGCCCGGGACTTGTGCAATGCCCCGCCCAGCCACCTCACTGCCGTTGGATTGGCCTCGGCGGCGAAGGAGCTCGGGAAACGGTTCGGATTCGGCGTTGAGGAGTTCAACAAGGATCAGTTGATCGAACTCCGCTGCGGCGGCCTCCTCGGCGTCAATGCCGGCAGCGCCCAGGAACCACGGATGATCAAGCTCAGCTACCAGCCGGACGGGTCCGCCACCGGCCACCTCGGCCTGGTAGGCAAGGGCATCATGTACGACTCCGGCGGTGTCAGCCTCAAACCCAGCGACCCCATGCACTTGCTCATGAAAATGGACATGGGAGGCGCAGCGGCGGTCCTGGCTGTCTTCACCGCACTGCGCGATCTCGGCTGCAAGGCCGCCGTGACCGGGTTCCTGATGTGCACGGACAACATGCCCTCGGGCTCGGCCTACAAGTTGGGGGACGTACTCACCACCCGCAGCGGACTGACCATCGAAGTCAAGAACACCGACGCCGAAGGTCGCCTGGTCATGTGCGACGCCCTGACTCTGGCAGTGGAGGACGGCGTGGACGGGATCGTTGACATCGCAACGCTCACCGGGGCAGCCCTGATGTCCCTCGGGCAGCTCACCGCCCCGGTGTTCGGAAACGAGCAACACCTGGTGGACAGGGTGCTGGAGTCCGGGCGCCGTGCAGACGAACAACTGTGGCAACTTCCATTGGAACGGGCCTACCGCCCCCAGCTGGATTCGGACATCGCGGATATCTCCAACCTGGGCGGCCCTTACGCCGGTTCCACCACCGCCGCGCTGTTCCTGGCCGAGTTCGTGGGCGACACCCCCTGGGCACACATCGACATTGCCGGCACTATGCAATCCGACAAGGATGACGCCTGGCGCAGCAAGGGCGCCACAGGGTTCGGCGCGCGTCTCCTCATCGACCTGGCCCTCGGCTATTCAGCTACCTGACCCGTTACCAGCGAAAGGATTTCATCATGGGTTTGTTCAGGACCGCCGGCCGTGCCGCCGTCGTGGGTTCAGTCCTCGGCCGCACGCAACGCAGGCAACAACAGCGCTTCGCCGCCGAGGACGCTGCAGCAGCAGCTGCAGCCGGCCACCACCCTCCCGCTGCACCGCTTCAAGTGCCACCTCCGCCGCCGCCTGTACCGGCCGCCGTCGTCGATCCGACCGATCATATGCTCGCCCAACTCAAGCAGCTGGGTGAGCTGAAAAGCGCCGGAGTCCTCAATGACAAGGAATTCCAGGCGCAGAAAGCACGAATCCTGGCGCGCTGAACTCTTGCATGACAGCAAAGAGGCCCCGACGCAGCAGCGTCGAGGCCTCTTTTGCATGACAGGCGATTAAGCCTTCTTGCGCGTCACCAGTCCCCAGATGACCAGGACCAGCAATGCGCCGCCGATGGCGAGGAGCCACGTGGACAGCGACCAGAACTCGTTGATGCCCACCTTGAAGATTGCGCTGCCGATCCAGCCACCCAGAACGGCACCCACGATGCCCAGCAGGATGGTGGTGATCCAGCCGCCGCCCTGCTTACCGGGCATGATGGCCTTTGCGATGGCGCCGGCAATCAAACCCAAAATGATCCAACCGATGATTCCCATTTTTCTTTCCCTCTTTCATAAGTAGGACCCAGTTCGGCATAAGGACGCATGCCGCTATCGACCTGATTGTTGGCTACCAGACGAGCCGTCGGAGCATACCGACGGCTTGGCTGGCAGACGGCCTGCCGGCAGGATCGGGGTCGGTCATGGCGTGAAGCACCATGGACCAACGCCGCCGAACCGTGCCGGGAATTCGAGGTTCCCCCAGAGTCCTGGCAACCATGGACTCGAGGGGAGGGCCTGGGAACGCTTTGGTTCCGGTCAGGCATTCAAGTGCCACCAAGCCCAGTGAATAGATATCGCTGGCCGACGTGGACGTACCGCCGCACACCTCTTCGGGACTCAAGTAATGCGGTGTTCCCGAGGATGATTTCGGTGCGGAATGACGCCCGTCGATCGCTATCCCGAAGTCGGTCAACTTCGCGATCCCGGGGCCCTCCGGATCCGCGTGGAAGTCCACCAGGATATTTCCGGGCTTGATGTCGTTGTGGACAATACCCCGGCGATGCAGATGAGTGAGCGCCTTCGCGATCCCGCTCATCCATGCCACTGTTTGCTCCGGGGAAACGGGGCCTTCGTGGAGGACGGAACGGAGATCGTTGCCGTCCATCAGATCCATCACCAGGTAGTTACGGCTTCGCCGGGGGTCTTCCTCCGTCATGGTTCCCGAGCCCAGCACCGCCACGATATTTCGGTGACGCAGCCGGCCATGGATGTCCACCTCGCGGCCAAAGGGCGTGTTTTTGGCCGGGTCCGTGGTGCCGTCTTGCGTTGCCCTGAAGATCTTGACGGCCACGAGCTTTCCCGTGCGCAGGTCAAGGGCTTCATTGACGTAGGCTTCCGAGCCGCCGCCAAGCCGCCCGCCCAGCCGGTACCGCCCGCCGAGCACTACCTCTTGCTGGAGGGGCGCTGCGGGCTGGGTGGGCTCAGTTGGCTGTTGGCTGCTGCGTGCCATTCCTGTGTGGGTTGACGCTGGCTGGGCTGACCCCGGCTGGATTGACACCGGCTGGATCGACCCTGACTGCGCCGTGTTTCGACACGCGGCCCCGCGATCAGCGCGGACGGCCGCTACGTCAATGGTGGTCACGCCAGGAGTGTTTCGATTTCGGTGGCCGGCACTCCGGCCACCTCCGCGAGTGCCTGGGGGTTGACTCCAGCATCAACTGCCTTCCTGAAGGCCAGCGCAAGGGTGTTTTGGGAGATGGCGAGTTCGTGCTGAAGACTCTGCCGGCGAAGCGCAGCTACCCAGACTCCGCTAACGGGGTCAAGGGCGTCGATATCCATACGGAAGCCACAGCCGCAGGCCCACTCGGGCCAGATGGGCTCCACCGAGACCCACTTCATGGCGTCGTAGTCAGGTCCGGCGGAAATGGCCATGTGCGAGCCGCAGTGCACGGGTCCCATGGGGATCGCCTGATCCGTTACAACCTGTACGTCATTCTCAGCCACTGGTGTGGAACTTGGTTCACGCAGCGCGACTGTCATCGTCTTCCCACACATTCACTAGTAAGTAGCTTGGCTATCTAGTTATATGTGTACTTATGAATTATGTCCAGCCGGAGCTCAGGAAGACGCGATGCTGTCGATGGCCTGGCGCATGCGCCGAAGGAACTCCACCACCACCGCGGAGTCATCGCTGCTCAGTGTCTCGGCGGCCTCCATCATGCGGGCGTGCATGTCCCCCATCGTATTCCGAACCTCTTGGTGCGAATCGGCAGTGGGGCGAAGAATCAGGGCACGGCGATCCGTGGGGTGCGGTTCCCTGGTGACATAGCCGGACCTCACCAACCGGTCCACCAGGGACGTCATGGATGCGGACGTCACGCCCAGGCGGACCGCCAGCTCCTTGGGGCCCACCTCGCGGCCTGCCCTCTCGGCTTCCAGAAGGTAGCGCAACGCCACAAGATCGGTTTCGCCCATGCCCATGGAGTTGCGCGTGCGCCGGCGCATGTCGGCTTCCGCCGAGCGGTAGTCCCTCAGTGCGTTCAGGACGTCCACTGCGCCCATTTGCTTGCGGCTTTCCAGGCCGTACCAATAGCCCTGACGCTCACTTTTGTCGTTCATCACCAGTCCTTTGGTAGACATGTATCTCGCTTGTCTAACCAATTGATACTAGGTGATAATCCAAGGGCCCGCTGACCTTCGGGTGGTTCAGGCCCCGGCCTGCGCCCCTCGAACCCGCCGCCAGATAGCCGGCGCCACCACTACTGCAACGCCGACGGCGGCACCAATGACGGTCTCGATGATGCGGTCCCGCAGGAGCAAACCAGGATCGACAGGAGCCGCCAGGAGTGTGGCAATCAAGGCCAGCGGAGTGACGAAGACCTGCGCCACGAGGTACTGCCGGGCGATGAACATTTCGGCGCCGAACTGGCAGGCCGCAATCACCAGGACCATGGCCCACGGCGCGGGGTTGAGCCACAGGATTCCGGCCAGCAGCACCAGCCCAATGACTGTGCCGGCGATCCTTTGGATGCCGCGGCTCACCCGGTGGCGCGTCGAATGGCCCACCAGCGGAACCACGGCCGCCACCATCGCCCAGTAGGTGTGCCCGAACCCAAGCCGCTCCCCCACCAAAGTGGCAATTGTGCCTGCAAGGCCCGCAGCCACCAGATAGCCGCCGCCCTCCAGCCAGATCGCCCGCCGCTCAGCCGCGGTGTGACGGATGGGCGGTGGCCGCTTCCACGGCGTCCGGTGGCTCTTGGCCACGCGTGAGGACATACCGATTAGAAGGCAGAAACCCGTGGTCAGGACTGACACCAGCATTGCCTCCCACAGAGGGGGCTGGGCGGCGATGGAAGCAATGGCGGCAAACGCGAAAATATGAAAGAGGGAGCCGCCTGGGCGGAGCCTCCAAGCAGCCACCACCACTGAGCACGCGCCTGCAACAACTGTTGTGGCAGCGGTCAGTAGCCACGAATAGGCGGCACCTTCCATCCCGGAAGCCTGCGCAAAGCGGGCCATGAGGGTGGCCAAAAGGATGACTAAAAGCATGAAGCCGCCGGCCCGCAATTGGCTGCGGAAACGGACGCTGTGGGGCTCGTTGCGGCCGTAAATTCCAGTGAAAGCACCGAACGAGGCAAACACGGCCAGGTCCAGCCGCCCGATCAGCGTCAGCGTAATCAGGGGAACAAACACACCTACAGCGCAGCGGAGGGCGGGATGGTGGTCCTTGTTTCCAGGACCCATCGTGAACAATTCCGCTACAGCCTTCAAGGGGCGGTTCGCCTTTCGTCGCAGGATCAAACGTACGACGACGGCGCTGGCGTCCGTTCAAGATTACGCTCAGGACGCTGGACTGCTTGGAGTTTTTGTACAGATAGTGCCCCGAATCACGCGTTATCAGGGCATTATCCGTACAAAAACTGCAGGGTCAGAAGCGGGATGCTGCGAGGCTGTTGACCTGGGTGGTGGCCAGCGGGTTGCCGGCTATATCCGTCATGCCCGAGGCAGGAGCGTATCCCGGAAGTGGTGCCGGAGCAGCAGGTACGGTCAGCGCCCCTGGCCCTCCCGCTCCCAAGGTAATAGTCAGGGTCCTGGCGCCCGGGTTCCATGTCAGGATTGAGCCGCCGGCGTTGTTCCCTGCAAAGGTGAGGGCTGTGGCGGTGTAATCCCCACGAAGTGCCACGCTGCCGACCCTAAGGTTGGGGCAGCCCGCTTGGGTCACGGTCAGGACGTCACCTGCGCTGATATTCACCAGCACCTGGCTGCTGCCATTCCCGCTCTGGGTCTGCGTTGCCGTGTTGCTGGTCCATGCGCTGCAGATGGTGGTGGCACTGAGAGCCTCGGAGAAGGTCAGCGTTACAGAGTCTCCTTGTTCCACGACGCCTAGAGTCTTCCCTGTGCCATTGTTCAGTTGGACCCCGGTCACGGTGGGCACTGCCACGTCCTTGGTGGACGTTGCAAGACCGGCAGTGCCTGTATTACCCGCGGTATCTGTCGCGCGGCCCGAGTAGGAAATGGTTCCATCACTGAAAGCAGAAAGGTTAAGCGGAGCTGCTGTCCATACGCCCACACCGTTGGTCACCAGGGTTTGCGTCACCGGCTGCGCGCCGGAACCAGTCACCGTCAGGGTCACCGAGGAGTTGGCTTCCGCCGTACCGCTGACCGGAACGCTGCTGACATTGGCTTGGTTGACGTAGGCCGGCGCTGTTAGCACCGGCGCCAGGGGCGGGGTGGTGTCCGTGACAGGCGTGGCGCCTAAGCTGCGTTGACTTTCGTTTCCCTGCCACAGGGAAAGGGTGGGCGTCACGGTGTAATACCAGGTTCCCGCAGGCACTCCGGCCTCCACGCAACTCAGTCCGGCGACTGTTCCCGCACATCCACCTGTCGCTGGAACCATGGTCCCGCCGGACGCCGAACTGTAGCGGGCAATACTGTAGCCGGTTACGGACCGTCCTGCCGCCGTCGTGCTTGCAGTCCACGTGACCGTGACGTTAGCGCCGTTGATGCCAGTAGCCGGTCTTGCGCCCTGCGCTACGGAATCGGCTGCGGCCGCGCCGGTGCCACTGTTGATGGAGCTCCAGAATGCACTGGCAGCCGGCCCTCCCCAGGAGACGAGGAGAATGCCTGCCACGATGATCGCAAGCTTACTGCGCCAGCTGAACAGGGCGTCCGAAGGACGGTTCTGACGGAGACCGCTCATTTCCGCACCTCCAGCGTCACAGGAACGGAAAATTGGGCACCCTGGCAGGCGGAGAGCGAGGCCACGTCCATGCTGGCGGCGCCCGGAAGCGTCAGCAGAATGGATGAGTTCGCAGGGATCACCACAGGAGGACTTACCGCCGCATCCGGGGGCGTGAACGTGACTCCCGTAGTGGTACAGCCGGCGTGGGCGGCGTCGGCAGTTACCGGTCCGTTGGCCGCGAAACCATGGACGGTCATGGGGAAGGGGTTGGGGTTTGAGGCGCGGAGAAGGACGTCTGCGGTCCCCCCTGGAAACAAGCTGGTCTGCAGGGTGTCGCCCGGGACAAGTGCCTCCATTGCGACTGTCTGCAGCGTGCCGTTGGCTGCCGATCCGTTGCCGCTACCGGCAGCGGCCCAGTAGGCATAGGCGGATCCTGCGCCACCCAGGAGGCAGAGGGCAAGAGTGGCGGCAGCGCTTCTTGCCAAGCGACCTTTTGCGGGAGTACGTGGAGTTCGGACGCTCGTCATGTCAGTTCGCCTGTCCTGTGCCGGTGAACGTGAGCAGGATGGTTGCGCCTTTGCAACCATCCTGGTTCCGGGAAGTGTCCAGCATGGAAATCTGAGGCCGCTTCGGCTCGGGCACGCCCAGCGACGAGAGTGATCGCGCACCAGGTTCCACGGTCAGCGGATAGGTTCCGGAGTACTGGGTGAGTTTGTAATCAGCGGCGCTGCAGGGCAGGTTGGCCGCCACCGCAGCGGGTGTTGGCACCACTTGGCTGATCGCGACGGACAGATTGGTCACCGCGATGGTTTTGTTGTCCGGGTTGGCGATCAGCAGGTCCACAGACCGCGTAACTCCCGGGGCCAGCAGCCCGCTGACGGTACCGCTCATGTCAAAGCTTCGTTTGACGTTCAAGACATGCAGCTGCCCCTGCGCCGTTGCCTGAAGCGTTCCTGCCGTCCCCTTTACGGTGAAGTCCGACTTTCCAGCCGGGGTGCCCACGGCGGTAGTAACGTTCAACGTCGTCTGGGTTACGCCTCCGGACGTCAAAACCACCGACGACGGCGACCATGCGGCCGCCGCTCCGGCCGGCAAACCCGTGACGGCGAACGTCACCGGTCCAGTGAAACCTCCCGTGGATGCCACAGCAACCGTGTAGCTGGCAGATTGGCCCTGATCCACTGTGCGGCTGGACGGCGACAACGTCAGGGTGATTCCCTTGCCGGCCTTGACCTGACCACCTTGGCTCCCGCCCGCGGCAAGCGCCGCAACAGGCACGAAAGCAACTACCAGCGCCAGAAGCAGCGCGCGCAGGGGTATTCCGACTCGGTGCAATGGCGCAGTGCGCTGTGGACGGGGGTCCATGGAAACTCTTTTCGGACGTGTTCAGTGCCGGGGCAGAAAGATCAGCCGGGGACCGCCACTGAGGGGCGGTCCCTGGCCGGCCGGTGCTACAGGCTGGAGACGTTGACCGTGACGACGGCCGACTTGCAGGCGTCCTGGTTCACGGTGGTGCTGTCGTTGAACTTCAAGACACCACTGCCCACCGAGGTACCGGCGGCACCGGCAGCAACAGGACTGTTGCTGGTCACCGCGGTGACCTCGAACCACTCGGGGAGACAGCCGGCCACGTTGGTGCTCACGGTCGCACTAAGGGCGCCCACCACTGTGCTTGAGGTGGTGGAGTTATCGGCCGTGTACGCCACATCGACCTGGTTGCCTGGGGCAAGGCCGGCGTCGAACGTTGCGTGAAGGGTAACCGTTCCGCCTCCGGCGGCGTTGGCAGCTGAGCCGTTGCCCGAGCCCGTTGTGGTCCAGTAGGCGTATGCAGCTCCGCCGCCCACAGCTACCAATGCAACACCGGCAACGGCCGCGGTGATCCGGCTCTTTTTGGAAAGCTTGCGCATGATAAGACTCCTTGGTTTTTCTATATCCCGGGGAGCCGCCTCGCAACCCCCAGCATCCGAACGGTGTTGTCGGATGAAGCAATGCCCCCATGTTTCTGTGCTGTGGGCCCGCGTGGCTACTCTTGGCTGTACGCCATTTTCCGGGCCGACCAAGGGGTCGGGAATACGCTCATCCCCGGGGCAAGTACTCAGTTTTGCGGAGCAGACTACTTGGATGGGCTGGCGCGGGCGCCGGAACCGCAGGGCGGCGGGTACTCAGTTGTGGTCAGCGCGTTCCGAGGGCCAACCACAGCCTCCGGCGCTCCCGGCGTGATGCAGGCCCGTTACGCTGCGCGAACATTGTGCCCGTCTTGAGCAAAAACTGCGCTGGTGTTCGAGCCCTTCGCGTTTATGACTTAAACCCCCGACGGCGGTCAGCCGCCTCTGGGAGGTGGCTGACCGCCGTCGGGCATCAGTGGTGGCGTGGGTCTTTAGGGGTCAATTGGCCTATTTGTGGGCGGCGAGGATGGTGGAGGCTTCCTGGCGGGTGGTGCCGGAGTCCTGGATGCCCTCGGCGATGTGTGCGAGGTGGGCGGGGATGTCCCGGCCTTTCTTCCGCATCGCGGTGGCCCACAAGCGTCCGGCCCGGTACGAGGAACGGACCAGCGGTCCGGACATGACACCGAGGAAACCGATCTCCTCGGCCTCGTGCTGGAGATCCACGAACTCCTGCGGCTTGACCCACCGGTCCACCGGCAAGTGCCGCTCGGACGGGCGAAGGTACTGGGTGATCGTGATCAGGTCACACCCGGCAGCGTGCAGGTCCCGCAGCGCCTCGGAGATCTCTTCCCGGGTCTCGCCCATGCCCAGGATCAGGTTGGACTTGGTCACCATGCCCAGGTCCCGGCCCTGGGTAATGACGTCCAGGGACCGCTCATACCGGAACGCCGGACGGATCCGCTTGAAAATCCTCGGCACGGTCTCCACATTGTGCGCGAACACCTCGGGCTTGGAATCACAGATCGCGGCGATGTGCTCGGGCTTGCCGGAGAAGTCCGGGATCAGCAGCTCCACCCCGGTGCCCGGGTTCAATTCGTGGATCTTCCGGACCGTTTCGGCGTACAGCCACACACCTTCATCGGCCAGGTCATCACGGGCCACCCCGGTCACCGTGGCGTAACGCAACTGCATGGCCTGGACACTCCGGGCCACCTTGGTGGGTTCGAACATGTCCACCGGTGACGGTTTGCCGGTATCGATCTGGCAGAAATCACAGCGCCGGGTGCACTCGGACCCGCCGATCAGGAACGTCGCTTCCTTGTCTTCCCAGCACTCAAAGATGTTGGGGCAACCGGCCTCTTCACAGACCGTGTGCAGCCCTTCCTTCTTCACCAGGTTCTTGAGCTGGACAAACTCAGGACCCATCTGGACCTTGGCCTTGATCCACTCAGGCTTACGTTCAACCGGGACTTGGGCGTTGCGGGCCTCGACGCGCAGCAACTTACGGCCTTCAGGTGCGAGTGTCATGACGTTCCTTTGTCTTGATCAGTAAATTCTTGCGTTGCGGGGCCCGTTCTGCGCCCTTTGGCGTCGGCATACCGCGCATAGCGGGCCTCACAACTCAGCATTCGACGACGTTGACGGCGAGGCCGCCCATCGCGGTTTCCTTGTACTTATGGGACATGTCCTTGCCCGTTTCCCGCATGGTCACAATGACCTCATCCAACGAGACCCGGTGCGTCCCATC
>NZ_JABMCX010000085.1 GCF_013179505.1 Paenarthrobacter sp. CM16 | reverse complement strand
TCGACCAGTGCGTCGGGATCAACGTCGAAGCCATACTTGTCCGAAATCTCCCGGATCTTCTTCCGGGTTTCTTCGATGCTGAGAACGCCTCCAAACGTGGTGGGCTCAGCGCCGAGGGCCACGTTCTCAGCCACTGTGAAGACGGGAACCAGCATGAAGTGCTGGTGCACCATGCCGATGCCGGCCGCCATCGCGTCACCGGGGCCACGGAAACTGACCGGTTGGTCATCTACCAGGATCTGGCCGGCGGTAGGTTCGTACAGTCCGTAGAGGACGTTCATGAGGGTTGATTTACCGGCACCATTTTCGCCGAGGAGGCAATGGATCTGGCCGGATTCGACCACGAGGTCGATGTCTTGGTTGGCGTAGAAGGTCCCGAAGGCTTTCGAGATCCCCTTCAATTCGAGTTTCACAACTCCCACCGTTCTGTGAGTCCGAGGGACGGCTGTACTGCTCCAAAGCCACTGGCTTTGAGGCCCAGCGTAGTCAGGGCAAAAACGCGCCGCCAGTACCGGGGCTCGGTACTGGCGGCGCGTCCGGGAATTGCTTTACTTCTTGGGGCTGGCTTCCGACTCAACAACCAGCTTGCCGGAGACAATGTCCGCCTTCAGGGCATCGAGTTCAGACTTCGTTTCGGCAGAGACCGCGGAGTCCAGATCGTGGAAGGGGGCGATAGCAACGCCGTCGTTCTCCAACGTGCCAACATAGGCTTCGTTGTTGAACTTGCCTTCCTTGTCATCCTTCACCACGGCTTCTACGGCCTCGCCCATCTGCTTGACCACGGAGGTCAGCATCAGGTCCTTGTACTCAGGAGCGGTGAGGTAGCCATCGGAGTCGACCCAGATGAGCTTGACGTCCTTGCCGGCAGCCTTGGCTTCCTTCAGCGCAGCGCCTGCGCCCTTACCAACCGGTCCGGCTACGGGCATGATGATGTCCGCGCCCTGGTCCAGCAGGTTGATGGTGACCTGCTTGCCGGTGTCCTGCTTATCGAAGTCGCCCGTGAAGGATCCGTCCTTGGTGTTCTTGTCCCAGCCAACAACCTGGACGGACTTGTTCTTGGCCTTGTTGTAGGCCTGGACGCCGTCGTAGAAACCGTCCATGAAGATGGTGACGGTGGGGATCTTGATACCGCCGAAGGTACCTACCTTGCCGGTCTTGGACGTTGCGGCAGCTGCGTATCCGGCCAGGTATGCTGCCTGCGCCGTGTCATAGACGATCGGCTTGACGTTGGCGATCGGAGTCTCGTACGAGTAGTCGACGATCGCGAAGTGCTTGTCCGTGTTCTTCTCGGCAGCAGCCTTGGTGGCGTCGCCCAAGAGGAAGCCGACGGTGACCGTCAGGTTGCAGCCGGCGGAGATCATGCCGTTGAGGTTGGTCTCGAAATCGCTGTTTGCCTTCGATTCAGCCGACCTGACCTCGATGCCGAGGTCCGTTTCAGCCTTCTTGAGGCCCTCGTACGAGGACTGGTTGAAGGACTGGTCATCGAATCCACCGGAGTCCGAAACGATGCATCCAAGGAAGTCGCTCTTGGTAGCGGTGCCGGAGCCGGCATCGGGGGCCTGTCCACAGCTGGTCAGCAGGAGCGCTGCTGCGCCGAGGGTGGCAACACCGGCCATTGAACCGCGCTTCAGGGTGGCACGCAGTGGTTTCTTCAATTTTCCTCCAGGAAGAAAGTGATTGGCGCTACGACGGATGGTCAATGAGTGTCCGTTTCCTATACCTGAGGGCAGAAATTCTGTTTTCACTGATGCTCGCAGCTGCGCCGAAGCGCATTGATGACACCAACACTAGTGGCCTGGAACACACCCAGCTACCACAAATGATCCCTCCAGGTCAGATTGTTGACCTTTTGTTACCAAGCAGTAGCTGGGTGTGCAAGTCACACGCGATTCACCTGTGGATTAAAGGCGGACCAGCATCTTTCCGGTGTTCGCCCCGTCCAAGAGGTCGATGAAGGCCTGCGGTGCATTCTCCAGCCCGTCAACGATCGTTTCGTCGTAGCTGACAGACCCATCGGCGAGCCAGCCGGCCATCTTCTGCGCGAATTCCGGGGCGTGTTGGCGCTGGCCGCCCACCAGGAATCCACGGAGGGTGAGCTGCTTGCCGATGGCCACGGCCAGGTTCCTGGGCGCAACCGGGGGCTCGGTGGAGTTGTACTGGGCAATGGCACCGCACATGGCGACGCGGCCGCCGACGGTCAGGGTGGCCAAAGCTGCTTCCAGGTGCTCGCCGCCGACGTTGTCGAAGTACACGTCGATGCCGCGCTCCCCCGCCGCATCCTTGAGCTGCCCGAGTACCGGGGCGTCGTTGTAGTTGAAGGCGGCGTCGAAACCGAGCTCCAGCAGGCGGGCAACCTTCTCCGGCGATCCCGCACTGCCGATCACCTTTGAGGCACCCATTGCCTTGGCGATCTGGCCCACCATGGAGCCAACGGCACCAGCGGCTCCGGAGACGAATACCACGTCGCCTTCCTTGAACTCAGCAACCTTCAGCAGCCCCGCATAGGCGGTCAGACCGGTCATGCCAAGTGCGCCAAGGAACGCGGACGTCGGCGCCAGTCCCTTCGGTACGGGAGTGGTTGCCGCGGCATCAACCACCGCGTGTTCGCGCCACCCCAGTTGATGCACGACGACGTCACCCACCTTGTGCGCGTCGGACCGGGACGCGATCACCTCACCGACCGCACCGCCGTCGAGCGCTGCATCGAGGCGGAACGGTGCCGAGTAGGACTTGACGTCGTTCATGCGGCCGCGCATGTAGGGGTCCACGGACATGAACTGGTTCTTCACCAGGACCTGACCCTCGGCGAGCTCCGGGAGCTGCGCCGATGCCAACCGGAAGTTCTCCTCCGTGGGTCGACCCACCGGGCGGGAGGCGAGCTGGATTTCGCGGGTTTCGGTGACGACGGCGTTCATGCTGCGAACTCCACGAGCTTGAGGTCAACGGCCATGTTGCCGCGGGTGGCGTTGGAGTAGGGGCAGATCTGGTGCGCTTTGGCCATCAGCTCTTCGGCGGTGCTGCGGTCCAGCGCAGGCAGGGCGATCTCGAGTTCGGCAGCCAGGCCGTAGCCTTCGCTGTCAGTCAGTGCACCGAAGTGGATCTTGGCAGCAACTGCGGAGTCGCTGAGGTCAACACGTTCCTTGCGGCCCACCAGGCGCAGCGCGGAGTGGAAGCAGGCTGCGTAGCCGGCGGCGAAAAGCTGCTCCGGGTTGGTTCCTTCACCGTTGCCACCGAGTTCAACGGGGCTGGCGAGTGCTACATCCAGTTTGCCGTCATTGGTGCGGGCGTTGCCGTCGCGGCCTTCGCCGGAGGCAAGTGCCTCAGCAGTGTAGAGAGTCTTCATGGTGTTTCCGTTTCTCTTCGGGGAATGGATGTCTCGGGATTTTCCGGGAGTCTGTCAGAGTGAGCTGTTCAAGGCCGTGGTGAGTTTTCCGAGCGTGGCGTGGAGTTGTTCGATCTCTCCGGCGGACAGGCCAGCAGCGTCAGCGAGGCGCTGGGGAACGGCCTGGGCGCGGGCGCTCAAGGCGGTCCCGGCGTCGGTCAGCACAACGTCCACGCGGCGCTCATCCTCGGATGAGCGGCGGCGTTCCACCAGGCCCAGGCCCTCAAGGCGCTTCAGGAGGGGTGACAACGTGCCTGAATCCAGGCCTAGCTCGGCACCAAGGTCCCGGACGCTCCGCGGCTCCTGCTCCCACAACACCAGCATCACCAGGTACTGCGGGTACGTCAGGCCAAGATCCTCCAGGACGGGGCGGTAGACCGCCGTCGCGGCTTTGGACGCGGAGTACAGCGCAAAGCAAACCTGGTGGCGGAGGCGGGGTGCATCACTCATGAATAAAACGATAGTGCACAATTCAATTGTGCACAACTCATCTACGCGTGACCATGCCCAACTGAGTCGCAGCTAAGCGCGCAATGACAGCTCAAAACGCGCTCACATGCGACTCAGGTGGATCTACTGTTCAGTGGGTCTACTGTTCGAGGTCGCGGATGGTGCGCAGGGCAGCTGCGGTCAAGACGCGGATGGCGTATCCGAGGGCGCGTTCGTCAACAATGAAGTCACCGCGGTGGAGGTCGTACTCCTCGCCGCCGGGAGTGTGCGTACCCAGGCGCATCATGGCGCCGGGGAGGTCTGCCAGGAACCAGGCGAAGTCCTCGCCACCCATGGACTGCGGAGTGAGGACCACTGCGTTCTCCCCCAGCTCAGCGCGGGCGGAGGCTTCAATAAGCGCCGTCTCATGCTCGGAGTTGACCACAGGCGGCACGCCACGGGTGTGTTCCAGGTGGACGTCCACGCCATAGGGCGCGGCAACCTGCCGGACGACGTCGTCCAGCAACTCCCCCGCGCTGTGCCAGGCATCGCGATCCAGGCAGCGCATGGTGCCGGCCATGTAGCCGGAGCCCGGGATGGCATTGGGTGCGGAACCCGCGGAAATCTGGCCCCACACAACGGACACGCCGCTGCGGACATCCACGCGCCGGGAAAGAACAGCTGGAACGTTGACCGCAATCTGCGCCAGCGCAAACACCAGGTCTTCAGTCAGGTGCGGCCTGGACGTGTGGCCACCCCGGCCGGAAAGCTCGATTTTGATGGTGTCCGAGGCCGAGGTGATCGCCCCGATACGGGTACCGATCTGGCCCACGTTGATCCGGGGATCGCAGTGCAGCGCCAGGATCCGCGGGACACCCTCAAGCACTCCCTGCTCGATGCAGGACAGCGCGCCGCCCGGCATGGTTTCCTCAGCGGGCTGAAAGATGATCCGGACCGTGCCGCCCAGCGGATTGTTCTTGTGCATCCGCTGCAGCGTCAAGGCGATGCCGAGCATGGCTGTGGTGTGGACATCATGCCCGCAGGCATGCGTCACGCCGTGGTTCTTCGAAGCGAACGGCAGGCCGGTTTCTTCAATGATCGGCAGCGCGTCGATGTCTCCCCGAAGGGCGGTGGCAATGGGACCCTCGCCCACGTCAACCGTCAGCCCGGTTTCCTCCAGGCGCCGCGGCTTCAGCCCGGCAGCTTCAAGCCGCTCCACGAGCTTGTCCGTAGTGCGGAATTCCTTGAAGGACAGCTCAGGGTGCGCGTGCAGGTCACGCCGGAATTCGATGAGCCCGGGAAGCAGCTCATCAACCCAGGGACTCACAACGGGAGCGGGCTCTGTTTCAGTGGTGTAATTGCGCACGTCACAACTCTAGCCATGCGTGGCACCCAAAGAACGAAAGCCACCTCTTGGTTACGCTGCGTTCAGACGCAGGACAACCAAAGAGGTGGCTCACGGTATAAGCGGAGGCTGTTACAACACGTCCGTATCGCCACTGGCCTTGAGGGCATCAACGGTGCCCTTGACCAGTTGCGCGTGCTCCTTGGTGGTGACCAGGAGCGCGTCCGGGGTGTCCACGATGACCACATCCTTGATGCCGATCAGCGCGATGACACGCTTGGTATCGGAGACCACCACGCCGCTGGCATTCTCCGCGAAGACACGGGCGCCTTCACCGAGCACTGTCACCTCATCCACGTCGCCGGCATTGTTGAGGCGGCCGATCGCGGCGAAGTCGCCTACGTCGTCCCAACGGAAAGTACCAGGCACGACGGCGACATCGCCGGCTGCCGCTGCCGGCTCTGCCACGGCGTAGTCAATGGCAATCTTGGGCAGCGTGGGCCATACCCGCGCGGTGACTTCGGCGCGTTGCGGCGTATCCCAGGCTTCGGCGATTTCCTGAAGGCCCTTGAACAATTCGGGCTGGTTCGCTTCAAGGTGCTTGAGCATCAGCGCCACGGGAGCTACGAACATGCCGGCGTTCCAGACGTAATCGCCGGCTTCTACGTATTTGTTGGCAACTTCCTGGCTGGGCTTCTCAACGAACTCCGCCACTGCCAGCGCATTCGGGGCGCCTTCGACGTGGAGGGCAGCACCTGAACGGATGTAGCCGAAGCCTGTGGAGGGGTGCGTGGGCTTGATGCCGATGGTCACGATCTTGCCCATTGCGGCGGTGTAGATCGCCTCGCGCACCGTTTCCTGGAAAAGATGGTCCGGGCTGATGACCTGGTCCGCGGCAAAGGAGCCCATGATGGTTTCCGGATCGCGGCGGTAGAGGATGGCAGCGGCCAGTCCGATCGCAGCGCCGGAGTCCTTGGGCTCGCTTTCGAGTACCAATTCGTCGTCCCCGACCTCGGGAAGCTGGCGGCAGACGGCGGCACGGTGTGCCTCACCCGTCACAACAAGCACCCGTTCGCCGGCCAGGGGCTCCAAGCGATCATAGGTGGCCCTCAACAAGGTGCTGCCCGAACCGGTCAGGTCATGGAGGAACTTGGGCGCAGCGGCCCGCGAGAGCGGCCACAACCGGGTCCCCACACCGCCTGCCGGAATAACCGCATGGAAGCGGTTCATGGGCGATTCCGGGTATTTCGCGTCTTCTGTACTCACCGCAACACTTTATCCGACGCAAGCGCGAAGCCCCGCAGTACGCCACGCATGTGGTGTTCGTCTCAGGAAGTGGGCAAAATCGCCTGAATACTGGCACGAAACATGGAATTAACAAGGAGAGAAGCCCGTCCTAAATTGAATATGCTGTGAGCGAAGCCTAGATTTAGGCGTGAGCTACGAGTGCTCTCGCAGCAGGCGTTCCCCCCGCGTGGATCCCATGCCAGCGCCGCTGTGTTGCAGGAAGGTTTAATCAGTGCCGACAAAACCAGCTGGCACCTTGTACCGCGGCCGTGAAGGCATGTGGTCCTGGGTTGGACACCGTATTACCGGTGTAGTGATCTTTTTCTTCTTGTTGGTCCATGTGCTGGACACCTCATTGGTGCGCGTGTCCCCTGAGGCCTACACGGCCGTTATTGGTGCTTACAAGAACCCCCTCATGGCCCTGGGGGAAACGGGCCTGGTCGCTGCGATCATCTTCCACGCCTTCAACGGCCTGCGCGTGATTGCCATCGACTTCTGGAAAAAGGGCGCCAAGTACCAGCGCCAGATGCTGTGGATCGTACTTGCGCTGTGGCTGGTCACGTTCGCCGGCTTCGCCATCCGCCACCTTTCCCTCGCGCTGGGAGGCCACTAAGCCATGACAACCATTGAATCTCCACGCAGCGGAAAAATCGGTGCCGGGAAGATCGCTCCGAAGTACAGCCGCAACGGTTCCAGCCGTGGCAACTTCGAGATGATCGCCTGGCTCTTCATGCGTCTGTCCGGCATCGTCCTGGTGGTGCTGATCTTCGGCCACCTCTTCGTGAACCTGCTGGTAGGCGAAGGCATTCACGCGATCGACTTCGGCTTTGTTGCCGGCAAGTGGGCCGATCCGTTCTGGCAGTTCTGGGATCTCGCCATGCTGTGGCTTGCCATGCTGCACGGAACCAACGGCGTGCGCACCATCATCAACGACTACGCCGAGAAGGATTCCACGCGCTTCTGGCTCAAGATGGTCCTCTACGCGGCCACCCTGGTCATCATCATCCTGGGCACGCTGGTGATCTTCACCTTCAACCCGTGCCCCGTTGTTGACGGCGTTCAGCTTCCTGGCGGATTCTGCCCGGCCCCGTAGCAGCGTTGCCGGCAGCTCCCTGAAGTGAACCGGCTCGCCTGACGTAGCGGAGCAGCCTCCGCCGACCATCTGAATTTTTGAAAGAGAGAGCATCTGGTATGCAGGTCCATAAGTACGACGTCGTCATTGTCGGTGCAGGTGGCGCCGGCATGCGCGCCGCGATCGAGTCCGGTCAGCGCGCACGCACCGCGGTACTGACCAAGCTCTACCCCACCCGCTCGCACACAGGTGCGGCCCAGGGTGGAATGTGTGCAGCACTGGCCAACGTCGAAGAAGACAACTGGGAATGGCACACCTTTGACACCATCAAGGGTGGCGACTACCTGGTTGACCAGGACGCAGCCGAGGTCATGGCGAAGGAAGCCATTGACGCCGTGCTGGACCTGGAGAAGATGGGTCTGCCGTTCAACCGCACACCCGAAGGCCGCATTGACCAGCGCCGCTTCGGTGGCCACACCCGCGATCACGGCAAGGCTCCTGTCCGCCGTGCTTGCTATGCAGCCGACCGTACAGGTCACATGATCCTGCAGACCCTGTACCAAAACTGCGTCAAGCACAACGTTGAGTTCTACAACGAGTACTACGTCCTGGACCTGCTGATCGTCGAAGAAGACGCAGTACGCGAAGACGGCACCCCGTACAAGCAGAAGCGCGTTGCCGGCGTGGTCTCCTACGACCTCGCTTCCGGTGAGCTCCACGTCTTCCAGGCCAAGTCCGTGGTGTTCGCTTCCGGCGGCGCGGGCAAGGTCTTCAAGACCACGTCCAACGCCCACACCCTCACGGGCGACGGCATGGGCATCGCTTTCCGCCGCGGCATCCCCCTGGAAGACATGGAGTTCTTCCAGTTCCACCCGACCGGCCTCGCCGGCCTGGGCATCCTCCTCACCGAGGGTGCACGTGGTGAAGGTGCCATCCTGCGTAACTCGGAGGGGGAGCGCTTCATGGAGCGCTACGCCCCCACCATCAAGGACCTCGCACCCCGCGACATCGTGGCCCGCGCCATGGCGAACGAAGTGCGTGAAGGCCGCGGTTGTGGTCCCAACAAGGATTACGTCCTCCTGGACCTGACCCACCTTGAGCCGGCGCACATCGAAGCCAAGCTTCCGGACATCACCGAGTTCGCCCGCACCTACCTGGGTGTGGAACCGTTCACGGATCCGGTTCCGGTGTTCCCCACGGCGCACTACGCTATGGGCGGCATCCCCACCAACATCACCACCGAGGTGCTGCAGGACAACGACACAATCGTGCCGGGCCTCTACGCCGCCGGTGAGGTTGCCTGCGTTTCCGTCCACGGCTCCAACCGATTGGGCACCAACTCGCTCCTGGACATCAACGTGTTCGGCAAGCGCGCAGGCATCGCCGCTGCGGAGTACTCCAAGACCGCCGACTACGTCGAGCTGCCGGAGGACCCCGAGGCAATGACCCGTGGCATCCTGAACGGGCTCCTTACCGGCAACGGTACCGAGCGTGTGGCACAGATCCGCAAGGAACTGCAGGACACCATGGACGCCAACATGCAGGTGTTCCGCACCAAGGAATCCTTGGAGCAGGTCCTTCGCGACATCGCTTCCTTCGAAGAGCGGTACAAGCACGTTACCGTTCAGGACAAGGGCAAGCGCTTCAATCTGGACCTCCTGGAAGCCGTGGAACTGGGCTTCCTCCTGGACATGGCCAAGGTCATGACCGTTGGTGCACTGCACCGTGAAGAGTCACGCGGCGGCCACTACCGCGAGGACTTCCCGGACCGCAACGACGAGAAGTTCATGAAGCACTCCATGGCTTACCTGGACACTTCCGTCACCGTCGACTCCTCGGCGGAATCCGTCGCGGGCATCCGTCTTGAGACGAAGCCCGTCATCTTCACCCGTTACGAGCCGATGGAGCGTAAGTACTAATGACCACCGAAATGGCAGAGCCCGCTTCCAAGATCGAGCTCCCGGCAAGCGTTGCCGGCGACGGTGAAATCCCCACGTTCCACATCACGCTGCGTGTGCGTCGCTACGATCCCGAAATCTCGGACGAAGCACGTTGGGACGACTACAAACTGACCATGTACGGCACGGACCGTGTGTTGGATGCCCTCCACAAGGTCAAGTGGGAGATTGACGGCAGCGTTTCCTTCCGTCGCTCCTGCGCCCACGGTGTTTGCGGTTCCGATGCCATGCGCATCAACGGCCGCAACCGCCTCGCCTGCAAGACGCTGCTGAAGGACCTGGACACCACCAAGCCCATCACCGTCGAACCGATCAAGGGCCTCCCCGTGGAGAAGGACCTGATCGTGGACATGGAGCCGTTCTTCCAGTCCTTCCGTGAAGTCATGCCGTTCCTGATCAACAAGGGCCACGAGCCCACCAAGGAACGCCTGCAGTCCGTCGAGGACCGTGAGCGCTTTGACGACACCACCAAGTGCATCCTGTGCGCCGCGTGCACCTCGTCCTGCCCGGTCTTCTGGACCGATGGCCAGTACTTTGGTCCTGCGGCGATCGTCAACGCACACCGCTTCATCTTCGATTCCCGTGATGATGCCGGCGACATGCGCCTTGAGATCCTCAACGACAAGGAAGGCGTGTGGCGCTGCCGCACCACCTTCAACTGTTCGGAAGCCTGCCCCCGTGGCATCCAGGTGACCCAGGCAATCGCAGAGGTCAAGCAGGCCATCTTGTCCCGCAAGATCTAGTTCGCGTTTCACCACAAGAACACACGACGACGGCGCCACTCACCACTGATGGTGAGGGGCGCCGTCGTCGTTAATCAACTGCCGCAACCGGCTCCGCAACGCAAGGAGATCAGCGTGTCACGCTCTGAAAAGATCAGCTTTACGGGTAGCACCGGCGACGCCTTGGCAGGCATCGTGGACGTTCCCGAAGGGCCCATCCGTGGCTGGGGCTTGTACTCGCACGGGCTGACCCTCGGCAAAGACAGCCCCGCAGCATCCCGGATCTGCAAGGGACTCGCGGAGCAGGGCGTGGGGATGCTGCGTTTCGACAACCTCGGCCTGGGCGGATCCGCGGGCGAATGGTCGGCCGGGTCCTTCAGCGTCAAAGTGGCCGACACCGTCCTGGCCGCGGAGTTCATGCGGGAACAAGGCCGGGCAATTTCCTTGCTGGTGGGCCACTCGTTCGGCGGTGCGGCAGTGCTCGCCGCAGCCCGCGACGTTCCGGGCCTGAACGCCGTGGTAACCGTTGCAGCGCCCTACGAGCCCAAGCATGTTGAGCACATGTTCGACACCGAGATGGAAGACATCCTGCGCGATGGCAGTGCCGTGGTGGACCTCGGCGGCCGGCCCATGGAGGTCCGCCGCCACTTTGTGGAGGACGTGGAACGCGCGGATCTGCGCGACTGCATCCGAACCCTCCACAAGCCCCTGATGGTGATGCACTCCCCCACTGACAACACCGTGGGGATCGACAACGCCAGTGAAATCTTCCGTACTGCCCGGCACCCACGCAGTTTCATCTCCTTGGAAGGCAGTGAGCACCTCCTCACCGGGAAGGGCCAGGCAGCACGGGTTGCGCGCATCATCAGCGCCTGGGCGGACCCGTACCTGGAAGTCCCCGACGCCGTCTAAGTGCCGTTGCAACCCAACTGTGTAGCAGCAGAGCGCGTTCTGACAGCTCAAAACGCGCTCTGCTGCGTATTAGTTGGGTACTACTTGCCGATAGCGGCTTTGCTCTCACTCAGCCACTGCTCGGCTGCTTTCTCCGGGCTCAGCCGCTTGAACAGGACATCGGTGTTGACACGGGCGGTGATCTCGGAAACCGCCGTGGATCCGGTGGGACCGATGAATGTTGGCGCGAACTCCATCTTGCCGATCTGGTCGATATAGGCCGCCTCCGCCTTGCCCTGGGGTGTCAGGAGGTCCTGGATGGCTGTTCGCATGCCCGAGTTGCTGGGCACTCCGCGGTCGCTCTGGATGATCTTTGCGGCGGCCTCATTGTTGATGAGGAAGCTGACCAGCTTGGCTGCGGCATCTGTGTGCTTGCTCCGGGCCGAGATGGTGTAGAACTGCGAGGACTGCAGCCAGATCCCGGGCGTGGGCTTCTCCCCCGGAAGTTTGAGCAATTTCAACTCCGTGCCCGAGGCTTTGCTCAGGGCGGTCAGTGAGTTGGTCCACGTCAGCATCATGCCGGCCTGCCCCATACCCATGAGGGTTTGTTCCGTGCTGACGTTCAGTTTCTCCACGGTCTCCGAAGCGCTCGGAGCGGCGCCGGACTCGCTGAGCTTCAGTGAGAAGTCAAAGTAGTCCTGCACGGTGTCCTTATCCAGGCCCAGCTGGCCGTCCTGGGTGTAGAGAGACTTGCCGCGTTGGCGGGCGAAGGCGTCCAAGGAATCGTGCGTCAGGACTGTCGCCGTGCCGTAGGTTCCCTTGGGGCTCTTGTCCGTGATGTCAGCCGCGGTCTTGGCAAAGTCGTCCCAGGACCAGGTGCTGTCGTCCGGCAGGGCCACACCCGCAGCTTGGAACACGGCAGGGTTCACCACGATGGCCAAGGCGTTGGCGCCCGTGGAGACGCCGTACTGCTTGCCTTGGACCTGCCCGTTTTCCAAGGCTCCCTGGTCCATCTTGGACAGATCCAGCGAACCCTCCACCTTGGAGAGGTCCAGGAGGGCGCCGCGGTTGGCGTATTCAGCCGGGTACGCACCACCCATGGTAATGACGTCGGGGGCGTCGTTGGCTGCTACCTGGGTAGCCAGTTTGTCGAAGTAACCGCCGATGTCACCGTACTCGGGCTTCACCTTGATGTTGGGGTTGGCAGCCTCGAACTCCTTGATGGCCTTGTTTGTCAGGTCCGCACGGGTGGCATTGCCCCACCATGAGAAGCGGATCTCCACGGGCCCGTCTTCGGGTTGGTTGGAGGATGTGCCGGAACAGGCTGCAGTGAGGCCGAGCATGCTGACAACTGCCGCAAAAGCTATGGATTTCCGGATGCGCCGGAGGGATTTACTCGTCATTGGGTAAGCTTCTTTCAGGCTCAGAAAACGGTTCCTGAAACGTATCAAGGAGGTGTATATTCGTCAATAGTTTGGGGTATGAACTATTTTTACCGACCGAGGAGAACCTTGTGAAAACCCTGCGCCTGGACCAGATCCAGATCCGGGACCCCTTTGTGCTGACCCAACCGGCCACCGGAAACTACCTGCTCTTCGGCAGCACGGATAAGAACATCTGGTCCGGCCAAGCCACCGGATTCGACTGCTACAGGAGCAGCGACCTGACCACGTGGGACGGCCCCTTCGAAGCCTTCAGGCCCCCACCAGGCTTCTGGAGCCAGGAGCAGTACTGGGCTCCGGAGGTCCACGGATACCACGGGCGCTACTACATGTTCGCGACGTTCATCAGCCCTGGCCGCCTCCGTGGAACCCAGATTCTTGCCGCCGATAAGCCCGAAGGACCCTATGAACCCTGGAGCGAGGGCCCTGTCACTCCCGCAAACTGGCAATGCCTGGACGGCACCCTTCACTTGGATGCAGAAGGAACACCGTGGATCATTTTCTGCCACGAGTGGAAGCAAGTGCACGACGGCGCCATGATGGCACAGCGCCTCAGCCCGGACCTCCGGACCACTGAAGGTGTTCCTGTCTTCCTCTTCAGTGCCTCGGAGGCGCCATGGGCGCGCGCCCTCGATGTTCCCTCCGTCCGTGACCGGGAATTCCCTGTTTTTGTTACCGATGGCCCGTTCCTCCACAGGCTCAGCAGCGGCAACCTCATCATGCTGTGGTCCAGCTTTGGCGAGAACGGTTATGCCATGGGTATAGCCCGCAGTGAATCAGGAACGGTGCCGGGCCCCTGGGCCCAGGAAGCCGAACCACTCTGGGGTACTGATGGCGGCCATGGAATGATCGCCCGCGACCTCGACGGCAGCCTTTTCCTGACGCTCCATCAGCCCAATAAGACCCCCTACGAGAGGGCAGCGTTCTTCCCTCTCGAGGAAAGTGAAGACACAGTGACACTCGCCGGTACAACCATTTCCGAAAGGCTGCCATGAACCCGCCACCCCCTTCCATCGATCGCAAGGGACTGGTCCAGCGACACAATGTCCGCCAAAACAGGTTGGATCCGCGCAGTCCCGTCTCGGTGGGCAACGGCGAGTTCGCCTTCACCATGGACCTCACCGGCCTGCAATCATTGCCCGCCCACTATCCCGTGGGGGCGCGCGATGAGCTGCCGCCCGGAACACTCCTGGGGACGCAGGCGCAGTGGGGCTGGCACTCCGTCCCGCCGCTCGAACCGTATGACCTCGCCGGCTCCACTGTCCTCTACGATTCGCCCCGCGGCCCGGTCCCCTATGTGGACATGGTGGGTGACATAGTCAACGATCGCGAAACGGACACCTCCCTCGCTGAAACCTGGCTCAGGGCCAATGCGCACCGACTCGACTTGGGGCGCCTCGGCTTCCGCTGGAGGGAGGGCGGCGTTGACCGACCCCTCGTGCCTGCGGACATCGCCGATACTGAACAAACGCTCGACCTCTGGACGGGCACGGTGACCAGCAGCTTCATGCTGGCCGGCCACCGGGTCAAAGTCACGACGGCGTGCCACCCGGACCGGGATGAGCTGGGCTTTCGCGTCGAGTCGGCTGCCCTTGAGGCAGGTCTGCTGGTGGGCATCGGGTTCCCCTACGGGTCCGAGGCCTGGCATGACGCCGCGGACTGGAACCGACCGGACGCCCACACCACCAAACTCACAGGACCGACACCGGTGAAGGAGGACCCTGGAACCGCAGCCTGGACAGCTCACCGGGAACTGGACGATTCCCGCTACCACGTGGTGATCACAGGCGGGAACCTGACGGTGGAACAGGTTGGCCGGCATGAACTTCTCCTTGCCTTGGTTTCATCCGGGACTGGTGCCGGCATACCAGCGCTGGACTTCTCAGTGGCTTTCCTGTCGGCGGGCGATGGCGAATGCATCCCCAGGGGCAACAACAGCTCCGCCAACCAGGCACAGCAGCAAACCGTCCCCGCGGAGGCGGGAAACGGCGTCGGACTTTCACCTGCAGGTTCCGTCATCGAGGCCTCTGCCACCCACTGGCCGGCGTTCTGGTCTTCGGGAGGTGCGATCGAACTCGATGCCACCGACGATCCGCGGGCCAAGGAATTGGAACGGCGGATTGTGCTGTCCCAGTACCTGACGGCGATCAACTGCTCCGGCTCGCTACCCCCGCAGGAGACAGGGCTTGTGTGCAATTCGTGGCGTGGCCGCTTCCACTTGGAAATGCACTGGTGGCATGCCGCGCACTTTGCGCACTGGAACCGCGTGGAACTGCTCCTGCCATCGTTGCGCTGGTACACCAGCGTGCTGGAAACCTCCCGGCAAACAGCCAAAACGCAAGGATTCGACGGCGTCCGCTGGCCCAAACAGGTGGGCCCGGACGGACGGGAAAGCCCAAGCCCCATCGGCACATTCCTGATCTGGCAGCAACCCCATCCCATCCACTTGGCTGAGTTGGTGTACCGGGCCAACCCGGGCAGGCAGGTGCTGGAGGAGTTCGCGGAGATTGTCTTTGAGTCAGCCGCCTTCATGGCAAGCTTTGCCCACCCCACCTCGCGCGGCTTTGAACTGGGGCCTCCCTTGATTCCGGCGCAGGAAAGCTACGGCGCGATCCGGTCCAAGGTCACCAATCCCACCTTCGAATTGGCGTATTGGCAGTGGGGCCTGCGGACGGCTTCGGCGTGGCGGGCGAGGCTGGGGCTGGAACCTGTTCCGGCATGGTCTGAGGTAGCAGATGGCCTGGTTCCACCACGGGTGGTGGACGGCGTGTATGCCGCGATCGACGTGGAGCCCTTCACCATACGAACCGACCACCCCTCCATGCTCTGTGCGCTCGGGGTCCTTCCGCAGACCGACCTCATTGATCCGGACCTCATGCGGGCCACACTGTCCGATGTCCTGGCCGATTGGGACTGGGGCAGCACCTGGGGTTGGGACTATCCGGTGATGGCCATGACTGCCGCGCGGCTGGAGGATCCGGAAGCCGCCGTTGATGCGCTACTCCTGAACGCCGGCAAGAACACAGTCCTGGCCAACGGCCACAACAGACAGACAGACTCGTTGCCGCTGTACCTTCCGGGCAATGGCGGGCTTCTGGCTGCTGTGGCCCTCATGGCCGCCGGTTGGGACAACGGCCCGGCACGACACGCACCCGGGTTCCCCGCTGACTGGACCGTTGCCTGGGAGGGGCTGGTGCAGGCACCCTAGCTGCGGCGGGGTCCCACGGCTGCGCCCACGAGGGCCCCCAACCCCACTCCGATGAGGATGCCCAGGAACGGGGAGTTGAAGATCAGTTGGCCCACGATCAGGCCGACGGCAGCCCCGAGGAGACAGCCGATCCACAGTTGATTGTTCATGGCGTCTCCCTTGGGAAAAGGACTGTCAGGTGCGGGGCATAACGCGGCGGGACCCCAGGACTTTCTTGCGTGGAGCCTCCCCTGATTCAGTATCTGCCTCACGGATGGCCGACCACGACGCTGAGACGAGATACACCTGGCTTACCAGGTTGAACCAGATCAACAAGCCGATAATGATGGCAAACGATGCCAGGACCGGATTATTTCCGGAGCGGGCAAGAAGTTCGGTGCTGAAGAATTGGAGGACAGTGGTCCCCACGCCGGCCAGCACTACCCCTTCCAGGAACGCGCGGCGCCCCAGCTTCAGGCCGCCTGCGATCCGGAACAGTACTGCCGCCGTCGCGCAGTTCAAAAGGAGGGGAACCACAATCTTGACGGTGGAGGCGATAGGTGCGGCCACTGCCTCGTCCAGCTTCAACAGGTCGATGAACCAATCGGCCGCTGTTCCGAAAATCAGGGACGCGCCGGCGCTGATGATCAGGATGACCCCGAGGAGAACCAAGGTGCCGGCGTCGATGAGCTTTTGAAGAAGACCGTTGCGCATGAGCGGATCAGCGTTCATCACCCCACGGAGCCCCTCCCTGACGCTGGCAATCCAGCCAAGGGACGTGAAGATGGTGACGGCTGCAGCGATCAGCGCCGTCCAGCCGAGGCCGGACGGGTTCAGCAGTGTTTGCGGGTCCACCAGGCCTTCACCGCCATTGACCTGGAGAAGACCGGGCGCCGCGGATGCCACACTGCCGATGACAGCGTCTTCCAGCACAGGGTTGCCACCGAGGACGATGCCGGCGATCGCGAAACCCGTGGTCAGCAAACCCGTCACGGAGAAGAACATGTTGAATCCG
>NZ_JABMCX010000084.1 GCF_013179505.1 Paenarthrobacter sp. CM16 | reverse complement strand
TCAACAAAGACTCCTACAACAACGAGACCGAACTGGAAGTCGGCGACGTGGAGTACACGAACATCGAGAACTCCACCATCATCAAGGACAACGAGGTGGACCTGGAGTACACCGACGATCACTCCACCAACGTGAACGTGGAAGACGTGCAGGTCAACTACGACTCCACAGTCATCCAGGACAACGAGCTGGAGATCGACAACTCGCAGGAAATCGCGGTGGAAGACGTCCAGGTCAACTACGACTCCACGGTGATCCAGGACAACGAGGTGGACGTCGAGTACACCAACGTCCAGGACAACACCGTCATCGCGGACAACGAGGTGGAGCTGGATGTCGAATACAACGACATCGACCATTCAACCGTCATCGCCAAGAACGACGTGGAAATCGACTAGTACCGATCAGATGTGCACGGCGCAGCGAAACCGGCTGCGCGAAGTACCGCGGAAGTGCCCGGCAGACAGTTCACCGTCTGCCGGGCACTTCGTGGCCTCCCGGGACGGCAGCAACGCAAAAAGAGAGAGCAAAGGACACACGGTGACCGAGACAGCACGCATGACCACGTTGGTGGAGCAAGGTATGGCGCTGGTGGGGGACCGGAACGATCTGAGGCGACGCCTGGAGAATACGCGAAACCGGCTGCAGGATCCCAGCGTCCGTGTGATCGTGGTGGGTGAGTTCAAGCAAGGCAAGAGCCAACTGATCAACGCTTTGGTGAATGCCCCCGTGTGCCCCGTTGATGACGACATTGCCACCTCTGTCCCCACTGTCGTCCGCCAGGGGGATCCGGCGTCGGCCGTTGTCCTGGTTCCCGGCCGGAACGGGTCCGATCCCGAAGAGGAAGCCGTCGGGCCGGAAACAGGGCTGGAACGGCAACCGGTGCAGTTGGAGCAACTGGCGGACTACGTCTCCGAAAAGGGCAATCCGGGTAATTCGAAGAACATTGTGGCGGCCGAAGTTTCCCTGCCCCGGAAACTGCTGTCCGGCGGATTGGTAATCGTGGACTCGCCCGGCGTTGGCGGACTGGGTTCAACCCACACATTGACCACCCTGACGGCCCTGCCATCGGCGCACGCCATGGTGTTCGTCTCCGATGCTTCCCAGGAATTCACGGAGCCGGAGATGAGGTTCCTTCGCCAAGCCATGCGCATCAGTCCCAACGTTGTGTGTGTACTGTCCAAGACTGACCTTTATCCGAGCTGGCGCCGGATCGCCGAGCTGGATCACAACCACCTGGCTGACGTCGGCCCCGATATTCCGCTGTTTCCCGTGTCCTCGGAGCTGCGGCTCCACGCCGCGAGGCTGCAAGACGCCGAGCTGAACGTCGAATCGGGATTTCCGGCGCTGATCGCCCACCTGCGGAACAACATCGTTGGCGGGGCGGCCAGGATTCAGCGCAGATCTGTCAGCAATGACCTGTTGTCCGTCAGCGAAAACTTCAGGCTGGCGCTCCAGTCGGAACTTGAAGCGTTGGAAAATCCGGCGGGAACTCCGCAGATGATCGCGGGCCTCAACGCGGCAAAGGACGACGCCGATTCGCTGCGCAAACGCTCAGCCCGTTGGCAGATCACCCTCAACGATGGGATCGGGGACCTCATCGCTGACATGGAGTATGACCTGAGGGACAGGTTGCGCAGGATCCAACGCGAGGCCGAACTTGCCATTGACCAAGGCGATCCCGGACCCGCCTGGGAGCAGTTCACGCAGTGGCTGGAACAGAGCACGGCAGCAGCGGTCTCGGATACTTTCGTCTGGACCAGCGAACGTGCCCAATGGTTGGCAACGCAAGTGGCAGAACACTTCTCCGAAGACGAGGTTGCCCTTCCTGCGTTGAAGGTCTCCGATACCGGCGGAGTGTTGGACCCCGTGGCTGACATCCAGGAGATGGAAGACGGGCGGCTCGGACCGATGCAGAAGGTGCTGATCGGGATGCGCGGGTCCTACGGCGGCGTGCTGATGTTTGGCCTTCTGACCGGCCTCTTTGGGATGGCCCTCATCAACCCGCTGTCCGTGGGAGCGGGCCTGATGCTGGGCCGCAAAGCCTACCGGGAAGACAAGGAAGCCAGGCTCAAGCAACGGCAAGCTGAAGCGAAGGTCCTGGTCCGGAAACACGTGGACGATGTTGTGTTCCAAGTGGGAAAGCAACTCAAGGACAGGTTGCGGCTGGTTCAGCGGGCCACCCGGGACCATTTCACGGAGATCGCCGAGGAGCACCACCGCTCCCTGGCAGAATCCGTGGCGGCAGCACAGAAAGCCGCCGCCACCTATGCCGCGGAACGGGACATGAGAACCAAGGAGATACGGAACCGCCTCAAGGCCGTGGATGCGCTGGCGAAGGAAGCCCGGCAGCTCCAGGAAGAACCGGCAGTGGAGAGCCCGCCCCGGCCCGCAACCTCCTCAGTCCCGGCCGGCTGATGGAACCGGGAATTGCCGGAGCGGCGGAAGTGCTCTTGCAGGCACGGGAGGTCTTCCACGACGACGCCGCCGCGCTCGCGGTGGTGGATGAACTGGACCGCAGGCTTGAAGGGCCCTTGCGCATTGCTGTTGCCGGGATGGTCAAGGCCGGGAAATCAACACTGCTCAATGCGATCATTGGCGAAGAAATCGCCCCAACGGACGCCGGTGAATGCACCCGTGTGGTCACGTGGTACCAACACGGTCACAGTCCCGGAATCACCCTCTACCCGTTCAAGGGCGGCCCCCAAAACCTTCCCGTGAAGCGCGAAGACGGCCGCCTGGTCCTGTCTCTGGGAGATACTCCGGCCCAGGACGTGGAGCGCCTGGTGGTGGACTGGCCATCAGCCCGGCTCCGGGGACTGACGTTGATTGATACCCCCGGCATCTCTTCCTTGTCCGGGGAGGTCTCCGGACGGTCAACGGCTTTCCTGCTGCCCGAAGACGAACCCACGGCTGCGGACGCTGTCATTTATCTCATGCGGCACCTGCACGCCTCCGATGTCCGGTTCCTGGAATCCTTCAAGGACACCGCAGCCGGTGGATCCGCTACCGTCAATACCCTGGCAGTCCTGTCCAGGGCAGATGAGATCGGCGCGGGAAGGATCGACTCCCTGATTTCTGCAGCAGTGATCGCCGACAGGTACAGCCGCGACCAAAACCTCAAACCCCTGGCGCTGGGCGTGGTCCCCGTTGCCGGATTGCTGGCCCAAAGCTCACGGACCATGCGCCAAGCGGACTGTGAGGCCATGATGCTGTTGGCGCAGATGGACCGGAACCAGCGGGAACGGCTGATGTTGTCGGCAGATCGTTTTGTCCGCTCCCCGGGGCCCCAAGGCCTGGAACCGTCCATCAAGGCATCCTTGGTCCAAAGGTTCGGCCTGTTCGGGATCCGTTTGGGTGTTGCCCTGATCCGGGGCGGAACCACTGATCCCACGGAATTGGCTCACGAACTCGCCCGACGCAGCGGACTGGGTACGCTGCTGGACAGCATCGGCTACCTGTTCCAGAGCCGCGCCGAGGCACTGAAGGCCCGGGCCGTCGTGGTGGGTTTGGAGTCATTGGTGCGCGGTGCTCCGCGGGACCGGGCAGAGCGGCTGGAGGAGGCGTTGGAACGGCTTCAGGCCGGGGCCCACGAGTTCAGGGAGCTCAAACTCCTTACTGCGTTGCGTACCGGTGGGGTGGGACTGGGCGAAGAGCAGGAAGCTGAAGCGGAACGGCTGGTGGGTGGCCGCGGCAGCACTGCCTGGTTGAGGCTGGGCCTGGATCCCGAAGCGGATCCCCGGCAGGTCAACGAGGCCGCCCGGACCTGCTTGAACCGTTGGCGGCTGATCGCCGAGAATCCCATGACCGAGCCCTCGGCACTGGAAGCGTGCCGTGTGGTGATGCGAAGTTGCGAAGGGTTGCTGGCCGCTATGCCCGCCGTTCGGTAAGCCGTTCGCTGTACTTTTCGCTGAGCAGCCAGGCAGTAGCCGAGGGGAAGAACAACAGGATCAGCCCTGCCGCGGCAAGGATGAACTGGGCCGCCAACAATACAGTGGTCAAGATTCCGTCCGCTCCCGGAGCCACCACGAAGTCGGCGGTAATCACCGTGACCACAGCGTGCAGCAGGACCAGGGGTGCCAAGGTCCAACGGGCCCAGACACGGCGTTTGAAAAGCACCGCCAGCAGCACTGCCTCCATGGCCACTACCAGGGCGATCATGGCGAGGCTTCCCAGAAAGACGACGGCGGTGGCCCCCTCAACAGACTGGGCGTCCCCTTCGGGAACCATGCCTGAGATAACACCCTTCAGCCGCTCGAAGCTAGCGTCACGGCCGAGGAAGCCAAAGATGACTACCGCGATTCCCGACACAAATGAGGCAACCCACAGGGTTCGGGACAGCCGTGCGGCGCCGGGTGGCTTGACCACCGCTGTGATGGGTGGCGGCGCGGACAGGGCAATGCCCGGACGTGGTGGCGGCGCGGATGGCGCGGACGGCGCGGATGGCCCGCTGGCTGATGGTGTGGTGGAAGGTGACTGCCGTGAACCATCGGCTTGCCGGGCCATGTTCGGCTACTTCAGCTCGTCGGTGTCATGGGGATCCGGCTCGTTGCGCTTGGCGTCGCCGGGTTTGAAACCGTTGCCTGTCGCCTCCTCGGAGCCGCCCGAGGGCTTATCGCCCAGCTCACGCTCCTTGGCTTCAAGGTCAGCCTTGAGTTTCTTCAGGCGTTCATCCTCGGCCTGGTTGCGGCGTCGGGTTTCCAGGTTCCTGAGGAATTCGGGGTCGTCGTCCGGAGCTGTGGGATAGCGGCGTACGGGCTTTGCCGTGGGCTTGCCATAGGGCCGGCCGAAGATGAACCACAGGATGGCACCCAGCAGCGGCAGGACGATCATCACGATGATCCACGCGGGTTTGGAAATACCGCGTGTTTGGTGCTTGTCCGTGCGGATAACATCCACCAGGGCATAGACGAAGATGACAAGGACAACGACGACGCCTACAACGCGGAGCATGCACCAAGTCTAGTCGCCGGAAGCCGTTCACTGGACGCCCTCTGCAGGCCCGTGATCAGAGTGCAACCATTGGGGCGGCTAAACTTGGATAGTGGCTTTCCTGAAGTATTCCCTCATTCGCCTGGCGCTCTTCGCGCCGTTGCTCGTACTCTTCTACTTTTTGGGGGTTGGGCTGATCCCGGCGGTGATCTTCGCCGGGCTGATGGCGTTCGCCATCAGCTACCTCTTCTTCCAGAAACAGCGCGACGCCGCCACGGCTGCCATGCGCGAACGTTTCTCCGGGCGGGCCAAGCCCATCAGGACCGCCGGCGAGGTTGAGGACGCCGCAGCCGAGGACGGCTTGGTGGAAAAGAACCCGGACATCGCCGTCAACAACGACAAACGCCCGGGCTCCGTCTAGGAGTTTTTGTACAGCTAACGCCCCCAAGAAGCCTTCTTGGGGGCGTTAGCTGTACAAAAACTTAGAAGCCGCGGCTCAGGATCAGCCCCAGCGAGAACAACAGGCTGTATCCGAGGTTGATCATGCCGGTCTGCTTGAGGACCGGAATGAGGCTCTTGCGCTTCTTACCGTTCACCATCAGCCAGGCCGGCATCAAGCATGCCGGGATCAACAGCAGCACGATCAGCATCCACGGTTTGGTGGGTGCCAGAACGATCACCAGCAAGATGGCGACTGCCAGCATCAAGACGTAGCTTTCGCGGGCGTGCCTGTCCCCAAGGCGCACGGCCAAAGTCCGCTTTCCCGCGGCAGTATCCGTGGGAATGTCCCTGACGTTGTTGGCCATCAGCAGGGCGCAGGCAATGAGGCCCGTACCGATCGCACCGATCACCGCCGCCAGGCTGACCTGCCCTGCCTGGGTATAGGTGGTGCCGAGCGTGGCAACGAGCCCGAAGAACACGAAGACAAAGATGTCTCCCAAGCCCATGTAGCCGTAGGGATTCTTGCCGCCCGTGTATCCCCAGGCGGCCAGGACGCATCCGATGCCCACCAGGATCAGCCACCATGACTGGGTGATGATCACCAGGATCAGGCCGCAAATCATCGCAGCGCCAAACAGTCCGAACGCGGCCCACTTCACTTGTTCCGGAAGTGCGGCGCCGGAGCCTACAAGGCGCAGGGGGCCTACGCGGTCCTCATCGGTACCGCGGATGCCATCGGAGTAGTCGTTGGCGTAGTTCACGCCGATCTGGAGCAGGAGCGCCACGAGCGCGGCCAGGATGGCATTCGGCAGCCGGAACGCTTGGAGCTCGTACGCCGCTGCCGACCCGATAAGGACCGGCGCGATGGCCGCGGGCAGTGTGCGGAGCCGGGCTCCTTGAATCCATTGTGCAGCTGTCGCCACGTGTAGTACCTCGTGTGTTTCGCGGTTGATCTTGAGCCAGGGGGTGATGGCAGAACTTGTCTATTGTCCCTGATGCAGGGTCGAAAGCTGGTCAATCATGGCCATACGGTCCGGCTTTCCATTGGGAAGCATGGGGAGTTCCTTGTCCGCCAGCACTGTTTTAGGTGCGAGGACCCCCAGTGCTTGCTCGCGGCGGGCGGTGAATCCCTTCAGGCCCTCGGGGGAAGGATCGGTCACGGCAACGTAGGCTGCCACGGCCTGGCCCCATTCCCTCGACGGGACGCCGGTGACGAAAGCCGCGGTGACTCCGTCGAGCCCTTCCAACCGGCTTTGGATATAGGCGGCAGAGGCCTTGACGCCGCCGGTGATGATGACGTCGTCCGCCCGCCCCAGCACGGTGAGCGTGCCGTCGTCGGAGAGCTCGCCGAGATCGCCGGTAACGTACCAGCGGACGCCGTCTTCTTCGAAGAATGCAGCCTTCGAGGCGCGGGCGGCATCGAGGTATCCCGCCGCCACGGTGTCGCCACCGAGCAGGATGCGGCCTTCCAGTTCGCCTTCGCCGATGCGGACCTCGACGCCGTCCAGCGGCTCGCCGTCGTACACGCACCCGCCGCACGTCTCGGCTGAGCCGTAGGTGGTCACCACTTTGAGTCCCTGGGCGCGAGCGGATGCCAGGAGCTCAGCGGAAGCGGGAGCGCCGCCCAGCAGGATCGCGTTGAAGCGGCGCAGGACGGCCAGGGTTTCCGGCGCGGGGGAGTCCAGGAGCCGCTGCAGTTGCGTGGGAACCAAGGACGTGAAGCGGATCTTGTCCGTGAGTTCCTCGGCGGCAGCGGTGAAGGCCTCCGGTGTGAAGCCGTTGGACTGGTCCATCACCCACGGCCGCGTGCCTGCATAGAGTGAGCGGACCAGCACCTGGACACCGGCCACGTACTGCAGGGGGAGCGCCAGCAACCACTGCCCTTCGCCGCGCAGGGCCATGGCCGTGGAGACAGAGGATGCTGCAAGGGCATCGATGGTCAGGACGGTGGCCTTGGGGGTGCCCGTGGAACCGGAGGTGCGCACCACCACTGCCGCGTCCTCGACGCCGGTCTCTACGGGGACAGCCCGTGGCGCGCCGGTTTGGTCAAGGACGATTTCGACGGCGGGACCCTCGCCGTGGAGGGCGGCCATCAGGGCTTTGAGTACGGGATCAATGTCCACTGGGTGAGTCCTAGAAGTAGTAGGGGAAGCTGGACCAATCGGGATCGCGTTTTTGCAGGAACGCTTCCTTGCCCTCCACGGCTTCGTCCGTCATGTATGCCAGGCGGGTGGCTTCGCCGGCGAAGACCTGCTGGCCCGCCAGACCGTCGTCGGCCAGGTTGAAGGCGAACTTGAGCATCCGGATGGCCTGCGGCGACTGGCGGGCGATGTCAGCGGCGTACTCCAGGGCAACTTCTTCGAGCCGGGCGTGGTCCACGGCTTCGTTCACGGCGCCCATGCGAACCATGTCCTCCGCGGAATATTCGCGGGCCAGGAAGAAGATCTCCCGCGCGGCTTTCTGCCCGATCTGGCGGGCCAGCAGCGCCGAGCCGTATCCGGCGTCGAAACTTCCCACCGTGGCGTCCGTTTGCTTGAACTTGCCGTGCTCGCGCGAGGCGATGGTGAGGTCGCTGACCACGTGCAGGGAGTGGCCGCCGCCTGCCGCCCAACCGTTGACGACGGCGATGACCACCTTGGGCATGGTCCGCATGAGCCGCTGGACTTCCAGGATGTGCAGACGGCCTGCGCGGGCGGGGTCGATAAACTCAGCGGAGTCCCCGGCAGCACCTTCTACTTGGTAGCGGTAGCCGTCGCGTCCGCGGATCCGTTGGTCGCCGCCTGAGCAGAACGAGTGTCCGCCGTCCTTTTCCGAAGGTCCGTTGCCAGTGAGCAGCACCGTGGCAACGTCCGGCGTCATGCGTGCGTGGTCCATGGCACGGTAGAGCTCATCCACCGTGCCCGGACGGAACGCATTGCGGACTTCGGGGCGGTTGAATGCGATCCGGACGGTGGGGAGGTCCTTGGCGGTGCCGTCCGCGGAACGCTCTACCTGCCGGTGGTAGGTCATGTCCTTGAAGTCATCAAAGCCGGAAACTGTGCGCCAGCGTGAGGGGTCAAAGATATCGGAAACCTTGGCAGGGAGATCGTTGTTCACACTCCGAGTCTAGTAATGGCCTTAGCTGATGCAGAACTCGTTGCCCTCGGGGTCGGCCATGGTGTGCCATTGGTGCGGTCCCTGGTTGGCGGTCCACAAGTATTTGGCGCCGCGGGCTTCAAGTTGTTTGCGCACGTCATCCTTGTCCCGGCCGTCCAGCCTGACATCCCAGTGCACGCGGTTCTTGACGGACTTTTCCTTTGGGTCGGTTTGGAACAGGATGCGCCGGCCGGTCTTGGGGTCTGTGTCCTCAGCAGGCACGATCGCGCAGCCCTCGGCCCACACCAGCTTGCCGTTGTGCGTGATGGTTTGGTCCTCGGTGGCGAACCCCTGCTCAATCATGGACCGGATGAACGCCTCGTCCTGCGGCTCCACGTTCCATTCCAGCGTTTCGGCCCACCAGTCGGCGAGGTCATGCGGCTTTTTGCAATCGACTACTACCTGGATGTTCAGTGTCATGCCTCCCACGCTATTCCCGACGACGGGTGGTCGGGTAGGGTTTTGCGGTCATGTTTGGTCCGGGTTTTGAGAGTTGCCTAGGACGCGGCTGTTCGCTTCTCCATCGTTAGAGATGTGCATACATCACCTTGACATATTGTCATGACATAGATCACAGTTGGTGCAGGAAAGGCTTTTCCTACCAAGGCAGCGTGGCCCCCGCGCCACGTCCTAGTTCCGCAGTCGGGCCCCCGGGCCGGCAGCCCCGTGAGAAAAGGACAGAGCATTGTCAGAGCAGACACGCATCTCCAGCATCAGCCGCAGGCAGTTCGGATTGACGGCATTCGGCCTCTCCGCCCTCGCGGTCGGACTTTCTGCCTGTAGCGGTGGTGGCGCCTCCGCCGAGGGCGGTGCCAAAACCCTCCAACTGGTCCTTTCAGGGGACACCAACCAGGGTGGCGCCTTCGCCGCGGCTGCGGCGAAGTACAAGGAAGCCACCGGAATCACCATCGAGGTGGTGGACGTACCCACTGCGGACATCACCACCAAGCTGAAGAACGCCGCAACGGCCAACGACCTTCCGGCGCTGGCACGCGTCACGAGCCTGGACCCCATCTGGGTGAATCAGCTCCAGGACCTCAGCGATATTGCCAAGGCCCGGAACATTGATGAAAAATTCCTGCAGACGGCCCCCGACGGAACATTGCCCGCCATCCCGTCCGACCTCACGGCGGTAGGCCTGTTCGTGAACAAGAGCCTCTTCGACAAAGCCGGGGTGGCCTACCCCACGGCTATCGAAAACAGCTGGACCTGGGACGAATTCGTAGCAGCCGTGAACCAGGTCCGCGAGAAGGCCGGGGCCAAGTACGGAATGGTGATGGACCGTTCCGGCCACCGCTTGCGCGCCATGATGTACGAGTTCGGCAGCGACGCCTTTGCAAAGAACGGTGACAAGTATGCCGCCGATGAGAAGGCTGTTGAGACGTTGGAGTACTTCCAGAAGATCAACGATGACACCACCATGCCCAAGTCCGTATGGCTTAGCGGAGAAGACGGCAACGCCATGTTCAAGAGCGGGCAGGTTGCCGCCTACTATTCGGGCAGCTGGCAGGTGGCCGACTTCAACAAGAACATCAAGGACTTCGAGTGGCTGTCCGTGCCGCTGCCCAAGAAGGAAGTCAACGCCACCAACCTCGGCGGCGGCTTCATGGTGGCCTTCAAGGACACCGGCGCGGACGACGAAGCCAAAAAGTTCATCGACTGGTTCTACGATGACGCCAACTACACCGAGTTCGCCAAGCTTGGCGGCTACCTGCCGGTCAAGGAAAGCCTGAAGGTGGAATATCCCTACCAGCAGGCCTCTTTTGAGCTCTACCAGCAGCAGATCGCCGGGAACGAGGCCAAGGGCGACAACGCCATCAAGCGCGTCGTGGCAGAGGCCTATGCAGAGACTCCCTTCTCCGGTGACCCCTTGAGGGAGGAAACCGTGAAGATGCTGGGCGGCAGCCAGGATGCCAAGACCACGGTGGAGAACATCGTGAAGCTCTACAATGGCGCCTAAGCCATGGCTAATTCAACGCTCAGCCCGGCGGTGAGGCCGGAGCAGCCCGGCTCACCGGCGGTGCGCAGCAAGTCCCAACAACGGCGGCGCAACCGCTATGTCATCGCTCCGCTGATCCTTGTTGGCGTCAACGTGGTGCTGTTCCTGGTGTTCTTTGTTTGGCCCGGTGCGCTGGGGCTGATCTATTCGTTCACTGACTACCGCGGCGTGGGCAAGCTGAACTTCATTGGTCTTGCCAACTTCCAGAAGCTGTTTGCCGACAGCACCTTCTATGCAGCTCTGACCAGGACGTTCCTGTACACCGTCCTCTCGGTTCCGTTGGTTTACGTCTCGTCCCTGGGCATCGCTTCCCTCCTGGTCAGCAAAGCCACGCGGGGGAGGACTGCGGCCAAGGTGATCATCTTCCTGCCGTGGCTGATCTCGCCGATCGTGGTGGGTGTCATCTGGAAATGGATGTTCGGCCAGGACTTTGGCTTCGTCAACTTCGTCATCACCACCTTGGGCGGCGGCCCGGTGCCGTGGTCCAGCAACGGGAACCTCGCGTTGATGGTGGTCATTTTCGCCTCGGCCTGGGGTGGTACGGCCTTCAACATGCTGCTGTTCATCGCGGCGCTGAAGAACATCCCCGAGGCCCTCCTGGAGGCGGCCGAACTGGATGGCGCCAATGCCTGGCAGCGGTTCCGGCATGTGATCCTGCCCGGCATCGCACCGACGTCGTTCATGGTCATCCTGCTCTCCACCATCCACGCAATGAAGGAGTTCGCCATGATCCAGGCACTCACCAACGGCGGGCCGGGAACGGAGAACACGTTGATTGTCCAGTACATCTACAAGACCGGCTTCGAGCAATCCAAGGTTGGCTACGCCAGTGCTGCCTCCATGGTGCTGATGGTGGTCCTGTTGGCTATCGCGCTGATCCAGCTGCGCTTCAACAAGAAGAAGGGCTGAACCATGGCAACAGCTACCAAATTGCCGCCCGCTGCAGGAGCCCGGCCCTCCGGGAAGTCCGGACCGGGCCGCGCCAAACGGAAGAACCTCTCCGCTCCGCTCACGGCCGTGCTGTGGGTCATCGTGGCCATCTATGCCCTGCCGCTGCTGTGGTTCCTCCTGAGCTCGTTCAAGCCCGGAAGTGAGCTGTTCAGTTACCCCCTGTCCATGATTCCCCGCGAGTGGACGTTCCAGGGTTTCGTGGATGCCTGGGAACGGGTTGATTTTGCCCGGTACTTCATCAACACCGCCACGGTTTCACTGGTCACCACGGTCCTCACCGTCTTCTTCAGTGCCTGCACCGGTTACGCGCTGGCCAAGTACAACAACAAAGGAACGCGGCTCTTCTTCGTCTGCATCCTGGCCACCACCATGCTGCCCACTGAAGTGATACTGAACCCGACCTTCTCCGTCATCCGTGATCTGGGCCTGTACAACTCCCTGGCGGGCATCATTGTGCCGTCTGTCCTCACGGCCACGGGTGTGTTCATGTTCCGCCAGTTCTTCCTGACGGTCCCGGACGACCTCCTGCACTCGGCCAGGATCGACGGCGCCAGCGAGCTGGCCATCTTCTTCCGGATCATGCTCCCGCTGTCCAAGCCCATCCTGTTCACCCTGGCCATCTTCTCTTTCCAGTGGCGGTGGAATGACTACATCTGGCCGCTGATCGTGCTGAACGACCCCAAGTGGTACACCCTCCAGGTGGCCCTGCGCAGCATTGTGGGGGCGGAAAACATCGACTGGCCCGTGCTGCTGGGTGCCTCCGTGATCTCCATCCTCCCGCTGGTGCTGGTGTTCGCGGTGTTCCAAAAATATGTACTCAACGCCGACGTCAGCGCCGGACTGAAGGATTAGGGGCAACAGTGAATCAGCAAACAGCATCAGTTGCCGTGGACGCATCGTTCCTGGACCGGCTGGTGGGGGCGGCCGATCGCCAGGTCACCACCATGATCGAAGCGTCCGACGGCGGTGCGGCAGCTTTGGCGCACCGCCCCGCCATGGGCAGGTTGCTGGCTTTGGCCACGGTCTACACGCAACCCGGATCCGTTCAGGCGGGTTCGGCCAGACTGCCTGGGCTCATGGCCGATTGCATTGCAAGGCTCGAGCACCTGCAGGGACCAACCGGCCTGTTTGACGGTACCAACCTGAGTTCGCCCCCGGACTCTGCCTTCACCATCAATGACGCCTGCATTGCCCTGGAGATCCTGGGTTCCCGCAGCGACGGGTTGGCCGGGACCGTCAGCCGGCTTCGCGGCGTCGTCGGGCGTATTACTGACGCCCTGGTAAGCGGCGGCGTCCACACGCCCAACCACCGCTGGGAGCTGTGTGCCGCGCTGGCCCGCATCCATGCACTGCACGAATCGGAGGGCGATCCTCGTCCGGACATCCAGCAACGCATTGGCCAGTGGCTGGCCGAGGGGATCGACCAACTGCCGGACGGGATGTACTCCGAACGAAGCCCCCTCTACGCCACTGCCGTAACCAATCCGTCGCTGCTGGCTATTGCCGATTATGCCCACCGGCCCGAAGTACTGGACCACGTCCGTGCCAACCTCACGGCTTTCCTGCCGTGGTTCAGCAGCGATGGCAGTGCGGAGTCCTTGTTCTCGCGGAGGCAGGATCAATGGAACAGGTTCGACGCCGAAGCCTTCCAGTTGCTGTATCGCCGTCTGGCGCTCCAAGACGGGAACAGCGATTTCGCTGCTGCTGCGGCCTGGTTGCAGCAATTCCCGTTGCTGGAGCCGGCAAAGGCCTTGGCCAAGGTCCGGCTTGATCCATGGTTGTCAGCGGAACTGCCCTGCGCGCAGGCAACTGAGAACCTTCCTGCTGCCATGGCTCCCGGACATGCCGTGTTGGCCAGTTGTGGGATCCATCGGTTCCGGAGCGGCCGGAGCGTTGCCACGGTCTTTGGCGGGTGCGACGACGTCACTGCCGGCATCGGCTCCGGACTTGCCACCAATCCCACTTTCCTGCGCTTCAGCCATGGTGAGGCGATCCTGACGGATGTGCGGCTCTCCCGAAGCTTCTTCGACCTCGGGCCATTCCGCAGCCGGCGCGCCGTTGTCGATGGTCCCGCGGTTCGCCTCGGAGACGAACTCAGTGCCAACTTCTACCTGCCGTTGCCGGTAGACCTGCAGCGCTCGGACGGCATCTACCCTTTGGTCCACGAAGGACGCTTCAGTGCCGCCATGGACTTCGGCAACCGCCCCGCCGTGGAGCATCGACTGGCAACGTCCATCACGGTCACGCCGAACGTTGCGGACGGAACAGTGGATCTGGAACTGGACTTCGACGGCGCCGAAACCTCATACGCCCTGGAGCTGACCTTCCGCGCGGGTGGCCAGCTGACCGGGGTTGAGGATGCCTGCGCCGGCTCGGGGACCTTCCAACTGACCTCCGGGATGGGGGCCTACCGGGTAGGGGATGACGTGATCGAGTTCGGCCCAGGCAACGCGGCGGACCCGGACAGCCCGCCGGTGTACAACCCGGGGGAGGCCTACCGCTATCCAGGCGGCTCCAACGCCACCTATGGCGTGAAGGTCTACATCACGGGAAGGACCTCGGGCAGTCATCGCGTGGTGTTGAAGGGGAGGAGCGACTCCTAGCCCGGCAGCAGTTCGGAAGGGATGGCGTAGATGAGGACTACGGCCATGAGGTTCTTGGCGGCGTGGACGAAGTAGGAGAACATCAGGTTTTTCCCGGTCCAGACATAGACCGCCACGAGGACCACGGCCATGCCCAGATACGGTGCAAGGGCGGACAACACCAATCCTTCGCGGCCCACCACATGGATGGACGCGAAGACCACAACGGAGATCACGCAGCAAATCCAGATGTTCAGGTAGCGGGACAACTTGCCGATCAACAAGTGACGGAACAGGTACTCCTCAACGAACGGGCCCAGCAGCACAAGCAGTGGCACCATCAGCCACGCCGGTACTTGCTGCAGCAGGCCTTGGATGCCCAGCTGGTTTTCGGAGCTTTGGGCTGTGCCGAATGCCGCCACCAGGATGGCCGTGAGGATGAGCATCACCACAATGGCCAGCGGGACCATCCCCAGGGTGAACCAAGGCCTGGTGCCCAGGATCTTGAGGTCCCTCCCCATGACGCGCCAGGCTGAGGCCACCGCGAATATTCCGACCCCGGCATAGAAGATCGCATTAACGGCATAGGATGCGGTGGCCGGCTCGGGAAAGAGCTGCAACACCAGTCGTTCCACGGATTCACCGGCAAAAGTGAAGTAAGCGGTAAAAGCGAGGTAGACGGCTACGGCAAGGGCATCGAGGGCAGTGAATCTGTACAAGGATGCCTTGGTGGAAAGTGTGCCCATAACACCAGCCTAGCTTTGCCGGGTAGGCCTTGCTTGGCTACACTTTTCGGTATGCCTAACTTTTCGTTTCGGCGCGCCAAAGATGTCCGCCGTTTCGCCGCTGTCCTGACCATCATTGCCCTTGCCCTGGGAGTCACTGCCTGCGGAGGTAACTCCTCCGCGGAGGGCGATGACAAGCCCGTGGTGCTGACCACGTTCACTGTGTTGGCAGACATTGCCAAGAACGTTGCCGGGGACAAGCTTCGCGTCGAATCCATCACCAAAGCCGGTGCCGAAATCCACGGCTACGAGCCCACCCCAGGCGACATCCGCAAAGCCGCCCAAGCCGACCTGATCCTGGATAACGGGCTCAACCTTGAGGCGTGGTTTGCCCAGTTCGTGGAGGACCTCGACGTGCCGCATGCCGTGGTCAGTGACGGCGTGGACGTCATGCCCATTGCCGAGGATTCATACCAGGGCAAGCCCAACCCCCATGCGTGGATGTCACCCAAGAACGTCCAGATCTACGCCGGGAACATGGCCAAGGCCTTCGCGAAGCTCGACCCTTCCCACGCTTCAGAGTTCGAGGCCAACGCCAAGTCCTACAACGCCCAGCTACAGTCCGTGCAGGACGAAATGGTGTCCAAGCTCGCCGTCCTGTCGGAAAAGCAAAGGGCGCTGGTCACCTGCGAAGGTGCCTTTTCCTACCTTGCCCGGGATGCCGGCCTCAAAGAGGTCTACATATGGGCCGTCAACGCCGAGCAACAGGCCACGCCCCAGCAGATCACCCGGGCCATCGAGTTCGTGAAAGAAAACCAGGTTCCGGCAGTGTTCTGTGAATCAACTGTCTCCGACGCCCCCATGCAGCAGGTGGTGGGAGCTACGGACGCAACGTTCGGCGGGACGCTGTACGTCGATTCCCTCTCCGAAGCCGACGGGCCCGTTCCCACCTACCTCGACCTCATCCGCCACGACGCCAAAGTCATCACCACGGCACTCACAGGAGGAACGTCATGAGCACCCACGCCATCTCCGTTGAGAACGTCACCGTCCACTACGGTGAAGTCCTGGCCTTGGACTCGGCATCCCTGACGTTGGAACACTCCCGGATCTGCGGCCTGGTGGGCATGAACGGCTCGGGCAAGTCCACACTGTTCAAAGTCATCATGGGCATGGTGAAACCCGACTCCGGCAAGGTCCTCATCAACGGCGAGCCACCGGTGAAGATGCGCAAGGAAGCCGGAATCGGCTACGTGCCCCAGAGCGAGGACGTGGACTGGGCTTTCCCCCTGTCGGTCCGGGATGTGGTGATGATGGGCCGCTACGGGCACCTCGGATTCACGCGCCGGCCCCGCAAAGCCGATCGGGACGCCGTCGAGCATGCCTTGGAGCGGGTTGAGCTGGGCGAGTTTGCCGACCGGCAGATCGGTCAGCTGTCCGGCGGGCAGAAGAAGCGGGCCTTCGTGGCCCGCGGCATTGCCCAAGGTGCCACCATGATGTTGCTGGACGAGCCGTTCGCCGGAGTGGACAAGCGGTCAGAGGCAACCATCACCCGCCTCCTCCGCGAGCTGGCGGAGGACGGCGCCACCATACTGATCTCCACCCACGATCTCCATGCACTACCGCAACTCTGCGATGAAGCCGTGCTCCTGATGCGCAAGGTGCTGATGCATGGAAGCCCGGACACCGTGCTCCAACCGGAAAACCTGGCCATAGCCTTTGGCCTCGACGTCATGAACAGGGGCTGAGCTGTGGAATTCCTGCTGGAACCCCTGAGCTACGACTTCATGGTGCGGGCGCTGGCCACCACGGCCATCGCCGCGGTGGTCTGTGCCGTCCTGAGCTGTTGGCTCGTCCTGATCGGCTGGTCCCTCATGGGCGACGCCGTGTCGCACGCGGTGCTTCCCGGCGTCGTACTCGCCTACATTGTGGGTGCGCCGTTCGCACTGGGCGCGCTGGTGTTCGCCCTGATCGCGGTG